>DATENE010000047.1:0-2993 GCA_035275205.1 Nitrospiraceae bacterium
AGCTTTCAAAGCGTGTTTATCAATACTTATGCGTAATCTCAAGTCTGTCAGCGAAGGCGACCGTTCTGTGAGGATTATGGAGTGAACCAACGATGCCTCTTGGCTCTGGGGCTCGCCTGCATACTCTGTCCGTCGCTCGGACATGCGCAAGCCCTTCGCTTCCAGCCACAGGGGGCATCGGCGACTGGACAGGGGAATGCCTTTATCGCACAGGCCGATGATGCATCTGCCATTCACTACAACCCAGCCGGACTGAGCCAGGTGAATGGAGTCCAAGTCGTCGCTGGAACTAACCTGGTTGGCGGGTCCATCAAGTTCAATAGCCCGACCGGGGTAGACACTCGAGGGGACTTTGGAGGAAGTGTCGCATTTCCCCCACCGAGTCATTCCTATATCAGTGCAAACCTGGGATATTTTGGTTGGGACAGACTATCAAGTGTGACGGTCGGACTTGGTCTCACCTCACCATTCGGGTTGAATACCCGCTATCCTGTGGATGGCCCCTTCAACACAGCCGTCACCTCTGCAGCGCTTCCACTCCTCGATATTAAGCCGACCATAGCCTATAAGGTGAATGATCAGTTGGCTATCGGAGTGAATGCAGATATTTATACCTTCGCAAGCTTTCTTGGACAAGGGCATGCGGAACAACGGCAAGTGGGCAGCGGAGCGCTTGCCGGTGCCTCCCTCGAATTCAACGGCAACGGAACGGGGGCGGGCGCAGCCTTCAGCCTACTGTACACACCACTGAGAAACAGCGATGGCAAACCGATCGCCTCCGTTGGACTGGTCTATCGCACCCAGGCAGTGCTGCCGCTAAGTGGTTCATTTTTAGTCAATGGAGCAAAGGTTGCCGATGCATCCACTAATCTCGTGCTTCCACAGATTTTTGCTGGGGGGATCGCAATTTGGCCGGTTCGTACGAGAGAGCGGGAGTGGAAACTGGAACTCGACGTGGAATATGTCGAGTGGAAATCGAATCGTAACCTGGACATCCATCTTTCTTCCGGCGCGGTCGTCCCGCAGCCACAACAATGGAAGACAGTGCCGGTCGTGGCGATCGGCACCGAATACAAATGGCTTGATCCCGAATGGTTGCCTCATTGGGATGTGGCGGTCCGATCGGGGTACACACATACCGAGAATCCCGTTCCCGACTTGACGTTCAACCCGGGGATCATTTCTTTATCTTCCAACACGCTGTCGCTTGGAGCGGGATTCTTGTGTAAGGGCCAGGGCCGGTTTCTGGGAATGGTGCCTTGCGGAGGAACATCCGCGCTCTGGCCGAAGGCGATTGGATTCGATGTGGCCTATCAGGAATGGTTCTATGAGTCGCGGACGGTTACCGGCAATCTCAATCCCACCGTTGACGGGACATATCATGCCTTTGTCCATTTGGGAACCTTTAGCTTTAAATTCATGTTTTAGCAGGATGTTGAAAAAGTCCGCCAGCCCGTCTTGTTCATGGGGTGGATGTGGTTGGTCTTGTTTATCGGTTGAACCAGACCAACGAAATACACGAAATAAACCAGATGAACCGGACAGACCTCACAGATGACCGTGCTCAACTACGAGACGGCGTGACTTTCGAAAGGGCTTTCCGCATCTCCACAACCGTCTTTGCATCGAGGCCAGCTGCCGCCAATTCACTATCTGTTGCGGCAGCAACGTTCGCCAGGTTGCCGTACTGTTTGAGCAGCCGAGCCCGTTTGATTTCGCCGATACCGATGACCTGATCGAGAGGAGAGGCCATAAGGGCCTTGCCGCGCAGTTTGCGGTGGAATGTGATCGCAAATCGATGGGCCTCGTCACGAATGCGTTGCACGAGATGGGTAGCCGGTGAGTTCGCGCGAAGCGCTATTGAATTTTTTCGACCGGGCAGGAAAATCCGCTCGTCTTTCTCGCCACGCGCTTTAGCCAATCCAATAATTGCCAGGTCCTGATGACCGACCTGTTTCAGCCCTTCCATGGCTGCAGCGAGCTGGCCTAACCCTCCATCGATGAGGATGAGATCCGGACGCGCGAGATTCTCGCTGTCCCCGTAGCGGCGCGTGACGACTTCCTGCATGCTGGCGAAATCGTTCGCGCCAGTCACGGTTTGAATCTTGAACCGGCGGTAGTCGGCTTTCTTCATCTGGCCGTCTTCCCATACGACCATGGACGCGACAGACTGGTTGCCCATGGTGTTGGAGATGTCGAATCCTTCGATACGCCGAGGCGCGTTGTCCAATCGTACAAGCCGCTTGAGTTCTTCGACGGCCTGCCGCCCAATTTCTTCGTCTCGCAGGTGATTGGCGACAGCAGCGGCGGCGTTCTCTTCCGCCAAGAGCAGCAATTGGTGTTTGACGCCCCGCTCGGGTGCCACAACGCGGACGGCGTTCCCGCGTTTGCCTGAGAGCCACTCTTCGATCACCGTGGCGTCATCGAGGCCGGTGGGGATGAGCAGCTCTTTGGGCGGCTGGCCGTCCTTGTTATAGAACTGCTCAATGGCCGATCGAACGAGTTCTTCGTCGCCGGCGTCGGCTGAATGAGGCCAAAAGAAGTCTTTGCGTCCGATCAGGAGGCCGCCGCGTACGAAGAGGATCTGGAGATCGACCGCTGAGCCTTGCCGCGCCAAGCCGATCACGTCTTGGTCAGTCGTCGTCGTTTGGGTGATGCGTTGCTTCTCGAGTGTGCGTTCGATGTTGAAGAGCCGATCGCGCAGGCGCACCGCCTCCTCAAATTCCTCGCGCTCCGCCGCCGCTTCCATCTGAGTTCGTAGGTCGTCCAGCAATTCATGGTCGCGCCCTTCGAGAAACTGGCGCACCTGCTCAACGATGTGGCGGTAGTCCTCTTTCGATTGATTGCCGGTGCAGGGCGCCATGCACCGTTTGATCTCGAATTCGATACAGGCTCTCTCCGCCTTGCCATTGATCTCGATGGTGCAGGTGGCCAAAGGAAAGGCTTTCTTGATGACTTTCAACGTTTCTCGCAATGCGCCTGCCGGCGTGTAA
>DATENE010000048.1:0-22723 GCA_035275205.1 Nitrospiraceae bacterium
GGAAAATGCTTTTCTCCATTGACACGTTTTTCTAATGGGCGTAAGAGAAAACTACGGCCCATTCATTCGATCAGGGGGGCTGGACAGGGCGCGCGGCTGTCAACGGGTTCCCCCGCCAACTTTCCAAGAGAGGAGGGTAGCGATGGATGACCTGACTCCACCTGGCCACACAGGCCCGCCGACTCGAGGGCGGGTTTCTGATCGGTCGTGCTAGCCGGTTCTCCACTGGCTGTGCCGAAACGGCACCAAAGACCAATTAGGACACTAGCCTGTTTTCATCAGGAGAACTCGACGCTGGCGCGAGGAACATAAGCGCCTGGGACCAATTTGCTTTCCCCCGATCAGCGCCCAATATTCTGCGTGTCGCGCGGGCCTCAGTTTTATCTGGGCCGAAACAAATCCATAGCTGACTCGGCGTCCTAAGCGCCACACACGGGCGACCTCCCACCTTAGTGCAGGGTCGCCCGTGCCGTACTAGCAGGCTATTGAAGAATTTTTCCTACGACGTTTTCCTGTCGGTCAGACCCTCAACACACCGCAAAGTTACGCTCTTGGTTCTTCTGGGTCACTGATTGATGGATGGCTCATGGCGTGTGTGGCTGGGTGAAAATCGGGGCTTTCTTTTCTTCCGCTCCTTCCCTACCATATTGAGTAATGCCTGAGAAGCCACGCAAAGTTCCTCGTGCCGCCGCTGTTGGGCGACGGCGTCGCCAACCTGCTCTTGCGTCGACAGGGTTGGCTGCGACTGAACTCCAAGCAGCGGCGCCCCCGAACGATGTCTCTGAACTGCATCGAGCGATCGAGGGTGATGGCGGAAAGGTCCTCGCGATCTATCGGGAGCCCTATGGTGGACGCTGGGTGGTGCTGGCTGCCTTGCCGATCGAATTCGTTGAGCCGACCCCTTTTCAGCGCAATCTCTCGGACACACACGTTCGCAAGTTAGAACTCGTGATCGGTAAGATTGGGAGGTTTCTCGATCCGATCGTTGCAGTATGTGCGCCAAAGGGTGTCCAGACTGCGAAATACTGGACTCCCAATGGCAACCATCGGCTCTCAGCGATGAAGACGCTGGGAGCGAAGAGCATCGTCGCGATTGTGGTACCGGAGGCGGCGGCGGCCTATCAGATTCTCGCGATGAACACAGAGAAGGCACACAATCTGCGCGAAAAGTCCCTGGAAGTTATCCGTATGTACAAGGAACTGGCGCGGCTCGATGATGCGACGGAAGAGACCTATGCGTTGGAATTCGAGGAGCCGGCCTTCATTACGCTGGGTCTGTGTTATGAAGAGCGGCCCAGATTCAGTGGCGGGGCCTACAATCCGGTGTTGAAGCGGGTGGATGAATTTTTGAAGAAATCGATGCGCACGGCAATCGAACTGAGGCGGGAACGTGCCCGCACGGTGCTCGCACTTGACGATACGATCGTACGGCAAGTCGAGGCGCTCAAAGCAAGGGGATTGACGAGCCCCTATCTGAAGAGCTTCGTGGTCGCACGCGTGAATCCCATCCGCTTCCGCCCAAAGGATGCTCCTCCCCTATCATTCGATGACGCGCTGGATCGGATGACCAAAGCCGCGGAGAAATTCAATCCCGAGAAGATCAAGCTTGACGATCTGGCAAAAACAGGCGGCGCGCCGGACGAAGGCGAATAAAGGAGGTCACATGCCCTATTTTATTCTTGGCCTGTCATTGATACTGTATGGGCTCAGCCTAAACCCGTCGGCGCTGGCCGACGAGATCCTGCCCATCGCCAAGATTATGGAACATCCTAAGGACTATCAGGCTAAAGTTGTCATCGTGGAAGGACGGGCAAGCGAGGTGACGGAACTGCCACCGCGATTCAGGGCGCATCGCTGCGCCGGGGGAGCCATCTACGACGCGCAACTGTTCATGCTGCAAGATCAGTCCGGATCCATCCAGGTCGGAGTGGCCGGAACCTGCAAGCCGAACGCGATGCGACCGGTTGTCGAGAACGAACAACTGCGCATCCGTGGAGTCGCAGTCGCGGATGAAAATGATCCTCGAGGGATTCCCATCATCTACGCAGACGCCATCGACCGTGTGACGCCTTAATCTGAATCCACTTGTGAAGGGAGGCCCACGATGAGCTTAGCCGACAACACATGCGTGCCTTGCCGAGGCGGGGTACCGCCACTACCCGCCGATCGGACGCAGGTGCTTTTAAAGGAGCTCGGCCGCGGCTGGTCGCTGAACCAGGCCGGCCATCTTGAGCGTTTATACACGTTTAAGGATTTCGCCCAGGCCCTGGCCTTCGTGAACAAGGTGGGAGGCGTGGCGGAAGCGGAAGGCCACCATCCCGATCTCTATCTTGCCTGGGGCAAATGCAAAGTCGAGATCTGGACTCACAAGATCAATGGCCTGACGGAGAGCGATTTTTATATGGCCGCCAAAGCAGATCGCGAGTTTGAGCCGTTTCGTGCGGCTGCCAATTAACTGCAAATCAGATGGTTGCATCATGAACCCACGAGGCATCAGATGAGCGACAAGGCCCAGGTGGCGCTCGTCAATATGCCGTTCAGCTACTCGAAGTACCCTTCGATCCAACTGGGCACACTCTCCACGCTGCTCAAATCGAAAGGGATCCCCGTTGACTGCCATCATCTGAACGTGCGTTTTGCCCTCAAGATCGGCGTACCCCTCTATGAAATGATCTGCGAGAAACGGGCACTGTTTGGCGAATGGCTCTTTTCATACCTCTTGTTCCGCGACAATCCGAAGCGGGCGGAGTATCCCCGCTTATTCAAGCCGGTGTTTGAGCAAGTCGCCAAGGAGAGCGGACATCCGGTCTCGTTTTTTGAAGACATGGCGACGAGAGCGGCGCCACAGTTCTTGACCTGGGCTCTGACGGCAATCGACTGGGGGCAGTATAAGCTTGTCGGCTTCACCTCCACCTTCGATCAAAACGTCGCGAGCCTGACGATGGCGAAACTCATCAAGGACCTTTATCCCAACGTGACGATCGTCTTCGGTGGAGCCAACTACGACGGCGAGATGGGACTGGAGTACTTCCGTGCCTTTCCCTTCATTGATCATGTGGTGGTGGGAGAAGGAGAAGAGGTGTTTCCGGAATTGGTTCGGTATCTCCTCGAGGGAAAGACGGGGGTTGCGCCCACCGGCGTGACCTATCGAGAGGGAGCGGGGATCGCGTTCACTCCGAATCACTCACTCTTCTCGGACTTCGCGAATACTGGGCCACCCGATTATGACGATTACTATCATCTTCTGGCTGAGCTGGGGGAGGCCGCGAAGGGGCTCGATCGGATCCTGCTCTATGAAGGTTCACGAGGCTGTTGGTGGGGAGAAAAACATCACTGTACTTTTTGTGGATTGAATGCCCAAAGCATGAAGTTTCGAGCGAAATCATCTGAACAAGTGGCTCGGGAGATGGCCTATCTTTCCAGCCGATACGATACGATGCGATTTCGATTGGTGGACAACATCATCGACATGAAATATGTGGAGAACCTCTTCGGTCGGTTTGCGGCTGATCACTGTGACCTCGATGTGTTTATTGAAACCAAGAGCAACTTGCATAAGAGCCAGATTCGAACGCTCGCAGCCGGAGGGGTCAAGTGCATGCAGCCGGGATTGGAGAGTCTGAGCTTCAATCAACTGCAGGCGATGGACAAGGGTGTGACGCCGATGCAGAATATTGTCTGCCTCAAGTGGAGCTCGTACTATCATATCGCAGTATCCTGGAATTGTTTGCTCGGATTTCCAGGAGAGACGAACGAGGACTATCGCCGTCAGATCAACCTCATTCCATCGCTGTTCCATCTGCATCCACCGGAGGGGGCCGGGAAATTCTGGCTGGAACGCTTCAGTCCCTACTACACGAAGCCACACGAGTATGGCATCCGCATCACAGGTCCTGGGACCGCATACGAATATGTTTACGATTCGCGGCAGGTGGACTTGAAGAAGATCGCTTACGATTTCGAGTATGAGCTGGATAGCTGGAACGTGGACCCGCACCTCTACCAAGAATTGGTCGACATGGTGCAGGAGTGGCAGCGACGGGTCAGTTCGAGCGATCGGCCGTTTCTCTATTACTCAAAGGCGATGGACCATGTCACCGTCTACGATGGTCGGAATCCGAAAGTACCGATACGGCGACGTTACGATTGGCCTGCAGCAGGAATCATCGAGGTCTGCAACGAAGCGGCCAAGAGTGTGGATCAAATTCGCACGCTGCTGGCCCAACGATCTGGCAGGAGCGAAAACAGTGATGTGGAGATTGATCAGGCGCTCGCTGCTTTGACGGCTGCACAGATTCTCTACGAAGAGCGCGGCAAATACTTCACTCTGGCCATCCCCGAAAACCCCTATCTCTAGCTGAACGAGTCACCGGTCTCATCACATCGATAGCTTGTCGGTCACGTTGCGCATTTGGACGCCGTGCGCGAGCGAAGCGCCGCCTCGGATAGCGCAGGCGACGTGAACGGCTTCCGTCATTTCTTCAATGTTCGACCCTTTCTCAAGAGAGGCCTGCGTGTAGGCATCGATGCAGTAGGGACATTGGACTGCGTGGGCGACAGCGAGGGCGATGAGGGCCTTCTCTCGTTCCGTCAACGCTCCTTCGGCGAAGACAGCACTGTAGTAGGCCATGAATTTCTCCCAAAGGTCCTTGTTCCCCTTACCCATCTCGGCGAACTTGTTCAGATCGTGGGGATGATAATAGGTTTCCATGAGCGGCTCCATGTGGTGAGTGTTCAAGGATGCATGCTAAAGCGGGGTCTGCGTCTTCATGCACAACTCAGTCTTCAACATTGTTTTGCGATCATGCGTTGCTGGGCGGTTCGGGATCGGCCTGTGTGAGCACCTGAGAAAACCGTGGACCGACGATGCCGATCACCTTGGCCATGAGGTTGGTCACCTCTTGCCACTCTTGCGGCAGAAGATCCTGTTTCAGTTGGGGATGAATTGCCCATTGGGCCTCGACTTGAGTTCCCTTTCGGCTCACGAGTACCCGCAGCAATTCTACATCCTTGGTGAGTGATTCGGCTCCTGCGACTTGCGGTTGATTTCCACGTGAGTCTCCCGGTGGAGGTGTTGAACGTGCCATACAGCCATTCTCCTTCCGATTTGTAGCAGGAGATCATACTTCATCGTCATTCTGTCTGTATATCTGCCAAGAAGCCTCTGCGGCCGCTCTGGACTGTTCGGCTATCTGGCTTGTCTGGTGCGAGCGTGGCGGGACAGAAGCCTTACGAGGGAGTTCCGTCTGCTTGGAGCAGGTCGAGCATGGCTTGGTGAATACGTCCATTACTTGCAACCAATTCGCACCCGTAAATCGAGTGAGGAGCGCCTTTGAAGTCCGTCACTTTGCCACCGGCTTCGCTGAGAATGACGACTCCTGCCGCCATGTCCCAGGGATTCAGTGTTACTTCCCAAAATCCATCGAACCGGCCGGCAGCGACATAGCAAAGGTCCAAAGCTGCCGTTCCTGTTCGGCGCAATCCCTGTACCTTCAATGCGAATCGCACGAAGTGGTTCAAGTTATTGTTCGGAGTCTCACGAATGTCATATGCAAATCCGGTCACGAGGAGCGCGCGATCGAGATGGTCCGTTGTGGACACGGAAATGGGAATGCCATTGAGGTAAGCCCCGTGGCCGATTTGCCCAGTGAAGAGTTCGTCTCGAGTCGGGTCGTAGACGACCCCAATAATCCCACGTCCGTCGCATTCCACCCCAATGGATACGCAGTAGGCGGGGAACCCATGAGCGAAGTTGGTCGTGCCATCAAGCGGATCGATCACCCATTGGTAGCGGGATGACGGTTGCTCAGTCAGCCCACGTTCCTCGGCAAGGACACGATGGGTTGGGAAGGCGTCGTGAATGACGTCGATGATCCGTTGCTCTGCCTGGTGGTCGGCATCGGTGACAAGATTGATGATCTGCTTATGTTCAACGCGAAAACCGGTGCGCGTGCATTCCGCTAGAATGGCTCCGGCCTGGCGGGCTGCGTCAGTAGCGACTGAGATGAGTGTGTCGAGAGGAATATCCTGGCCATCTAGTAGAGGCATGGGTCGGCATCATAGCACGAGGCTGTGTTGTACTATCTGGAGCGAAGAGTCCCTTCGAACATGGCGCAATCCCACTCATTACGGCCAAGATCTGACCGGTTTCTTGACATTCTTGTTGACCGAGCAGATAACATTGCGAGCAAGCACGTACCAGTTTTAAAGCTATTATGCCATGCAAGCCACAATTGCAACTTTATCTATTGACTTGCTACGCAAGCAATGCTATAAAGCAAGCATGCTTCACCTGGGGGCACGTCCGTGGAAGAACTCAACGATATATTGGTTGGTCTTGAACAGCGAATCAGCGCCTACAAGAACCGACTGCAGGAGCTTGAAAAGAAACGTCGTCGCTTGGACGACGAAATCGCCACGATCAAGAAATATTTGGAGTTGGCAGAAACGCTCTATCGTGTTGAAGCAGACAAGGCCAAGCTTGCCAGTCTCTCCAGTCAGTTTTATTCCGATGAAAAAGGTGCTCGTCAGCGACCGAATACGGATGTCACCGACCAGTCGAGGGAGATCCTCATGGGGCGGAGCAAGTATTCCGGGAAAAGCGTGTCGGAAGCCGCGTACGAAATGCTCCGTGAGGCGAATCGCTCAATGCACGCAAAAGAGCTTGTGCAGCGATTGGTCGAGGGGGGGCTCCAGATCAAGGGGAAAACGCCACTGACATCTGTAGCCACGTCCTTGAAGCGGGACAAGCGATTCAAGAAAGTGGGTCCGAATACGTTCGAGGCGTTGGAAGAGTCCTTGATCCACGCAGTGTAGTGTGTCTGAGTTAGTAAGACCTCAAAATACACGAAGGGGGGTGAGAGTCTTGGCGACGAAGAAAGCAGCAAAGAAGAAGAAGAAGTAGTCCCCGCCTTGATTCTAGCGTCGGGAGCGAGGCCACTTGCTCCCGACGTTAAATCACATCTCAGTTACCCGCACGTCACCAATCATCTCACCGCTATTGGCAAGACCACGCGCACACTTCCATTTAAGAGGATGCGCCTTAGGAGGCTTGAAGGGCCACAAGCGATGCAGATCGCGGGGCGGACTTGGCAGAGCGAGGCTCAGATGTGGCGACTGTTTCGTCGGCGTTGAGCAACACCCAACTATCGGGATGGTTGAGAATCTGCTGAGCGAGGCGCGTGTGTATCGCATGCCCCGAGCGCTCGGCAATCAAGTGCCCGATAAAGGGGACGCCGAGCAGCGAAAAGTCTCCGATCAGGTCCAGGATCTTGTGTCGCACGAATTCATTGGCAAAGCGAAGACCCGACTCATTGAGAATGCCGTCTTGAGAGAGAACAATCGTATTATCCAAGTTGCCGCCCTGGCCAAGCCCGCGAGCCCAAAGGGCTTCTACTTCCTGCAAGAACCCGAAAGTCCTGGCATCCGCGATCTCATGCTCAAATGCGTGGGCTGAGTGCTCATAGACGTAGGTCTGGGTCTGGATTAACGGATGATTATAGTGGATGGAATAGGTGATCTTGGTGGTCGAGGACGGCTCGATGCGAACTCGACGAGTTCCATCCACCACCTCGAGAGGCCGTGTGATCTTCAGATAAGGCTGCCGCCGACTCTGGCGAACAATTCCTGTTGACCGAATCAAACGAACGAAGTGTGCCGCACTACCGTCCATAACAGGGGCCTCACCGGCATCAATCTCCACATAGACGTTATCAATGTCGAGTCCGGCCAATGCGGCTAGAATGTGCTCGATCGTCTTGACCTGAAACCCGTTGCCGCTGATTGCCGTGCAGAGCTCCGTAGGCACCACATGCTCGATGGAAGCCGCGAGGGAGGCCCCATCCTTACCGTTCCGGTTTATGAAGACGATGCCTGTATTTGTTGGAGCAGGCCGAAGCGTGAGGGTGACGGGCTGACCAGAATGGAGCCCAATTCCTGCACAACTCACTGCATTCGCTAAGGTTTGTTGAGCCCGCACAGCATTACCTCAATAAGTATTCAGCGTTGGGTATCAGCAACTCGTGTGCCAGTCCGAATTTATTCGATAAATCGTCATATGGCATTGATAAAATAGATATATTATGACTGACATGTGACGCATGGTGATGTTGCAAAAACATGACACCTGTGACTTTTCAAAGATTTTTGGATCGTAATTCCCCTCCTAATCATGATGATCCAACGTAGCTGAATATTGAATTAATGGATCCCCGTGATTGATAGCAATGTAGGAAGAGACGCAAGCCGTTTGTCGGGACAAAATGTTTGAGTTGGGACAAAACGCTTCCGCTATAGCCGTAATTAACTACAGCCGAGCTACGGCCGGGGATCCAACTCGATGAGTCCTTTCCGAATGGCCAGAATGGCTGCTTGCGTGCGGTCATAGACTTGCAGTTTATGGAAGATGTTACGCACATGATTCTTGACCGTCTTTTCGCTCAGGTCCAAGTTGTTGGCAATCTCCTTGTTTGTCTTGCCGTCCGCTACCAAGCGCAAGACCGTGATCTCTCGCTCCGTCAGATCGTGCTCGACCCACCCAGGTTTTTTCCCCTTCTTCTGGGACATCAAGGAGAACTCCGCCAAAATCTTGCTCGCGACGGATGGATGGATCAGTGACTCGCCCTTGTAGATCGCACGAATTGCGGCGACAATCTGAGAAGACTCGGAATCTTTCAAGAGATATCCAGTGGCGCCGGCGCGCACCAAATCGAAGATGTACTGCTGCTCATCATACATAGTCAGGGCCACGACTCCGATGTGAGGGAACTCACGCTTGATTTGCCTGGTCGCTTCGACTCCACCCATCCGGGGCATGCTCACATCCATCAGCACGACGTCGGGGACCAACGTCTTCACCTTTTCGACCGCTTCCAAGCCATCCTGAGCCTCGCCTACAACATGAATGTCGTCTTTGGTCTTGAGGATTGCGGCCAGTCCTTCGCGTACAACGCGATGATCGTCCGCGATGAGCACCTTAATTTTTTCCATGGGATGTCGTCTCCTTTTTCATCAGCGGAATGTTGACGACGATCGTCGTGCCACGCCCCTTCTTGGACTCGATTTTGCCTTCACCGCCCACAAGTCGAGCCCGCTCCAGGATTCCGCGAATCCCGAAGTGATCCCATTTGTCAGGATCGCGCAACACGGTATCCATGTCGAATCCCACGCCGTTATCCCCGATGGTGACCCTAAGGCGTTCGGGGGCGATGTCCAGCCCCACGGTGACCCGAGTCGCTTTTGCGTGCCTCTCCACATTGCTGAGAGCCTCCTGCACAATGCGAAACAGAAAGATCTTGGTACGCGGAAATAAAATCTGTTCATCACCGGATACACGGAATTGCGTCTTGATATGATACTGGGTCTCATACGAGGTGAGATAATTGGTAAGGGCTGGGAGCAACTCCATCTTGTCGTAGTGGAGGGGACGGAGATTGAAGATGACTTGCCGCGCCTCATGGATGGCCAGCTTCAGTTGAGCTTTGCTTTCGCGCAAGGTGGCCAGACTGGCTTTCGGATTTTTTCGAATCAGTTGCAAGCTCAGATCCAATTTAAAATTCACCCCGGCCAGGTTCTGTACGAGGCCATCGTGCATCTCGCACGCAATGCGTGTCCGTTCCTCCGTCACCGCCACACCTGTTTCCTTGACATACAGTCGATAGAGCGATTGGTATTTGTTCAAGGTTTTCTCGATCTCTGACGTGGCGCGGATGCGGGCCTCGATGAGTTCCCACATAAATTTGGCGCTGGCTCCGCCGATGATTGTGACACCCATCCGATGGAAGTCTTGGAGCAACTCCCAGACCTTGGCATCACCCGACACGTCGATGATGAGATCCACGCGCTCAAGGTCCAAGAGCCGCCGGTAATCGCGGGTCACGGGGATACCAAGCCGTTTCGCCAGTAAGATGCCTGGAGCGTTTGCCTGAATTTCTGCCACACACACGATTTTTACCAGCGGGTCTGTCGCAAAGATCTCCATCAGCGCCGTGCCGCCGCGGCCTGCGCCGATGATTGCGACATGGGTACTGCTCGGCGCTCCGTTCTTGAGTGGCCGTCTGGAAGATTTGGATTGGATTGCCGGCATCGTGACGCCTACTCGCTGAGAAATTGCACCATGTTGTAACCCGACGAACGGAAGAAGGACATGGAGAGGATGATGAGGAGAGAGGAGGGATCCCGCGGCCTCACCGCTCGCGGCGTTGCTGAGCCAACGTTTTCAGCTCCTCCATGAACTGGTCAATGTCTTTGAACTCGCGGTACACAGAGGCAAAGCGGACATAGGCGACCTGATCCAATTGATGAAGCTCTTTCATCAATTCTTCACCCACGATCCGGCTCTCGATTTCGGTTTCGCCCATTTCCTGAATGCGTTTCTCGATACGATCCGTCACGGCTTCGATGGTGGCGGTACTGATCGGCCGCTTTTCACAGGCTTTCTTGAGACCGGCGAGAATTTTTGTACGGTCGAACGACTCACGGCGACCGTCCTTCTTTACCACCATGGGAAGGATTTCTTCGACGCGTTCGTAGGTGGTGTAGCGACGCTTGCAGCCGAGACATTCGCGTCGGCGACGAATCACCTCGCCTTCCTTCGCCATACGCGAATCGACGACCTTGTCTTCGAGTTCATCGCAGAACGGACATTTCACAGGCGGTGATCCTGCCCCGTCTGACGTGGTTTAGTAGGTATGAAAGATCGGGAAACGGCCGCAGAGCGCTTTGGCCTGAGCGCGGACTTCCTCGAGTGTCGCAGGGTCTTGGCGATGCTGCAGTACCCGGTCGACCAAGCCCACAACCTCTTTCATCTCGGCTTCCCGCATCCCGCGGGTAGACACAACGGGAGTACCCAGTCGAATGCCGCTGGCGACAGCCGGAGGCTTCTCGTCGTAGGGCACGGCATTCTTATTCACGATAATGCCGGCAGCGCCCAAGGCTGCGTCCGCTTCTTTGCCCGTAATGCCCTTGTTCGCCAGATTCATCAGCATCAGGTGCGTATCCGTGCCACCCGATACAATCTTGTACCCACGGTCGAGGAGCCCTTGGGCCAGGACCTTTGCATTGGCAATCACCTGCTGTTGGTACCGCGTAAAGGCCGGTGTGAGGGCCTCCTTGAACGCGACAGCCTTTGCCGCGATCACGTGCATTAACGGTCCGCCTTGTATTCCCGGGAAGAGCAATTTGTCGACCGCTTTCGCATGCTCAGCCTTGCACATGACAACACCACCCCGTGGTCCGCGCAGAGTTTTATGGGTGGTCGTCGTGACAAAGTCGGCATAGGGGACAGGATTTGGATGGAGCCCCGCAGCGATTAGGCCCGCGATGTGGGCAATGTCGACCAGCAGATAGGCGCCGACCGACTTGGCGATCTGTTGGAATCGTGGAAAATCAAAGGTACGCGCGTAGGCGCTGGCGCCGACAACGAGCAGGCGTGGCCGACATTCCTCCGCCACCTTCTGGACCGCGTCATAGTTGATGGTTTCGGTCTCGCGTTCTACCCCATAGGAAAACACACGGAACAGAATCCCTGAGAAATTGACCTTGCTGCCGTGGGTAAGGTGACCTCCTTGGGCGAGGTCCATACCCAGGATGGTATCGCCGGGTTTCAGCACGGACAGATAGGCGGCCATATTGGCTTGTGAACCTGAGTGCGGCTGAACGTTCACATGCTCCGCGCCGAAAATCTGCTTACACCGGTCGATGGCGAGGTCTTCCACAGTATCCATATATTCACAGCCACCGTAGTACCTCTTTCCCGGGTACCCTTCAGCGTACTTATTGGTCAGGATAGAGCCCTGAGCGGCCAAGACGGCAGGACTGGCGAAATTCTCCGAAGCAATCAGCAGCAGTCTGTCACGCTGCCGTTCTTCCTCGGCGATAATTGCGTCATAGACATCCGGATCTGTGGCTTTGAGTGCGTCTAGCGAACCGATCACATCGGCCATGATAGCTCGTTCCCTCGTTAGGCCTCAGCGGGAGCCGTTTCGGCTTCCTGTTTCTTTACGACGTAGATCAATACAGTTGCCGTCACATCCCGAGGCAGCTTAATCGGCACAGTGAACGTGCCGAGTTCCTTGATCGGATGGTCCAGCTGGATCTTGCGCCGATCCACTGTAAATCCTTGCTCTGCCAATCTTTCTGCAATGTCTTTCGTCGTGACCGACCCAAACATCTTGTCGTCCTTGCCGACCTGTGCTTGGACCGTGATGGACACGGCCGAGAGGCTCTTGGCGTGGGTTTCGATCTCCAGCTTTTCTTTTTTCGCCCGCTCGCCGGCTACGCGCTTGATATGCTCAAAAGCCTTGATGCTGCGACTGTCTGCCAGCACCGCCTTCTTGCGTGGGAGCAGAAAATTCCGCGCGTACCCAGCTTTCACATCGAGTAGATCTCCGAGATGTCCGACTCCATCCATCGTTTCTTGTAAAATGACCTTCATACCCCTAACTCCTTCTGTTGGAAAGCAAAAGAGGATACTGGGGGACCGGCAAAAAGTCAATTCGCAATGTGTGGAAGAGGTTCGCTTCTTGGTCACAGTCTCGAAGCGATCGTAAGCACACATCCTAACCGACAGGCTGGACAGGTGTAATAAACCGACCGTATGATGGCAACCGCTAATACTAATACGAGGACGATCTTCAAGACTCTTATGACCGCACGAAATCTGCTCGAAGCATGGGCGCTCCTGCTTGAAACCGAACAGAAACGGGTAAGCGATTCGTCGCTTGATCAACCGATTACTCAGGTGGCAGGCCGACTTGTGCATACAATCGGTACGCTTCACCTCTACGAGCTGACACTCCCGCAAGGCTCGTCCATTGAGCATGACACTCCTCTCACGATTATCCCCCCGGACGACATGGAGCCAACTGAAGGTATTGTCCTTAGCGGGCAAGGCAATGTGGCCCTCGTGCAGATATTCGATGCCATCGGACAGTCCTGTGCCGATGCGACGGTGGTTCCCGATCGAGCCGGATTTCTGGCCACATCCGCTAAACGATTGCGTGACATGCTTGCACAGCCTGATGCCTATCGACTCGGTTCGGCAGACCGTTTGGCTCCCCTCCTTGAATTGACGGCGGGAACGGGAGAACTTTCCGGGTCAGTCACAGGATCGTCGATCCTCACCACCATCTGGACGGACGAGCTTTCGATGCGACGACAGCGATTGGCTGCGCTGGTAATCGAACTAATTCGTGCGAATAAGCGTATCCTGATGGTCTGTCCTGACCACCAAGCCGCTGATGCGCTCGTCGGGACGATCGCGCGAGCCATGAAGGCCGTAGGGCTCATGTATAAAACATGGGTAAGTCGCTATGAAATGTCGTTGACCCAGCAGGTCGAGGGCATCGGGATTCAGGAATTGGGGTTCGAAGCGCAGATGCACCAGTTCTATGCCAAGTCTCGCGCAGATAAGGCCGCGCTCCGGGGTAAATACGATCGATTCCGTGAACTGACGCCCGTGCTAGCATACAAGGGACAGAAGCAAAAGGATCTCGATGAAGTGCGTCTATTGGAATGGAGGTTGTTGACGCAAGTCAGCGACCTACAGGCCAAGATCAAAGACGTGAATGCCACTCTAGCCGAGTATGAGAGCCTCCCGCTCTTGCGACGACTCAGCCTGCAGGCCGTCGGGAAAAACGTCGAATCGTTGCATCAATATCTTGAGTTGTATGAGAGTCAATGCGCCGAACTGAAGGAAGAACTCGATACCGCCAAGGCGCGGATCGATGAACTTATACCGGAAGCCGCTGTGCCGAAAGACATGCGGCCGGAGTTTGACGAGCTCAAAGAAGACATCGTCCGGCTGGGCGGAACAAAAAAGATCCGGGAACTGCTCGCGGCCGAAGAAGATACGAACCGCCAGGCCTTCATTCAGAATCGGCGGCTCGTGGTCACCACGGCATCGCGAGTGCTGAACGATCCCTTGTTCAGTCGCATCCGGTTCGATGTCTTGATCGCTGATGAAGCGCCGTGGATCGCGGCAGCCCCGTTGCTCGGCGCCGCCGGGCTCGTCCACGAGAAGGTCGTGATCAGCGGCGACCGGCGTGACGTCGCATCCGCCGGACTGTGGGCCTTACGCGAGTCGGAGCTCCGGTGATCAAAGCCGCTTGCTTGACGAGAACCTCACTTATTCAGGATAATCCGCTTCCACCTCGATGTGCCGAAGTGGCGAAACTGGCAGACGCACTAGATTCAGGGTCTAGCGCCCGCAAGGGTGTGCGGGTTCAAATCCCGCCTTCGGCACCACACGAGACCTCCATGCCATTCACGTTTCTTCCTTTCCGCCGCTTTCCTGTGCAATGCACGTTCAGCGATCGACCCACGCGACCAGGAGAAACTTTCTCGCTGACCGATGCGCTCCCAAACGAGCAATGTATCGAGATCCCTGACGCTGTTGTCCTGTGGTCACGAGGACAGGAGTTTGCGATAGAGAAACTTGCGATCAAACCGCACACACGTGCCCGCTTTCAGCATGACATCAATCGACTGATACAGAAACCGGCGGAGACCCTTCATGA
Source organism: Nitrospiraceae bacterium (assembly GCA_035275205.1). Lineage (GTDB taxonomy): Bacteria > Nitrospirota > Nitrospiria > Nitrospirales > Nitrospiraceae > Palsa-1315. The sequence continues at coordinate 14,517 of DATENE010000048.1, forward strand.
GTAACAATCACTCCCTGTCGCTTCGATTCGCCATTGCCGTTGTGCTAGCGGTGATCTGTTTCGTCGTGCCTGCATGGGCAGACTATCAAACCGGCATGGATGCCTATAACCGACAAGACTTCGCCAAAGCCTTGCGTGAATGGCAACCGCTCGCCGAGCAAGGAGACGCAAGCGCTCAGTTCTGCCTCGGTTTGCTGTATGAAAATGGGGACGGCGTTCCGCGGGATTACGCCAAAGCGCGCCAGTGGTACGAGAAAGCCGCCGCTCAGGGGGAAGCGAAGGCGCAGTTCTATCTCGGGATGCAGTCTGCCTTCGGTCAGGGCGGCCCCGTGGACCTAGTTCAGGCCCACATGTGGTACAGCCTGGCGGCCAGAAATGGAAATGCGCACGCGCCTGGATACCGCGATGATCTCGCCAGACAGATGACGCCCACACAGATTGCCGAGGCGCAGAAGCGGGTGCGGGAGTGGAAGCCGAAAGGAAAATGAGTACCCATGAATGACCGAAGGATTCACATGATACGACTCTTCCTGATCACACTCCTGTTACTGAGTAGTGGATCTGCCTATGCGGCGTGGGTAAAGGTGAGTGACGGCGACGAGGCAGGAAGGACTGTCTATGTCGATCCAGCCACCATACGCCGCAACAGCAATCTGGTGAAAATGTGGCAATTCTATGACTACAAAACCGTGCAAACCGTGGGGGGCGTCAGGTTCTTAACTGCCGAGGAACAATGGGAATTCGATTGCGCAGAAGAGCGCGGTCGGGTGGTGGCGCTTAAGGAGTTCTCGGGTAATATGGGAAGCGGAACAGTGGTGTATACCAACTCACAAGTCGGTAAGTGGATACCGGTCATACCGGGCAGTATGGGTCACACTGTGTGGAAAGTTGCGTGCGGCAAGAACTGATCGAGATAGTGTTCGTCACCATTCGACGTGTGCATGCTTTCGCTGGATAAACGTCATGCATCACGCCGCTGCGTAAGTTCTCTATTAGGAGCGAGCAGCGAGCATACGGGCTGAAACAAGAATCATCAGGCGGCTGTGGAGTGCAGTGAGATCATCGAGCAGTTCGATCTTGGTATGACGAAAACGGTCTCCAATGGCGAGGGCGCCCTGGCCACCCACGGCAACAGACCAGCGTGTAGCAAGTTTCTCAAGCTCCTTGAGTTGTTGGAGCGCAGCGGCCTCGGTCTTTATCTCAGTGAGAGAGAGAAGCACGAGGTCGGGGTTGATCTTCTCGCAGAAGGTGGCGAGGTCTGAACTGGGAAGGTCAGGGCCGAGGTAATACACGTGGCAACCTTTGGTTGCTGCAATGTATGCCACAGCCTGGGCGCCGATCTCATGTGTCTCGCCCTCCGGGCAGGCGATCAGGACTCGCGGACCGAATTCATTCACCGGAAGTTGATTCATGACGGAAAACAACTTCTGTTGGATGATCTTCGTCACATAGTGTTCGACGGCCGTATCCAATCGACCTTGGTGCCACAGCTCGCCGATTCGTCGTTGCAGTGGAAGTAGAATCCGCTGGACGGCTTCATCAAACGGTATAACGGCCACTGCGCCGTTGAGTCTGCGCTCAAATCCTGCCTTATCAAGCGGGTCGAGCGATCCAATCAAATCATCTAACAGGCGGTCATGAGGTTTCTGCTCCTCTGCAGAAACTGGAGTCGCAACTCGCATGCGTGCGATAAGCGAATCGTGTCCCTCTGCTGCAAGTGAGCCGATCGTTGCCCCTTGCTCCATCTGAGCCTTCACAAAGCGGAGGAGTGCGACCTCTTCGTCGCTATATTCGCGATAGCGATTGGAACTCCGTGAAGGTTTGACAAGCCCATATCGCCTTTCCCAGACGCGAATCACGTCCTTCGAGAGGCCTGTTAATTTTGCAACTCTATGAATTCTATGGGTATTCATTTTTACTACTTCATTCATTGTATTATTATGTCTAATGTTTGTCAAATATTTATTTCTATAACACTTGACACATTGGACAATATGGTTTATACATGAGACATACATTGTACAAACAGTGGACGTAAATATGGAGGCAGCAATGGCCACAGTATTAACGGAGAAAACAAGGGCTGAGCAGCTTGGGGGCCGCACAGTCACTTCTGCGGCCCCGCAAGAATTGACGTGCGCCAGATGCGGCGGACTCATGGTGACCGAGTTCTGCATGGACTTACTCTTCTGCATCGGCGAGACGGAGTTTGCCGCGAAACGATGTGTGCAGTGTGGTGAGGTCGTCGATCCCGTCATTCTGCGCAATCGGCAGCTTCGGCAAGATCCGATGACGGCTCGACTTGTCGGGAAGACGTTGCCGAACTATTGCGTGACGAAAGATCGATAGGAGTGTGTCAATCAACCAGGATCGCCCCGATGTGTCTCAGCCGTGGAGACCTCCTGTGCGAAGTCAAATTGGGATGGAATACACAAGCATGCACCGTAGCAGAATGGGGGTCTGTTTTTTCTCCCCATTTGGATGGCGCCGAGACTCTGCACGGCGTCTCCCGCTGAGGTAGATGGGCCTCTCTTTACACCCCGGAGGGGCCTGTCTTCTCAGTGAGCGACAGAGACCGGTGTCTAGAATGAAGGAATGGGACTGTCGGCAGTGATGAGAAGGACAACATGGACCAGATGATCTTGTGTGCAATGGCAATGGTGGCGCGACGCTGGTGGGCAAGTGTTGCGTTCCATCCGGCTAACTGGAGTTGGGGTTCGAACAGGGTACACACAATAGTAAACACTGGGATCGCTGAGCCGCACGGAACGCCGCTACCATGGGCGGAGCGATCAGTGGTTCCGTGCAAGATCCCACACAGGAGGGTTCGGTCATGATGAAGCAAAGTATATGGGCAGGCTCTATGGTGCTCCTTCTTATTACTGCCCTGTACCAGCCTGGAGTCGCTGCTGCCCATGGAGCAGCAAGTGGAGAAGACGACCCCTGCTTGCGCCAGGTCGGTGAACGGGTGGTGCATTTCAGCACCTATCAGCCGCAATACGAGTTGAAAGAGCAGTACTGCACGGACATTCCGCAAGAAGGCGACACCTTCCTGGTTGTAGACCTCGTGGACCCGGCGCTGCGTAACGAACCGGTCGGGATGCGGGTCGTGAAGAGAAACGGCAGCAATGAATTAGACGATCAGATTGTGGCCGATATTCGTCCGAGTCACCATCCGGACGGAGTGCTCCGTGGCGAAGTCCAGCTGGACGAGGGCCTGTATACGGTCACCATTGCGGCGGAGAATCAGAATTTGATGCGGCGCCCGCAGTATCTCTTGCGGGTACACATGACCGATTATCAAAGGTTGGCGCGCGCCGTGGGAGCCCCCCTATTCGGCATGCTGCTGGCGGCCTGGCTCGGGTACAAGCTCGTACGATCGAAGTGGGTACGGAAATGGTGGGCCGTCCTCAGGTCGTAGGAAGCCAGGCGTTCCGGCCCGTGGGCACATGGTTCGCAAATGGAAGCAGGCTGATTGCCAACGATAGTGCGGTCGTTGTGGGTCTATTCGCGGCACGAACGGTTTTTCCCAGTGTGGCTCACGATCGTGCAACAGCATAACTCAACTGGTCTTGCAGACGATCGACACGTATGAATGGTCAGCCACAAAGTGAGTCGCCCAGTGGAATCGAATGGGAGACCGGACAATCCTCCACGCCCCACCCCGCAAGCGGGCGACACCTGTATGCGTTGCGAAGGATTGATGGTTACGGAGTATTACATGGACCTTGAGGACGATACTGGTCAAATCGACATCACGGGTTTGCGTTGCACCAGTTGTGGCGAAGTCATCGACCCGGTCATTCTTCAGAACCGATTGAACCCGACACCGAATCTCTTGCACGTTGTGAAGAAGAGAAATTATGCTCAACGGGTAGATCAAGGCGAGTCAGATGGTTAAGATCGGAACAGTCGTGGGCGTGAGACGCAACCCGGTGACTAACCAGATGTCTGTCCAGTGCGGTGGTCCTGGTAGTCGAATAAGATCATGCGCATTGTGATGACTGGCGGAACGGGGTTCATCGGTCGGTCCTTATGTGCCTCGCTCTGTCAGGAAGGGCATCGGGTCACTCTCCTCACGAGAAGGATAGAAGAGGCGCAGCGGTCATCTGGCTCAACCGTCACGACGATCGAGTGGACTGGCAGGAAGGCGGGAGCCTGGGAACATTGTCTCGACGGCGCCGATGCCGTCATCAATCTTGCTGGTGCCCCGATTGCCGATGGACGCTGGACCGATGCTCGCAAGCGACTCCTCACGGAAAGCCGGGTCCTCACTACTCGTCTGTTGGTAGAAGCCATGTCGCGCCGCTCTTCGAAACCCCGAACGCTGATCAGCGCCTCCGGTATCGGCTACTATGGGGCCAGCGACGATCGTGTGCTGGGCGAGGGCGCCGCGCGCGGCCAAGGTTTTCTGGCCGATCTCTGTCTCGCGTGGGAAACGGAGGCGCTTCGGGCTGCAGAATTCGGTGTGCGAGTCGTCGCGTTACGAACTGGAACGGTGCTCGAACAAGACGGCGGCGCCTTACCGAAGATGCTGTTGCCGTTCCAGTTCTTCACGGGCGGTCCGATCATGCCGGGAACTCAGTGGGTGTCCTGGATTCACCGGCGTGATCACATCGGTCTGACCCAGTGGGTACTCAAGACGCCAAGTGTCTCTGGCCCAGTCAATGTTGTGGCCCCCGAAGCTGTGACGATGAACGGGTTCTGCGAGGGGCTCGGACGGGTGCTCCACCGGCCGTCCTGGCTTCCCGTGCCGGGCTTCGCGTTGTCCCTGGCACTGGGTGAACTAGGGACACTCATGACCACAGGCCAACGGGTCAATCCGGCGAAGGCGCTCTCCGGGGGATATGTCTTTCACTACCCGACGCTGGAACCGGCCTTACGGGCGATCGTGACGAAGCGATAATGAAGGGTGTAGCATGACGCCAGCGATCGACCTATCTGAGTCCACTCGTGCTCTGGGAACTGTTCCTGCTCCAACTTGCACATCCATTGCTGTTTTCAAGGAGGCACTCACATGATGACCACGAAGACCACCGTCACAACCACCTTACTGCTGAGCGTGCTGACTGTCGTGTTGTGTCAGATATCAGGCAAGACGAGTGAAGTCAGGGCTGCTGAGGAGCAGGACAAGCCAGAGAGTCAGACCCAACGACCACACAGAGACGATGCCAATCTGCCGAAGGGTGTGATTGGCGTGTCCCTGCGTGTCGGAGCGGAACGTATCGGCGATCCGGCTTCGCTGTATGTGGCCCATGTGCATCCGGAGGGTCCGGCGCAGCAAGCAGGCCTCAAGCACGGAGATGAAGTGGTGATGGTGAACGGTGCGGCAGTCACCGGTAAGACGTATGAGCAGGTGATACAAATGGTGCGGGGAGAAGCGGGCACCACGGTGAAACTGAGCGTGAAGGGAGATGGGGGCCTACGCGAAATTGCGATCACGCGTATCCCCGGCGAAAAGCTCTATACGGGCGAGATGGGATCACACGGGAGGCCGGCGCGATAGTCACTGGTCCGAACAACAGCAATGGCATTCGGCGAATCCACACAGGTGGTGGACTGGTATCCCGGACGTATGATGTTGAATCGAGTGGGACGTTGAACGTTTCGCGTTCCCCATCGTGGATCACCCGCAAACACCAAGGGACGAGATGACGACCTTACCACTCCGTCTTGGTATCAGCCGTTGTCTCCTCGGCGAAGAAGTCCGCTTCGATGGGGGACATAGACGGGACGCTTTTCTGACAGAGGTGTTGGGCCGCTATGTAGAGTGGGTCCCCGTCTGTCCGGAGGTTGAGGCGGGATTGGGCACTCCTCGCGAGGCCATGCGACTGGTCGGCGATCCTCAGGATCCTCGACTCGTGACGATCAAGAGTGTGATAGATCACACGCGCGCACTGGAGACAATGACCACGAACCGTATCGAGAAACTTACACATTTGGATTTATCCGGGTACGTCTTTAAGAAGGGTTCACCAAGCTGCGGCATCGAGCGAGTGCGTATCTACAATGAGCATGGGGTGCCCAGCTGTAAGGGAGTTGGACTATTCGCCAGGGCCTTTATCGAGCGGTTTCCGCTGATTCCCGTCGAGGAAGAAGGGCGGCTCTGCGATCCTACGCTCAGGGAGAATTTTATCGAGCGGGTCTTTTGTTACCGTCGCTGGCAAGATCTCGTTCGGAGCGGAGTCACAAGGCGGGCCCTGACGCAGTTTCACACGATCCACAAGTATTTGCTGATGGCCCATCATCCGCAGCAATGCGAGATGCTCGGACGGCTGATCGGTCAGGCTCATCAGCACCGCCCCAAAGAACTCGCTTGCCGGTACGGAGAACTATTTATGAACACGCTGGCCGTGAAGGCGACGGTGCGCAAGCACGTGAACGTGCTCCAACACATTCTGGGGTATTTCAAGGAACGGCTCGACGCTCACGAGAAAGCCGAGCTATTGAGCGTGATCGGCGATTATCATCACGGGCTCACACCGCTGATCGTTCCTCTCACGCTGATCAAGCACCATGTCCAGGTCTTCGATGTCGGCTACATTCGCGAGCAGGTCTATCTCAACCCACATCCGAAAGAGCTTATGTTGCGCAATCATGTGTAAATCTTCATGCCTGCGGAAAGGAATTCGCTGATGGCGACTGTTGTGCGGGGAGTGATTCTTGTGGGACACGGGGGCATTCCGAAAGGTTGCCCGCAGGAATTGATCACAAAACTGAAACGATTGGAAGGACAGCGGCGGGCGGCGGGCACGCCGATGTCGACAGAAGAACACGAGCTGGACACAAGAATTCGCCAGTGGCCGAGGACGCCGGAAACGGATCCCTATCAATCGGGACTTGAGGCGGTGGCTGCTCGGTTGCGAGCCAACCTGGGGGATGTGCTCTTTGCCGTGGCCTACAACGAGTTCTGTGCCCCGACCTTGGAAGAATCGGTGGAGGAACTAATTAAAAATGGCGCGACGCACATTACTGTGGCCACGACGATGTTCACGCCGGGTGGATCGCATTCGGAAGTCGAAATTCCAGAAATTCTTGAGCACCTGCGCCGGCGGTATCCTGGAGTGGAATTGCGGTATGCCTGGCCGTTTGATCTCTCGTTGGTTGCCGACCTGTTGCATAAACAGGTGGCGCGGTTTTCCTGAGAGTCATGGACGGCAGCATCCAACCGGTCGCTCGCTGCGTAGTCATAAGAAGGTCCGCCGCGCCGTTCATCGGGCGGTGACACCATCCCCCTCCACAGGGGTGGAGAGCGAAGTTGCGGCCGGCTTGCAAGCACTGGCAGGGATGCAGGGCGGAATCTCTCTACTCACACTCTTCTCGTTCGACTTCACGTCCACCTCCGATTCTGTCACGACGGATTTCGGCAGATAGGTCGCGAAAACGCTGATCATCGGAGGATCGGAGGGCTCGCGCAGATACCACGGCACAACCGAATCAAGGCTGAACAAGGGAATCGCTCCATTGAAACCGGCCAGGGGATTATTGTTTGGAGGAACAGGACACCCGTTGAAACAGACGAGGCCCGGCGGTACGTTCAAAAGGGTGAGCATGTTGCCCGGGAGCACGGTGCCGGTGAGGAAAGCCGATATCCCCGCCAGGGCGGTGGTCGCGCGAATGCTGAGCGTGCCAGGGTTGACGTTGACGGTCATGGGATTCGCCTGGGTCCCCACGACGCCGTTGAAGGCTTGCAACGACGAGTTGGCGCCGGCGGTCACGTTGGTGCCCGAGCCTACTGCGCTGAGTACAGACCCTCCGTTAGCGATGACGTTTACGCCTCCACCCGTACTGAGCGACCCCAGCGTCACATTCCCCCCGCTCGTATAGTTGATGGCTCCCGTGCCGCTTGTGGTGGTTGCAGCGGCTGCCATCGTGATCGAACCTCCCACAGCCGTTACTGTGACGCTGTTTGCTCCTGCCACGCTGAGGTTGGCCGATTGTGTCACCGAGTTCGCTGCAGTCAGGTTCAGCGTGCCACCAGTCGAAGCGACTGCGCCACCGACGGTCAGAATGCCACCATTGGCCGAGGCTGAAAAATTTCCAGATACCACTGACGCATTTATTGTCAGGGCGTTGGCGTCGATCAGAGCGACGTTCTGGCCGCTGGTGATGCCCACGGTGCTGAAATCGTTCGCGGCATTATTCAAGGTAATGTCGTTGCCTCCGGCCGCCAGCGTCGTGGTGGCAGCCACGGTCACGGCCCCACT
>DATENE010000049.1:0-6132 GCA_035275205.1 Nitrospiraceae bacterium
GAACATGATCGGCAGTATTTCAGCTGAATCTATTTTGATTACCGTGAATCAGATTGGATTCAGATGAGCAATGTTATTTGGTTTGTCTGGTCTGTTTGGTTTTGTCTTGCTTGTTTTGTTTTTTGGTTGAACGAAACTAACCAGACAAACCAGACAAGCCAGATGAATCAGATCAACAGAAAGGGCTTGAGACCTCCATCGAGATCCCAAGCCCTGGTTCAAAGGAACCTGTTGGTCAGTCTATGCCTGATGTCCGTATTGAGGATGTCGTAACCTTCTGATGCCAAGACCGAGCAGTACGATGAGACCGACGCCGAACAGGATGCCGATTACTTGTAGCGGCCCTTCTGTCCAACCATTCATTTGCGCTACCGTCAGGAGATCGACAGGCGGTTTCTTGCTGACGATCTGGATCGCATAGCCTGCATCGACAAAGAACAGTGAGAGTAACAGCGCACCGCCGATTGAGAGCAGAGCAAAATTCTTATACATCATGCACCTCCTATGGTTGATTGCGTGGATCATTTTCTGGGCATGCTCTTCAGCAATCACCGTGCCAACAAGTCAAGTTGGAGTCCGTAGGTGTTTATCTATTGATTTGTTGGATGTATTTTGCGCGATTGTCGCAATGAACGCCGCTCACAGTGACTTGGCAATTAACCCAAGATAGAATCGAATTTGATTATGATGGAATCAGAATGGATGCAACGGATCCATCTGGCAGGATGCAGATAAAGTCTGTCAGCCTAAGAGGACTGTTGTGTGTCTGTCCGGTCTGTTTTGGTTGTCTGGTTTTTTCGTTGAGCGAAACTCACCAAATGAAAAGAGGGGCGACGAGCCCATCAAGATGCTCGTCGCCCCTTATCCACGCGAAGAGAGATTGACGTATGCCTTTTACCGAAGCATCGAGCGATATTTCTTACAGGCCGCCCCATCCCTTCCCACACAAGGCTTTGCCGTAGTCGATACTTGTGTCGTGATTGGGGTTGCTGTTCTTTGCATTTCCGCTTGCTTCTTCAAATCGATCTGGATCGCATGGCTCGCATCGACAGAGAACATTGAGAATACTAGCGCGGCGCCGATTGAGAACAGAGCAACATGTTTATACACCGAGACCTCCCTGTGGTTAGTTATTCTGACTCTTCATTGCCCACGGGGCTCATCAGCAATCGACGTACCAGTGGATCTGTTCGAGGCTCTGCCTGTTTAGTCAGTTGATTTGCTTGGATTTAGCGCGGGCGTCGCGTTGGATGCCGCTCCGAGCGCCTTGGCAATTCACCAAGTAATGTCGAGTTGAGACACAAATTGGCGTGTGTTCAGTTGCAGCCCTTGACAGAGTCACCAGTACGTAAGCCTTGAAAAGGCGCACTGCCATTGACTCTCAGCCAAGCACAGCCTTTTTCTAGTGGACCTGATTGTGATCCGGTCATGACTGACATGGCCGAAGGTGTCCTCCTGCCCGGGCAGGAGGACAGACAAGGCGTTCTTCGTTGATGGTTGATCTGGGTTGTCTTGTGTACTTGGTTTGTCTGGTTCTTTGGCTGAAAGAAACAAACCAGATGAACCAGATCAACGATCTTCTATGCCGGCTGGATAAGGCGGTCGGAAGGTAGCTTCGGGCTTCGCAGGTTGGTGCTGAGCAGCGGTTGAATCTTGTTGCGAAGTTCGTCTTGAATCTCATCCGGTGATTTTCTGGCATCGATCACTTCGAAGTGAAACTCTTCCGCCATTTTGTCGAACTCCTCGATCAGGAGTGACTGGTACTTCTTAAAGCTATCGTAGAGATCGCTGCCGAGACGGAGATCCATTCCTGATTCCCAGAAGTTCATCCCTTTGGTTTCAATGACGCGCAGCACGAGTGTTTCGATATCGATGCGCATGTAACAGACGAGATCGGGCACTAAGGCAAAACCGAAGACGTCTCTTACCCACTTGCGGTCCCCGCTGCGCACAAAATCGCGCGCGAAGGCCGTATAGATATACCGGTCGGCCAGGACAATGAAACCCGAGCGAAGTGCGGGGATGATTTCGTGTTCCAAGCGATCCGCGAAGTCGGTGGCGTACAGCAGGCTGAACGACCACCGGTCGAGAATGTTGCCTTCTTTGGCCATCTCGATCGTTTTGGACATGAGATTGGAACGGGTCCAGCCGGTCGTGAGGACACCATAGCCCTGCACCTCCAGCCACTCCTGCAACATCTCGATGTGTGTGGAGCGGCCGACTCCGTCGGTGCCTTCGATCGCGATGAGCTTCCCCTTGAGGTCACTCGGTTTTAGGTATGTCAAACCGTCGCCAAAATACTGTGCGTCGACCATGGGTACCTCGTCGTGGTTTGTAGTCTTTGAGCGCCTCTCCGACGAGCTGGCGCATGCTGTTCTGCTGGGCTTCGATGTCTTTCGTCGCATCCAACGTGATGAGCTGGAACTCATCGACGATCTTCTCATACTGGGCCAGGATGTTTGATTGGAAGATGCGGAAGCTTTCGGTGACGTCAGGGCTCAGGTTCATGTCCATTCCGGCTTCGTAGTGCTTGAATTGTCCGCGTGTGCCTCCGAGGAGCCGGGAGATGGCCACCTCGATCGGTACTTTGAAGTAGAAGGCCATGTCCGGCGTGATGGAAAAGCTGTACAGCTTGCGAATCCACTCAGGCGAGACGCCACGAACCACGTCACGCGCAAAGGCGGTGTACATGTAGCGGTCGGCCAAGACAATCATGCCGGCTTTGAGAGGGGGTAAAATTTCATGATAGAGCCGGCTGGCAAAGTCGGTGGCGTGCAACAAGCTGAACGTCGTCGGGGTCAGACTTTTGTTCTTCTTTCCCCGTTTGGTCGTTTCTTTGACCAGCTCCGAGGAGTTCCACTCCGTGAAAAAGACTTTATAGCCCTTCGACTCCAGCCATTTGTGCAACAACAGCAATTGTGTGCTCTTCCCGGACCCGTCGATGCCCTCGACGATGATCAGTTTTCCGGGGTAGGGGTGGGGAGTCATGGATGGAGGGGGCTGGTTGCTCATGCGGCATCGTCCTGCGAGATGACGGAAAATTTTACGCGGCGGCGGAATACGCGTTCAAAGAGATCTGCCCGGCCTGCGGCGGCCCAGGTTTCCAACTCGGCATCGCCTGTTACGTGCAGGCTGATAGAAATGGTCGCGCCGAGTCTCACATCGAGGGTGCGGATGACCGAAAAATGCGTCCGATCCAGCCCATCGGCAATCCGCAGCAGCGCAGCCAGGATCCGTACGATTCGTTTGTACTTGGGTGAGAGTGAGTCGAATCCCTCGTGCTTTAGTTGGGGGACCGCGCGCCGGTGGTAGCGGGCCACGGTTGCGACCACCTGAATCTCTTCGCTGGATAATCCCCCGAGGCCGCTGTTGGTGATCAAATAGTAAGCATGCTTGTGGTGTTGGCGCTCATTGATGAGGTAGCCGACGTCGTGAAGAATTGCGGCGTATTCAAGCCAGTTCCGTTCGGTTGGCCCCAAACGATGGAGCCGTATCGTCTGGTCGAAGAGGCGCAGAGCTAGGCCGGCGACATGCAAACTATGGGTTTCCGGGGCGTGACAGCGACGGGCCAGCGCGATGACGTTGCGCCGCCGCAAGTCGGGAATTTCCACTTCCGCTTTGAGTCGGTCACGGTGGCGCTGGATAAAGTCGTAGATGACGCCTTCACGAATGGCTCTGTCGCAGAGGATGAGTTCGTCTCGCCCTGAGAGTTCCATCAGACGACGAAGGACCACCGTGGCGGGAAACAGGGTATCGACGCGTTTCGGATCCAATCCGGGGATCGCGAGCCTGGCTTTTATGGTGGATTGACGCAAATCCTGCTCGATCTCTTTGACGTCCTTCAGCGAAATCGTGGCGAGATTGATTTGAGGGAGCGGGCGATTCGTTCTGCGCAAATGAATGACTTCCGCCAAGTTGCCCGCCATGCCGGAGGTGGCGATCAGAGAATCGAATCGCTTCGTTTTGAACGAATCGAGGGCGCCCTGTAATTGGGCCGTCACCGTGTCTTCGAGCGAGCGGAGCATCCCCTCGGAAGGCGGTGTGCGCTTGAGGAATTCATCCGCCAGTCTGATGGCGCCCAACTTCAAGCTCTTTGCGTGGATGAGTTGGTCTTGATTCCCGACCATCAGCTCGACCGATCCACCGCCGACATCGACTGAGAGTGTCGGCTGATCAGTCATGGGCACACTGTTTTTGACTGCGAGGAAAATCAGCCTGGCTTCTTCGGTGCCGCTGATGACGCGGACTTTCAGTCCCGTGTCTTTGGCCACGAGATCGATAAAGTCCCCTCCGTTTTTCGCCTCGCGCACGGCGCTGGTCGCGACGGCGATGATGCGATCGTAGCCCTTGTTCTTGGCCAGAGTGACGAGATTGCGGATGACGTCGAGCCCGCGCGTCACCGCCTCGTCGGAGAGTCGGTGAGTCGTAAAGGCGCCGTTTCCGAGTCTGGTCATGTCCTTGAAGCGATCAAGAATCTTGTAGCCTGCGTCCGGTTGGATCTCAGCCAGCACCATATGGATGGAGTTGGTCCCGATATCGATGACGGCAATCTTTGCCATACAATAGCAACTACTCAGGTGTTCAGGCTGAAGGCTGAAGACTATACATGATCTCGCAAAGCACGAAGCAAGCCATTCAACACCTTCTCGGTTTCTACGGCTTTGGATGCAAGCAGAGATGAATACTTCAATAGAAAACTGAAGACTAAAGCCCTCAGTCTTCAACCTATCTGCCTGAGCAGTAACGCTCGGAAACCATAATGAAAGGACCCTGGCCTGTCAAGGTCGGTAGGGTTAATTCTTGGTTACATCCGAGGAAGCTGCTCTGTTCCCTGCAGTCGTGGTACTCTCGCATCTTGTTTATTTGGTTTGTCTGGTTTGCTTGATTGAGCGAACCTAACCAGATTAACCAGATACACGAAACAAACCAGATGAACCAGATGAACCAGATGGCCGTTGTTATCACCGGTGCTTCAACCGGCATTGGCGCGGCTTGTGCGCTCGATTGTGCCGGTCGTGGAATGACGGTGTTTGCCGGCGTGCGCGACCCTCGGGCAGGGGAGGCGCTTGCCGAGAAGGGTGGTTCGTTGCTTATCCCCATCACGCTCGACGTCACCGATGAGCGGTCGATCACACAATCCGTCGAGGTGGTCCAGCGGGTTATAGGCGAGGGTGGCCTGGGAGGGCTTGTCAATAATGCCGGGATCGTGATCGGGAGTCCCCTCGAAGTGATTCCGATACCGCAACTGCGGAAACAGCTTGAGGTCAATGTAATTGGGCAGATCGCTGTCACGCAGGCGTTTCTTCCATTGCTGCGTCGAGGCCGAGGTCGAATCGTCAATATGGGGTCGATTGCCGGTCGTGCCACCATTCCATTGTTGGGACCCTATTCGGCTTCGAAGTTTGCCTTGGAGGCGCTGACAGATGCGTTGAGGATGGAACTGCAACCCTGGGGAATTCAGGTATCGATTATCGAACCGGGGGCGGTTGCAACGCCGATTTGGGAGAAATCGGCTAAGGAGGCAGAGGATCTCGAAGCATTGGTCAGCAAAGAGGCGAAGGCCCTCTATGGCGAGGCGGTGATTCAGATTCGTAAAGCGATCACCCAAGCGGCTCAACGAGCGATTCCGCCGGAAGCGGTCGTTCGAGCCGTGCATCATGCGTTGACGGCCTCTCGTCCTCACACTCGCTATCTCGTGGGCTCCGATGCCAAGCTGCGTGCGTGGATGGTGAAGTGGTTGCCGGATCGAGTTCAAGACAGGGTGCTGGCGTGGGCCCTACAGTATCCGCGCAAGGGCTAGGTCTAACGAGCGGGACGGGCGAGAACAGCGCGACAGGCGGGAAACGTGAGATAGGTGGAATGGGCGACGGTGTGAGTGTGCTTTTCTCGCGAGTCTCGCCTTTCCCGCCAGTCTCGCGCGGTCCAGGTTGTTGGACTGTGTGATCACCCGACCAGATCGGGATTGAGCTGATTCAACGGCTTGATCGAGAGGGCTTTGATTTCGTTGTAGATGGTCGTGCGCCCTGCTTGGCGAAGACGCGAGAAGACTCCTTCCACAATCACCTGGTCGCCTTCCCGAACTTCGATCTGACCGAGACTGATGACTTTCAATACGCCGGACTGATCCTTCAA
>DATENE010000050.1:0-7660 GCA_035275205.1 Nitrospiraceae bacterium
CGAACGCGAATGGGCTTACGACCGTGAGTCGCACATCGGCCGTCTCGACAAAGGCCTTGACGAGGCGAACGCGAAAGGCTGGACAGTTGTGAACATGAAAGATGATTGGAAAACCATCTTCCCGCCACGCACCAGATAAGATCTCCCCATGAGCATGATGATTCACATTCCCGTAGGATCGACAGGAGGCTCCATTGCGCATCGACCTCTCGGTGCACATGGGCACACGTGACTGGAAGTATCTGTGACCAACCTTCAGCCGTCCGCCATCCCGTGCCGGGCGGGATCGAAAGTCAGGCGATTGCGAACGGATCGTTGCAGCTCTCCGTCCGTTGATCCGGGCTTCGCACGTCCAAAGATATTGAATCCCTGCGAACCGGTGTCTTCTGATTCTTGACGGGTAAAGGTCTTCTCGCTATGATTCGCCGCCCTCGTTCATTGCCCGACTGCCGCATGACAAAATTCAGTTCCTTCAAACTGTTCAGGCGCGCCAGTGCAATGACCTAGTCTATCGGCTGGGCACCCAATCAACATCAGGGAGATGATCATGAAGCACGCAATCGTCACCAAATTTGCGCTTTTGGCGGTTCTCGCCATGAGCATCCTGTGTGCAATCCCTTCGACAAGTTCCGCCGAGGAGACGCCGCCCACCGAAATGAAAGACAAGTTGATGATCCGCGGGGGGTGGGCCTACGTCTTCGGGGCAACCGCAAATGTGGCAGTCGGTGGCCCGTTGTTAGGGGTCGGCACATCCGTGGACTTCACCAACACCTTGGGTGGCGACACCAGCACGGATGCCCTTCGAGTGGATGGGCTCTACCGGTTCAATGAGCGTCATGCGGTTGGATTTTCCTGGTATCGAGTCGGGCTGAGCGGAGAAAAATCGCTCAACGATGATATTCGGATCAACGACCAAACCATCAGCGCCGGTGCGACGACCCAAACCGGCCTGAGCTTCAATACCTACCGATTGCTCTACAATTATTCTTTCTACCGAAACGATAAGGTCGAGTTGGCGCTATCACCGGGGCTCTACGTGATGAAAACAAATTTTAATTTCGCAGGGCAAGGTCGAATTAACGGTAACCCGGGTTCGGCGACCGTCATCAACGAACAAATCACGCTTCCACTTCCGTCGATCGGTCTCGTCGCGAACTACAACATCACGCCGAAGTTACAGTTTCAAAGCCGCTACGACTTCTTCTATCTGACCATAGGCGATTACACAGGAACGATGTTTGAGTTCTATGCCGGCCTTGAGTATCGGCTCATCCAACACTTCGCGATGGGCGCTGCGTTCGACCGGTTGACTGCCGGGCTGAACGGGAGCGGAGACCAAGGGTTTAATGTCGATTTCGGCTATAACCTGGCCTATGTCTACGCCACCCTCTACGTGTTGTAGTCGCTTCCCGCAGCACCGGATCTGAGCGACTGTAGGGAGCCTCGCTCCATTCATGAGCGGATCAAACCGCAATCAGGCTGCGAAGTGATACGAGGAGAACTCTGTGTTGCTGGAGCGGTTGGTCCTGGCTGGCGCGTTACTGTTGGCTACCGCTGCTCCAGCGATGGCAGACTGGTCCGCGACCGCTGGCGGCGCTCTATTTTATACAGACGACGTCGCTCTGTTCTCTGCCACTCGCCGCTTGAATCTGCACGGCGATCCCACTCAACCTGCTCTGGATACGTCTCTCACCGGAAAAGGGTCGGATATGGTGTTCGAACCAGACCTCCGTGTGGCCAAGTCTTTCACCTCTTCCTGGGGTCGGACAGATCTCTCCGTCAAGGCCCAAGGATTCATCTATACGATGAATCCCCAATTCAATCAGGCGAGTGCGGGGATTGAAGCCTTGCACGCGTTCACGCCGAATACGGCGATCAGGCTACGATACTACGCTGCCCCCGATCAGCTGCTCGGCAACAACGTAGAACATCGGAGCGGTACCGACTCCCTTCAAGAAGAGCGTGTGACTTCGCAGATCGGGTCGGTCCGGTTCGAGCAACGCCTCTCCCAGAATTTGGAAGCGCGACTCCTTGGGCGCGTCGGAACCCGCCAATACAACGAGGCCTTCGCGCAACGAGATACGACATTCTGGACCATCGGCCCCCACGTGGTCTGGCGCGTAGTTGATCGCGTAAAATTGTTTCTCGGTTATCACTACGAACGCGGTCTTGCGGATGGCCGAAACCAGGTCCAATACAAAGACGACATATCCTATTTCAACAACTACGTATCTCTCGGCCTTGAAGCCGAGCTGATGGAACGCCTTGCAATGGAGCTTGGCTTGCACTATGAGCGCAATAATTGGACGAGCAGCATCGTGGGGGACGAACGGAACGGCGGACATGAGACCGTTGTCCAGGGCGAGATGATGTTCCTATACCGTCTCACGGAACAGACGCAGTTGACGTGTGGTTTCCAGCGGTCGCAACGACGTCAGAGTTTCGAACATGAGGTCGTCCACAACATGAACGTGTCCGTAGGAGCCCTCTATCGGTTCTGATCTCGGCAATATTTTTCCAGACTCCCGATCTCTTCAGAAAAACCGCCGGCGGCTTGATCTGGGTCTATGACTTCCTGATCGTGCTTGTGCTACAAGTTGCTCGACCAAAGAGGAGAAACCCCATGAGCAAGATCTCTCTAGACGCACCGATTCTGCAGCATGTGTTTCATCCTTCCGACTTTAGCCCAGCCAGCGAAGTCGCCTTCGGCCATGCGCTCAAGGCTGCGCTGATCGCGAAAGCCTCGCTCACCGTGCTCCACGTGTCGCCTGGAGGGGAAGAGAATTGGACGGAGTTCCCGGGGGTAAGGCAAACACTGGAGCGGTGGGGAATACTTCCGAAGAACAGCCCCAAGTCTGCCGTGCCTGAGTTGGGCATCAACGTCCGGAAGGTTATCACCAAGGACAAGGATCCGGTGAAATCGGTGCTGGGGTTTCTTGATAGCCATCCCAGCGACCTGATTGTTCTTGCCACGCAACAGGACAAAGGGCAGGGTCTGTGGCAGGAAAAATCCGTCGCCCAACCGATGGCCAGAAAATCGCGTCAAATGACGCTTTTTATTCCTGCGGGCGTGGAGGGGTTCGTCTCGCTCCAGGACGGCGCCGTGTCGCTCAAGAACATCTTGATCCCTGTCGCCCCGGTTCCGAATGCGCAGCCTGCGATTCAGGCCGCCGTCCGGATCGCGCATCAGCTCAACTGTCCCACCGGCCGGTTCACCATCCTCCATGTGGGCGACGGTACCGCGATGCCGGAAGTCAACTGTCCTGAGTTGCCGGGATGGGAGTGGACGAAGTTGTCACAGGAAGGTGACATCATTGAGGTCATTCTGCAGACTGCTCGCGGGACAGAAGCCGATCTCATCGTCATGTCTACCGAAGGCCACAACGGCTTTCTCGACGCTCTGCGAGGCAGTCACAGCGAACAAGTGCTTCGACAATGCGCCTGTCCCTTGCTGGCTATTCCGGCTCACGGGTGGATCGCGTCCGTGCTGTAACCGACATCGGATTGAGCGCGCCAGAGAACAAAAACTGCCCGCTTGATGTTCGAAGGGCGGTTCACTGTACCGTTGCCTCCGAGCGATCCTCACGACAGCCCCGGAGCAGGTTCTTCATCGTGTCTGCCAGGGATGTGATTCCGCCTTTGGCATGGTGCCAGGCCGCGGTGTCAGGGTTAAATGTGAGGTTGTTCATGGAGCCGTTGACCCGAACGGCAAACGGAAGGGCCGTAAATCCGTCGGACGTTTTGAGAAGCGCCGACATGCAGGGAATCTTGATCTTGTTCGCAAGGGATGGACCGATTTTCACAAAAATCCGTCCATCGACTGCGTCGTCGGACGAGACCGAAACGTGACCGTCGAGTGAGGCGAGAGGTCCCGTGACTTCCAGGGAATCGGCGTAGATCCATCCACCCTCCACACGCGCCTTGCCCTGCAAGGCATCAAATCCCATCTGCTCCAGTTCCTTAATATGCGTGTACTTTGACAGGAACTGAAGCAGAGGGGCGCGAATAAATTGTCCGTCCGCGATGTTGAAATGAAAGATTCCAGAAAGATTTTTTCTGAAGAGGTCTTCGTTCAGAAGGCCTGCTCCTGAGGTCATGAATGATCCCGTTCCCTTCAGGACGGCGTCCTGACTTGGTTCCACGGCTTGCATAATAGTTTCGACGTTCAACCCCTGGCCTTTGCCGGACCAGGTGAGTTGAGTCTGGCTCCCCTGTCGCGCAAGGGTCGCGATTGCATCCATCCGGCCATCAGCAATGACTGTTGGTTCCAGGTTGACCTCCAGTCGCTCGCCGGTTCCTTTTGCGATCACACGACCAGGCCCGATCATCAGTCTGTTGTAGGAGACGGACCCTATCGACATTTCGGCATCGAGGTTTGTGAGAAGCGCGAGGCCGGACGGTTCCGGTTTATCGCGTCGATCCGTCTCCACAGCCCGATTCGCACTCGTTTGATGCACAGGTCGAGGTCTCGAGAACAACGCCTCATGCCAGGCGGCATCGAGCGAGGCGATCTCCACCTTGAGTCGTGCGCCTGACTGCCCGCCGATCTTCACGGTACCACTGGCAATCACGCGATCGGGTTGGCCGCCAGGACGGTCGGCGGTCACCGTCAGAGTTGTGACGCGGATCTCGTCATTCTGTCGGTTCAGGTCGTGCTCAAGATGAAAGGTGGCCTCATTCTGCTTTCCGCCTTCACCTTTGCGCGCAACGCGAATCGGTCCGAGTTTTTCCTGACCGCGAACGACAAGCTTCCCACTGGCAGAATCCTGAACGATGGAGACATCGGCGCTGACCGGTAAGGGGCCATGCTCTCGACCTGGGAACACTCCGAATACGTCCACGAGTGGCACGGCATCCAAGTCTTTGGTCACGACGGTCATGGCACCGCCCTGTTTGGACGCCGCGATCGGCCATGTTCCCGCAAGGGTCAGCGTCCCAGCCGACCCCTTTTTGGACTCCAGGGTCATGCCGATCTTGTGAATCTCGATGTCTGTTCGGGCCGCGTTCAATTCTGCGGTTCCTTCCGCGAGAAACGAATACGTGAGGAATCGACCCTGCAACGGCTGGAACAGAAGTTGACGCGCGTGAATCGTCGCCTGTACTGAAACGGGGTAATCTTGTCCACGACCTCTCAGACGTCCTTCAACTGACACGGCGCCGCCGGTGAACACAGTGCGTTGCCGTTCGTCGAATAATCCGATCCGGTCGAGAAGTTTCGCCACGCTGTCGGTATTGAACGCGACTGCGAGATCCGTGGAACCGTCGGCGACACTGGTGTGACCACTGAGTCTCGCCTTCGCGATCAGGCTTGCTCCTCCCAAGGCTTCTATGTTCAGCTCGTCCACATGAACATGAGAGAACTCCGTGATCGTGGCAGCGATCCTGCTGCGAAGACCTATGGGGGTGCTGATGTGTATGGCTCCCACATCAAGACGCAGGTCCGTGACGTCGAGCGTACCGGCAACAGACAGGGCGTCTTTGCCCTCCTGCCCCTGAATAATCCAACGTCCGTCAATGATGCCGGTCTTCACTCCGTTCAAGGCTGAGACTCCCAAGACCGCCAATCGCGGCCTTAGCTGGTTCATTCCAATATGGTGTGCCTGTATGGTGACGGTGCCGACTTGGCCGTTCGGCGATTGAAACGTCTTCTCGTCCGCCCCCCTGGCCGAAAGGGTGAAGCGAATAGGTTTGTCCAATGCGGCGGTGATGACAGGGCGAGACCGCTCGAGTTCTCGCAGAATCCCTTTGTCCAGACGAAGGACCCTGGTCGTGCGGTCGAAACTACCGGACTGTGCCACGACCAGATCAAGGGGAGCAGTCGGTTGATGCATCTCGGGAAGCTGTAGACGGATCTGATCGCCACGGAGATTGATATCCCAGCTGAGAAGGTCTTCGGTCATCTTGAGCCCGATCTTTCCGTTGAAGAGGGCTCGGTCGATGCGCGCATCGCTCCAGAGCGCGAGCAATGGATTGCACACTCCCCCTGGCAAACCTGTCAGCGTAAGCGATCCTTCCAGCGTCGGCTCTCTTGTGGGCGTTCTGAGGTCTAGGGCTCCAGACAACCGTAGTGCCCCCACAGATCGGTCGTCTACTGACGCCGTCATGATCCAAGAATGCAGTCGAAACAAGGTCAGATTGGTGACTGTTCCTTGGATCTCATGAGCGAACTTCAACGGCGCGCTGTCGGTCGTTTTCTCCGCACTGGCCACCCTGACATTCGAAATCATAAGGCGAGTGTTCAGATCTATCGCGTTGCCGTTATCTCGGCTGGAAAGCATCACCGTGCCATCCAACTGTCCTGTGCGGACGCCTCGCAATCCCTTCCAGCCGAATGCGTCACACCATTGGCGCAATTCCGCAACGCCGATATCGTTGATCGTGAGCATCCAGTCGGCTTGAGGGGCATTCTGAGTGGAGACGCCCTTGTGTTCTGCGCCTTCATTGCCGAGGTTGATCGTCAAAGCATGTTTCAGTTCTCCCGCCAGTAGGACGTCATCGCGCGTCGCAACACGCAGATCGAATACGTCCAACGTGACAGTGCGGGCGTCGATATTGAATATCCCCGCTTGTGCCACATTGATATCCACTGGTGGAGTCGCGCCCTGCTCGGATATGGACTGCAGTTGCTGCCCTGTGAATACGGATCGAATATCGTACCGCTCCCCTATTGCATGAATAGTCACGTCTCCGCTCATGTGAGCGGAACGAAAACGGAACGCTCCATCGTTGCCGAGCATAAGATTCAGCGCGTCATCAGTTATTTCTTGAAGCTGCACCCCAAAATCCATCACCGTACCATCGGGTGATTCGGTTTGCGTGAACGTAAGAGACACGTCGCCGAGGGATGTCTTGCCTTGCCGAAGAGTCAATGATGAGTCGGCGCGCAGAGCCGCTTGAGTGAAGTCATAGCGACCTGACATCGTCTGATTGAGCGTGATCTGGCTGGAATCGGTTACGACTCCCTGCCCGGGCCACTCCCGAACCGCCAGACTATTCGACACAGTCCACTTCAACTGCTCGCCGCCAGGGCTCTCCTCAAGCGTACCGGTCAGGCGGAATGCCCCCGCCCAGCGGCTCTGACTTGCAGAGCGGTTCAAGGTCACTTCACTATGCAGATCGATGGTTCCGGTCCGACCAGCCACGACATCATCGATGGCCAACTCGAGGTCTTGCACCGTGAACTCATCACTGTCTCTTTGGATCGAAAGCGTGACGTGATCCAGCCGCGCGCGTTGAACGACGAAGGGAATCATCACCGCCGTCTTGCCCGGAGTTGCCACTGCCGTGTGGCCTTCTTGTTGAGGTGGTGTCATCCCCAAGGCCATGTGCAGATTGCCATTCTCAAGATCGAGTGCTTCCACAAAGAGAAGACGCTCGCGTAGCCATGCCATCACGGAAATTCGACAGAGAAGGCGGTCGATTTGCAGCGACAGCTTCACCTCCGGTTGTTGGTAGGAGAGTCCTGTCACTTCGAGTGTGGCGGGGAAGGTGAGAGACCCGTTGTTCACTCGAAGTTCGCCGGGCACCGCTGCCGCCACAAGTGGAACAATGATGTGGCGGAATGCGTGCTGTGTTTGCAGATACCACACGCATGCGGCGAGGAATAGAATCATCCCGAACAGGAAGAGACTCAGCTTGCGAAACAGAGGATGCGGGCGGC
>DATENE010000051.1:0-7178 GCA_035275205.1 Nitrospiraceae bacterium
GCGGCCGTCCCGATCCCGCCCAGAGCAAGCGCCACCATCGGCCACCGCCAGCGTGAGCCTTCCAAGCGATAGGCCAGTAAGGCCACCAGGGCCGTGGAGACCAAAATGGATAAGACCAACCCATAATTCATGAACCACGACAGAAACGCCCTCACGATTTTCCCTACTTCCCTTCAAAGTCTGTTGGGTAGCAGCACAGTTGGATGCCGACTCCGTGTCTAGTCATTAGTTTAATAAGATCAGATGGGAGAGCTACAGTGCACGTATAAGAGTCATACATCACCCCCACATTCAAGAACGGAGCGTACCGTGGTCGCTCCACAGGTCCAGGCAAATTCCTGAGTGGAGTCCTCTTGAAAATCGACTTAATGTGACTCTTCAACGCTGCTTTAGCTCTGAGCTTTGATTCCATACGCCACAAGAATTTTCCTTGAGTCTTTTTCACCTTGAAGTGCTTTGCCTCAACCCCGAAACAATCCATAAACTGAGTTGCCGACAACGGGGGCGTTTCTACATCTAGCGACACCATGAATTCCTGCATTCACTCCCCCTCCATACAAAAGGGACGCGGTGATCGATCTCTATGGGCGCGTTCAACGAGGGTCGTCCGCGACCGCGCGTTGCGCGAGCATAGAGACCGGTCACCGCACTCTCCTCTCCCATCCACTCCCTCAAAGGATTTGGACGTTCCCGCGGGGACACCGTGGTTAGCCTCCACTGCGCGCATCGAACGAGCACAGTTTTATCGTGCGCGTTCTGCGAGCACAGAGGCTACCACGGTGTCCCCGCATTATCCGCACACTCTTTTCAAAACTTCTTGATACGCCTCTTCAATCTTTCCCAAATCCTTCCTAAACCGATCCTTATCCATCGACTCTTTCGTTGTCTGATCCCAGAAGCGGCAGGTGTCGGGCGAAATCTCATCGGCCAGGATCAGCTGGCCATTGTGCAGCCCAAACTCCAGCTTGAAGTCGACGAGGATCATCTGTCGATCACGAAAGAATGGCTGAAGCACACTGTTTATTTTCAGCGCAAGCCGTTTGATCTCCGTCATCTGTTCCGGCATCGCCAATTTCATCAATCGAATATGCTCATCGGCAATCAAGGGATCACCCAACGCATCGTTCTTGTAGTACCACTCCACGATGGCCGGCTCGATCGGATCACCCTCCTTCAAGCCTAGCCGCTTCGCCAAACTGCCGGCCACCACGTTGCGGACCACGACCTCGACCGGTACGATCGTCACCTTCTTCGTGAGCAACTCCCTGTCGCTGAGGCGCTCGACAAAATGCGTGGGCACACCGGCCTGTTCCAGCAATCGAAAGAGCCGCTCGGAGACTTTATTGTTGATGACGCCCTTTTCAACGATAGTTCCGCGCTTCTGCGCGTTGAACGCCGTCGCATCGTCCTTGAAGTACTGGACGACCTGATCCGGTTTGTCGGTCGCAAAGACTTTCTTGGCCTTACCTTCGTAGAGTAGTGCGCCTGCCGTCATGGTTGTTCCTTAACCAGTCTGGGTTCGAAGTTCCGCATACCTCGGACCTCACATCTTCACGTGTCCCGCTTTTCCCGCCAGTCGCGCTTGTCTCGCGCTATTGCGCCAAGGTCTCGATAATTTGGTCCAGCGACTGCACGGTGCCGAGCAGCGTCGGATGGCCGAATCGGCGCGTGTACTGAAACTCCTTCACCTTTTCCAACGCCAACACCAGGCTGTGAAAGTCCTCCAGCTTGGAGGTTTCGAAATAGGTGATGAAATCCAAGTCGTCGAGTCCGCTGGAGTGATAGAGCTTCCGTTTGACCGTCTTGAGATAGGGCATCGTGGCTTCTGTATGTTCCTGCATCATGGCCGCGCGCTTGTCCTGATCCAGCCCCCACCATTCGGCGCTCTTCCGAATAGGAACGACGATCGCATAGGGCTTAGGACCCGGCTCGCTGGAAGTCTTCAGATCCGCCTTCAGCTGATCCGGAAATGCCGGCACGTAATTAGCCTTCTTGGTCAACCCATGCATGAGAGCGGACGTCTTGAGATGATTTCCGATCAGACTGTGCTGCAGATCGACGAGAAACGTCTGGGTATCGCGCAGTTCGGACGCATGGATACGGAACATGAGATCTCCATGATCCGACAGTCCGCGCAGGAGATAGAGATCGATGGCAATTTTCTCGCGATGCTGCTCGACCACGCTCTTCAGGACGGTCAACTGCGCGATGCGCACCACTTGATCCTGTTTCCCCCAGTCCGCATCAAGACTAAATGTGGCAAAGGTGCCGTAGACGCCCGGCTCACTGAGCAGCTTGTCGCGATCGGCTGCCTCAACTACCGGCGCGATCGCCAGCACGGCACACATCAGCACCACGAAACGCACGAGTGTAGAAATAGATGCTTTCATCGTTTCCTTCCCTTCCCATGTTTGCGCGCCTCCGATCCGAAAACCCGCCGGAAAATCTTGTCGAGATGGCGCAGATAATACTTTGGATCGAAACAGGATCGAATCTCCGCTCCTGTGAGATGCTTCGTCACGAAGGGATCTTTGCCGACTAACTCTTGTAGCTCCCCTGCCCCTTTCCAGGAAGCCATGGCATTGCGCTGGACGGCCTCATATGACTCCTTCCGCTGCGCACCCTTCTCGATGAGCAACAACAGCAACCGTTGCGAATAGACCAGTCCTCCGGTGTGGTCGAGGTTGCGTTTCATATTTGCGGGGTAGACCACCAGATGCTTGATGACGTCGGTGATCCGCGCCAGCATATAATCGATCAGAATTGTGCTATCCGGCATGATCACGCGCTCGACGGACGAATGGCTGATGTCACGCTCATGCCACAGTGCCACGTTCTCCATCGCCGCAAGACTATTACCTCGCACGACACGCGCCAGCCCGCAGAGATTCTCCGAAGCGATCGGGTTTCGTTTGTGCGGCATCGCCGAGGACCCTTTCTGCCCTTCCGAAAAATACTCCTCCGCTTCGAGCACCTCGGTCCGTTGCAAATGGCGAATTTCGGTCGCAAACTTTTCGATGCTGGCAGCCACCAGCGCCAACGCCGAGACATATGCCGCATGACGATCGCGCTGCACGATTTGATTGGAGACAGGGTCGGGCGTGAGCCCCAGCTTGGCACAGACATACTCTTCCACTTCAGGCCCTTGATGCGCGAACGTGCCCATTGCACCGGAAAGCTTGCCGACCGCGATTTCCTGCCTGACGCGCGTCAGCCGGTCCCGGTGTCGGCAGGCTTCTTCATACCAAATGGCCAGCTTGAAACCAAACGAGATCGGTTCGCCATGAATGCCGTGCGACCGGCCGACCATCACCGTGTGCTTGTACCGCAACGCCTGCCGCTTCAAGACCGCGATCAGCTCTTCAAGATCGTCGAGGATGAGGTCGAGCGCCTCGGTCATCTGTATGGCCAACGCGGTGTCTACAATATCCGACGAGGTCAACCCCATATGGAGGAACCGATGCTCCGGGCCGACTGATTCTACAAGTGATTCGAGAAAGGCGATCACGTCGTGTTTCGTCACCTTCTCGATCCTGGCGATATGCTTCACATCGATCGTGGCTTTCTTCCCAATGCGGGCGGCTGTGCCGCGCGGGACCTGTCCGGCTCGTTCGAACGCCGCGCAAGCTGCCAGCTCGACCGCCAGCCAGATCTCGTACTTACGTTTCAATTCCCAGATGGCTTTCATCTTGGGCCGCGTATAGCGATCAATCATGACGGCCTGTCACCTTTCACTTTTCATTTTTCACGTGCGCTGCGTCGTCACGTTTCGGTCCCAGTTGCGGTTCCATTGCTAGCACTTTGTCCAGAATGCCGTTCACAAACTTCGAGGCATCGTCGTCGCCGAAACTTTTCGCCAATTCGATGGCCTCGTTCATCGTCACTTTAGCCGGCACATCATCCATCCACAGCAGCTCATAGACACCGGCGCGCAGGATATTGCGGTCCACAATCGGCATGCGGCTGACTTTCCAATTCGTAGCGTATTTTCCGATGAGAGCATCCAGCCCTTTCTTCTTTTCCAGCACCCCGGCCACGAGTCGTTCGGCGAAGGCCTTTGCTTCATCCGTAGCCTCGTTCTCCTTCCAGAACACATCCAGCCATAGGCCCGGCTTGCCGTGAATATCGTATTGAAAGAGAATCTGGAGCGCGCGCTCCCGGGCTTGATGGCGGGAACCCATGATTAACCCTTGCGCTTTCGCGGCGCCCGCTTTTTGGCTCTCCTGGCTCTCGAGACTTCAGCCTTCGGCAGAATCTCTTCCCCTGACCGTAATAGGCGCATGACCGTCGCCATTTCAATTGCGGATTTGGCCGCCTCTCCGCCACGGTTGTATCTGGCCGGCTCAGACCGCTCGATGGCTTGTGCTATGGTATGTGTCGTCAGTACCCCGAAGATGATCGGCACGTCGGCATCCAGCGCCGCCTGCCCGATGCCGCGGCTCGTCTCTGCGCTGATGTAATCGAAATGTGGGGTGTCGCCACGAATGACCGCCCCGAGGCAAATCACCGCATCGAACCGCTTCGCCCGCGCCATTGTTCGCGCCACCAAGGGAATCTCAAACGCCCCAGGCACCCGCACCACCTCGATATCGTCGGCCTTGACTCCATGCTTCGTGAGCCCCTCGACGCAGGAATTCAGCAGCTTGCTCGTGACGAATTTGTTGAACTTCGCAACGACAATCCCAAACCGCAATCCCGTCGCATCGTGAGAGCCCTTTCGCAGTTTCATGAACTAACAGTCACCTTCCTCCAGCCATCACATAGGTTGCTCAAAATGGTCATCCAGCGAGGCCGCAGGAGAGAAACGACCGGAGGCGTGGCTCTTCTCACCCACCCACCCCAAGCTGCCAAGACAGCTTGCGCCCCGAGTGGGGTACGTTGAGGATCGTTTCGAAATGAGAACGAAGCTGGGGGCCATTTTCAGCAGCCGTTATACCTTTTTAAGAATGTGCCCCATCTTATTCTTTTTCGTGCGCAAGTACCTCACGTTCGCCTCACGGGGTTGAATCTCGATCGACACTCGCTCTACCACCTTCAATCCGTACCCCTCAATGCCGACGATCTTGCGCGGATTGTTCGTGATGAGCTTGATCTGGTGCAGTCCGAGGTTGACAAGAATCTGCGCTCCCACACCGTAATCACGCAGATCTGCCTTGAATCCCAGCTTCAAATTCGCCTCAACGGTATCGCTTCCCTGATCTTGCAACCCATAGGCCCTGATCTTGTTAAGCAGACCGATGCCGCGCCCCTCCTGATTCAAGTAGAGCAACACCCCGCGCCCTTCCTTTTGAATCACTTCCATCGCCTTGTGGAGCTGGTCTCGACAGTCACACCGCAACGACCCCAGGGCGTCGGCAGTCAAGCAACCCGAATGCACACGCACCAGGGTGGGATCGCCTCCCTCCACACGCCCTTTCACCAAGGCAATGTGCGTGACGCCATCTAATTCGTTTTCGAAGGCCACCGCCTCGAAATCGCCGAACATCGTGGGCAATCGCGCGCTGGCCATACGCCGCACAAAGGGCTCGCGCTGCATGCGATATTCAATGAGGGATTTGATCGTGACCATTTTCAACTTGTGCGCTTTGGCAAATTTCGTCAACTCCGGCACACGCGCCATGGTGCCGTCTTCGTTCATGACTTCGCAGATCACTGCGGCGGGAGTGAGCCCGGCCAGTCGCGCCAAATCGACGGAGCCTTCGGTCTGCCCCGCGCGTTTCAATACACCGCCTTGCTGCGCCTTCAAAGGGAAAATGTGGCCTGGGCGCGCCAGGTCGCCGGGTTTGGACTTCGGATCGATCGCCACATGAATCGTCGTGGCTCGATCCGCCGCAGAAATTCCCGTCGTAATATCCTTCCGCGCATCGATGGACACGGTAAATGCCGTGCCGAACGTAGCGGTGTTTTCGATCGCCTGCTGCGGAAGGTGGAGTTCTTCGACTCGCTGGGGAGTCAGGGCGAGACAGATCAACCCACGCGCGTGTTTAGCCATGAAATTCACGGCCTGTGGCGTCACATGCCGAGCGGCAATGACAAGATCGCCCTCATTCTCGCGATCTTCATCGTCGAGGAGGACGATAAATTTCCCCTGCTTGATGTCCCGAATTGCCTCTTCGATGCTGTGAAAGGGAGACGCCATAGTTTTCCTGTTCAATCGATATCATTCAATGCGCAAGGGATCTTCAATTTATCATTTAACATTGCACATTTAACATCGTTTTTTTGGCCCGACCGCCAATGATGAAACAGATCAGGAGGAAGGCCCTGCCAATGAGGCCGATCGAGCCCGTAATGCCACGATCACCGTTCCCCAAGCGCAGACCCCGAATCCTGCGAAGAGCCAGAGACCCAAATCATAGCTTCCGGTAAACCCCTTCATAGTTCCAGCAACGATGGGCAGAAAAAACCCTCCGAATCCGCCGGCGGCCCCCACAACGCCTGATGCCAGACCGATGTCTTTCGGGAACCATTCGGCAACCAACTGAAAGACCACGCCGTTCCCGAATCCCATCGCGCCAGTCGCGATCACCATCATGGCCACGGCCGTGAGTAGAGAGGGACTCGTCACCGCCACGACTGAACCGACGATAACCGGCAACACATAATACAGAATGCGGAGACCACCCTGCCGATCTGCAATGTAGCCACCCACCGGACGAATCAGACTGCCGAAGAGTCCGCATAACGCTGCGACAGTCCCGGCCATGACCGCATCCAGCTCATACAGGTCGTGCAACAACAGCGGCAGCAGGCTGCAGAATCCGACAAAGCCGCCGAACGTAACGGCATACAAAAAACAGAGCCAGTAGGCGGATCGTCGGCGGATCAGTTCCGCCGCATTGTGCCACCATTCGGCGCGTTGGGGCGCCAGGCTCGGCTGTTCCAGCGGCACAAGTAGAGTGAACAGAACCAGTGTGACACCCACAACACCGGCCATCAATGCACAGACGTGATGCCAATCCATCATGGCAGCCCAGCGCGGCGCGAGAAACAGGATCAGCACGGTCCCCACGTTCCCTGATGCGGCCAGACCCAGGACGAACCCGCGCGCAGCCGGTGGATAGGCTCGCCCGGCAATCGGCAGCGACACGGCGAAACTCGCGCCGGCGACGCCAAGGAACAGCGCAAAGACTAATGCTTCGTGATATCCGGACACGCCCAGCCATCCCCACAGCAAG
>DATENE010000052.1:0-5269 GCA_035275205.1 Nitrospiraceae bacterium
AGAGCTCGTGTACCGGGCCACGCAACATATGCGGCAGGACGGCTTCACCAAGGCTGAAAAAATCATCTTGACCATTATCAATCCACTCTACGTCTTCCAAAACGGATTTCATTAAGGGCACAAGCGTTCATCAGCTGCCGCAAAATGATCCCTGTGTGGACCATTCCAAGGTCAAGATCAATACAAGTGCCTGTGCCTAACCACGCGGTTTGAACGTGTCAGCGCATCACGGGGACAGATGAGCGGACAGTCTCACGTCTATGTTTCGGAGACGAGGACGGGACAAGAAAGCTGGAAGCAAAGTAGCCTGTCCATTTTTCTTTTCATGCGCCCTGGAAGGTTCCTGGGAAACTACACGCAAACCGTTACGCGCAAGAAGGTTGCGGGAATGGACGTGGCATCCTTGCGTGGGCTTGTGTTTTGGCTGGTGAACAGAACGTCCAGCTCCTTCTGTAGATCACCGGCTCGACCATTCTTTTCTGCAGCTTCGAACGCATTCATGGTTGGCCCGTAGTATGTTCTGAATGCCTCAACGAGCGTGGACGGTGCGCTAGGAAAGTTGAAGCGAAACGTGTCTCTGGCGAACGAGATCCTCTCTTGTGGAACCCCGGCGGCTGCAAATCGTTCGATCACGTGGCTTTCGATCCCCCACGTCATCGGACTCACGAAGCCTTCCGGCGGTGGGGGCGAGTATGAGGAACTGATTTTCAAGATTTGTGCGACCAATGTCGGATCATTGGGAATCCAGTTCCCCATCACAATCCGCCCACCTGGCTTGGTTACGCGTACCATCTCTTTAGCCACATCAAACGGCTTTGGCGCAAACATGGCCCCAAAAATGCTCACGACAAGGTCGAATCTATGATCCGTTAACTCGTGCAAATTGCACGCATCGCCTTCCTGAAATCTGCAGTTCGTGAGGCCCTGCTCCTGTGCACGTTTGTTTCCAGCCTCCACCAGGTTTCTCGCGATATCGACGCCCAGCACATCCGCTCCGAACATCGCCTCTGGCAATGCCGTCGTGCCATCGCCGCAGCCGAGATCCAATACTTTGAGCCCTTGTGTGATTCCGAGTCCCTTCACGAGGGTCACTCCGCTCTCTCTCATGCTTTCAGCAATGCGGGTAAAATCGCCTTTTTCCCAAAGCGCTTTGTTTGGATTCATAGAGGTATCCCGCTCCTTTGATCACGAAAACTGGCTTCCCACCTCGACGCCATCCGAATCATATCTATATGTGAGTAAGGAAACAGGGGCATTCTACTTTTTTAGGTGAGCTTGGTCCATGGCTGTGTGAGGGGAGGGCGATTCAGAGGCAGTCCATCTCGTTTCCTTCGTTCACTGAACCTGACAAACCAACGAAACCAATTAGACCAGATGAACCAGTTCCCCACCACGCGCCGCGAAATAGGGCCTGACACCTTTGATACGTCCTATATGGGCTCAATGGTATACTCGTTGAAGGAGTTGAGAGAAACTCGGGAGAAAATCCAACTGCCTTAGCCATAACGTGAGAGGACAACCAGGGTCATGCCACGAATCGAGCCCCAGAAACCGGATCAGACGTTTAGCCGAAGCCGTGAGCTTCAACGGGAAGTATTGGCCTACCTAAAAGATCATGGTCCCCAACCGTACGATGTACTCTCCAGTCACTTCGATCCCAACCGTACTCCGGAAATTCAAGCTGTCCTGCGTGAATTGATCCAATGGAAGTTCATTGATAAGGGCACGGATTCGCACATGACGGTTTCGATTACTGCTGCTGGTATCACGCGGCTCCGACTCAAAGACATCTGAAACATTTACGGTTTGAGGAAGAAAGATAAGGAGACAGGCTGTTTTTTCTCGTACTTCGACACGATCTTACGTCTATGCTGCAGAGACGAAGACGGGCCGCGAAAGCTGGTAGAAAAGTAGCCTGTCCCCTTTTCTTCTCTCAGGCCGCCTCTCTGAGATCCGCAATATAGTGAAAAGAACTGCCGTGACAATCGTCTCCACAGGATATGATGCGATTCATGGCTTGCTCAGCTTCCGCTCGCGTTGGCCAGAGAGAGAATGCGCGGGTTCTGCAAAGCGTGACCAAGGCGAATTGTCCGTCTCCTTGGAGATGGAGCGTCCGACTACCGAGGAGCCGCTCCGCTTTGTTTTTCCAGGTCATCGTGAACCTCCTAGTTAGGCGGCGCGGTCCAAACCCCGTTGATCCTGCCTAATACCCAGCCCTCCTTCGGGGCTCTCATCCACCGCAGGCCTGTCGTATTTAGGCACGATGCTGCCACTGCACATGGTGGCAGCCATCACGACCGCTTTGAGGAGAGCTTCCAACCAAGGCCTCATCGCCATTCCTCCTCCATTGAAGAAGAGTCTCAGTGAGTTACAGTAAGCATGGCATCTGAGAGTTACGGACAGATAGCAGCGAGATCAAGGTTGCGTGACAAGATCTCTCGCTACGGAACCGGCTGACAAATAATGGCTAAATGCTAGTGGCTTGGGATGGTTTAAGTTGTGCTTGTCCGTAGCGAATCGGTGTATGTGGCAGAATATGGTCACAATCAAAGACTCCCGACCCCGTTGCTCCGCCCGTGGAGATTTCAAGGCAGCGTTCCGCCTGGGACGGTTCCACCAGGAACGGTCCCTCCGGGCAAGGTTCCGCCAGGAACAGGGCCTCCAGGCACCGTTCCACCAGGTAACGTTCCGCCCGGTACTGTCCCACCAGGGACGGTTCCTCCTGGCAAGGTTCCGCCGGGGACCGGACCTCCTGGCAGCGTCCCGCCTGGCACAGATCCACCCGGCACAGTGCCACCTGGCAAGGTGGTATCAGACCCAAGGCGCTCCAGTTTTTTGCCCGAGGATTTTCCGGGCTCTGAACTCTTGGGACTTGTGGTTTGAGCGTGGGCTACTGCGAAACTACATAGCAGCGAAGCAAGGACGACAATCTGCACGCATGCGTAGAATAGTAACGAAGCGCTCATCGCACACCTGCGCGTGTAGTCAAGATGATTCGTCATCAAACTAATCCCTTTTCTCTTCTCCCATCGTTATTTCGTTCGTCCATGAATACCGAGTTTCCAACGGAGGAGGGGAAGGCGCGACTTCCTGTTCCAGCGTCCTGACAAAAGTACGCACAATCCTACGCTCTAGGTCGGTCAGCCCATCGTGGTCTTGTGCAAATTCTGCGAGCGCTTCGCAGACACGCACAAACGCCTGAACTTCCTTTCGTGCGGTCGTTTCTGTCGCTTCCATTCCTCTCAACGTAGCATTCCATCAGCAATGGGGGACTAGTATGAGCCCTAGTGGGAGTCGAACGTGATGTGGCTCAACCGAGCGGGTTCGATTAGTAGAAGAAAGGGAACAGGCTACCTTTTTTCTCTTACATCGCGTACTGTCTCACGTCTATGCTGCGGAGACGAGGACGGGCCACGAAAGCTGGTAGAAAAGTAGCTGTCCCCTTTCCTTCTCTCGGGAAACGGCTTCTGACACTGTTTCTCTTCCTTGGATTCACAGATTCCGCCGGTCACAGAGAAGCGCGATGAACAGAATCATTGGGATTGTCGTCAGTGTCGCCGTGCTCGGTACGTTCATTGGTCTCGGGAAGGCGTGGGCCCAGCGAGACGAGATACCGGAAGGGTATCCACAGTCGATCGAGCCAGAATTACAGGTGCTGCTTGGCCGGTTGCGCGATCAGCCTTCCTCGCCGGATCTGCTGGTCAAGGTGGCGTCGACCTACTTCGATCTGGCTGACGATCTCCTGACCGATAAGGCGAAACAGCAGGCGGCGTATGAAGAGGGCGCCAAGGCAGCGAAACAGGCGTTCCAGTTAGACGAGACAAATGCTGACGCGCATTTTTTTCATGCGTTGAATCTCGGCAACGCGGCACGTCTCCAGGGTGCGACGAAGGGGGCGCTTGTGGTCACTGAGCTCAAGAGCTGTCTGAACCGCGCGATCGAAATAAACCCCAAACACGCACAAGCCCTACAGATGATGGGCGGGATGTTGTTGGATCTCCCCCGGTTTCTTGGCGGTAGTGAACAGAAGGCCCAGGAATATCTTGAACGGGCCATTGCGGCCGACGGGAATTACGCCAACGCGCGAATGCTCGTTGCCACGCTCTACAGGAAGCAGGGGCGGGTCGAGGATGCCAGAAAGCAGTTAGAGGCCGTCATTCAAGCCGAGCGTCCCCATTACCGGTATACCTGGGAGCGAAAATACAAACCGGAAGCGGAGCGGATCCTCAAAGAGCTGAAAAGAAACTCCTCCCCTTGAAGTTCGCATCAACCAGCCAACCGGAGCTTTCCGAGGTTCCGCTGATGAAGAGTCAGCGGAATACCACTGACACGAGAATCTATTTTCTTTTCCCGCGCTTGGTGTCGCCACTGTAAGCCTGCTTCAACTTCGCGATGTCAAATTTGACCATGTTCATCATGGCCTGCATGACGCGTTGCGATTTCGCCGCGTCCTTGCTCGATACGAGTTCGAAGAACACGGTGGGCACGATCTGCCAGCAAAGGCCATATTTGTCCCTGAGCCAGCCGCACGCAATCTCCTCGCCGCCAGCGGTGAGCTTCTTCCAATAGCGGTCAACCTCCGCCTGTGTTTTGCAATGCACCATGAATGAGACGGATTCGTTGAATTTGAACTGCGGCCCGCCGTTGAGCGCGATGAATTTCTGTCCATCAAGCTGAAACTCCACGGTCATGACCGAGCCTTTGGGTCCCGGCCCGGCGCCGCCGTAGCGGGTGATGCTTCGGACTTTGGATTTCGGAAAAATGGAGGTGTAAAACTTCGCTGCCTCTTCGGCTTTGCCGTCAAACCAGAGGAAGGGAGTGATGTTGTGCATGAGATTTCCCGGTACTGAAATAAATTAAAGGCGAGGAGGGGCTCCGGTGGCGGTTAGAGCTTCGCTGCCAGGTCGGCTTCGATCTTCTCTGGCTTGTCGCTCGATGCATAGCGCTTCAGTACCGTACCGTCGGTACCCACGAGGAATTTCGTAAAGTTCCACTTGATCGCCTCGGTGCCGAGAAACCCTGGCTTCTCCGATTTGAGGTATTGGTAGAGCGGGTGCGCATTCGCGCCGTTCACGTCGATCTTTGCAAACATCGGGAAGGTGACGCCGTAATTCCTGGTGCAGAACCGCTCGATTTCTGCCTCGCCGTTCGGCTCCTGCTGTCCGAACTGATTACAGGGGAAACCAAGCACCACGAGACCCCTGTCCTTGAATTTGTCGTAGAGCGCTTGCAGCCCCTCGTACTGCGGCGTGAACCCGCACTTGCTCGC
>DATENE010000053.1:0-2847 GCA_035275205.1 Nitrospiraceae bacterium
ACCGCGTGCAAGCGCCGCGAATGTACAACCCTAGGGTCTATAGCTTTTCATATCCGCCTCTGCTAGGATATCTCTGTTTCACGCGGCGGGCCTCGCATGAAACAGCAAATTGAACGGCCCATCACCGATATTGTTGTTACCGAGAATCTGATCGGAAGCTCGACCCAAGTCGCTGCGCTGTTCGCGTCTTCGGCCCGTTCCTTCCCCTCGTATATTCGTTCTCGAGTCTCAAACAATATCAATTTCAGAAGGAGGAACCCCCATGGGTTCAAAACTTTATGTCGGCGGGTTGCCCTATGCGGCAACTGAATCACAGCTCACCACCCTCTTCGCTGCGCACGGCACCGTCGAGTCTGCGCGTGTGATCACGGACAAGTTCACCGGGCAATCACGAGGCTTCGGCTTCGTCGAGATGGCCACACCAGAAGAAGCCAAGGCCGCGATTACCGCGTTGAACGGCTCACAGATGGACGGACGTCCACTGACTGTCAACGAAGCCAAGCCACAAGAGCCCCGCACCGGCGGTGGTGGCGGTGGTGGTCGTTTCGGCGGTGGTGGTGGCGATCGCGGCGGACGCGGTCGCTTCTAATCACAGCGCCAACTGCTGTAGAAGGGGCGCTTCGCTTGAAGCGCCCCTTCACATCCTGCCACACTCCTCGCACTTCACATCCAATTTTCCGTAGCGACCCCACTGGTCGCGATCTCAGACCAATTACATTTGAGTGCCTCTCAGGCAGGGCAGCTAATCCGCCCAAGCGCTGTTGCGGTCACACCTCTAGAGAAAATAACAATGCCGCCCTCGATTCGGCCGCACTGCAGCCTCACGCGCAGCAAGCCACGGCATGAATAGACCTGATTAATTGGAGAAGTCGTCGAACCCTGTCTCCTAATCCTGATCACCGACAGACCGCACATGCGCTACAACCTACGTCCATACCTCTTGCATCTAATCCTTACCCTCTCGCTTTTCATGGCATTCTGCACACCCAGCTTTGCAGGGGACATAGCCCTCCAGAGCATCGGCCCTCGCGTTGGCCTCAGTCCAGACACTCCCCTATTGGGGAAAAGACAAACAGAATCCTTCCGCATGGCTGACGTCTCGGCGGTGTTCTCGCTCCCCTGGTCCAGGCCGCTAGGCGGCGACACCTGGAGTCTTGCGACGAGACTGACCGCAAGCGCTGGAGCACTGGAAGGGGCAGGCGACAGCGGTCTGATGATGACGGTGGTGCCGGGTCTTGCGCTTAATGGCTGGAAAGAACTGGTCAGCTTCGACGTCGGAGGCGGGCTAGCCTACTTCAGCCGGTACAAGTTCGGCGAGCAAGACTTCGGGGGGCCGGTTCAATTCGTCGCAACCATGGGGGTCCGCATTAACCCATTTTCTCATATCTATACCGGCTTTCGCCTCCAACACTTCTCCGATGCCGGCTTGTATGGATCGTCCAGTCTCGGCTTGGATCTATTTATTCTAGAACTTGGATATCGGTTCTAATCCGGACGTCGCCGGCTCGGCGATCCTCTCAAACAAGTCAGGTCTGTCTTGTTGATCTGGTTTGTCTTGTTCGCCCTGTCTGTCAACCAGGTGAACCGAATAAACGAGATGAACCAGATAGACCAGATAAACGAAACAACGGGCTTCCTTTGCTGGAGGGCTTTTTCAGCATCCTGTTAAGGTTTCCACCCTGACAACACGCATCGTTGCGCAACAAGTGGCGTGAAGCTCCCCACATCTTCCGAGACCCTTGTCATAACCTCATTCGCCAACCCCTGATCCTCGAAACACTCATAAGCATCATCGAGAAAACCGCCTCGGAGGAGCGGATGGTGGAGAAATGCCTGACCGGAACCAGTCGCCACCTCCAATGGATACTCACTCACAGCAATGCGTACGAGATCAAGCCGCTCCAGCCATCCACGCGCCTCTATTGCCGACGGCCGTTCGGCAAGATAGACCTCCAGCCGACGGCGCTCCGCCGATAGACCACGAACCGCCATCTCCTGATCGATCCGACGCCAGAGTGAATCGAATGTGCCGAGCGAAGGAAACGTCAGCACCAGTTGGCCGCCTGACTTGAGATGTTCCATCAATGCTTGAACGGCTTCAAAACGATTTGGACGAAAAAACATGACGGAAAGATTGCCGGTAATACGGTCAAAACATGGTAAGCGCTGCGGCAGCGCGCGCATATCCAAGCATTCAAACCGCAGCCACGGGAGTTGCGCTCCTTGAATCACTCGCGCGCTTTCGATCTGACGCCTGCTGAGATCGATGGCCAGGACCTGCCCCGTAGACCCCACCTGCTCTGCCAGGTAGAAGGCAGGAATCCCATGGCCACAGGCGATATCGAGAATGGAAGCTCCAGGGCAAAGGTTCAGATGCTGCAGCAACGACTCAGCGAAGGGGGTGGACCAATAGTCGTGGGCAGGAAGAGGCCAACGAGGCCTGACTTCTGTCCTTTGTTCAGTCATGCGACTCCTCTTCTATCGTGCGACAGATATCGTAGACTCTGCCGCTCTGGCAGGGCCGCCGGCCGTTTCGTGAAGCGTCGATGATAACCACGGGGGACAGCAAGACAAACCAGGAAGGAACTCTTCGCATGATACTTCTGTGGGCCGTAGAGGGAGGGACATCATCAGAATTCGGCAGGCCAGGAAAGCGAACCGCTCATCCCAGGCTGCCTACTGCGAGGACTTCGTCTGGCGTTTTGCATGCAAGCCCTTGTCGCTCTTGCTCATTGGCCTGCTGGACTCACCTTCAGAAAGAATGTCCTCAATCTGGGATTCGCTGCACGTGAGATCGCTATCGACTGGTTTCCGTAATGGAGCGCCTGTCGGTTTAGCCGCAGCATG
>DATENE010000054.1:0-11904 GCA_035275205.1 Nitrospiraceae bacterium
CAGCCAAGAGTTCCTTCTTTATTGGAATCTGTGTGAGCAGGTCGGCACGAATCTGGAAAATGCCCGGAATCCGTTGCCCCATGGCGTAGGCCAATCCGTTCGCATGGCTCCCGATCGAGAGTTTCCCCGCAATCTTCCCGTCCCTTCCCGTGGCGACAAATTCTGCTGCCGGGGTCACGAGGCCATAGGGCGCCAACGGTCCAGCCTGTTTCACCACACGCTCCTCGGCCGGAACATTGGCGACACGGCTGACGAATAAGTCGGCGACCTGTTGGTCCAAATCCTTGGTCGGCTGATCCTCCAAGACCCACTCGTTCTGCTGGTTGATTAAGACATATTGCTCGATAGGGGTTTTGACGGAGAGCATCGCGATGTCGGTAAAGTCGATGCCGAGAAGCCGCTTGTCTTGAAACGAAAAGAGTTCCTTGGTCAGATCTCTAATTGCAGTGGGATTGACGCGATAGAGCGGGCCTGTTGGGCTCGTTTCCGCAAAGGCTTCGCCGCTCGCCTGATCCGGTTGATACAGTCTGACTGTTTGGTCGCCATCGGCCATATGGATGGTGACTTTCACTTTTGGGGCAATGAGTGTTTGAGCCATGGCATCGCGTTCCGGTCCTGGGTCGATGATGCCCATCGCTTTGAGGTCTTCAAGCCTGAACAGAAGAGCCCGTACCTCCGTTTGATCGGCTTCGGCCTCAATCGGGTAGCGAATCTTCCATTTGCTCTTGGGCTTCTCCTGTCCTTGATAGAGCACAATTTCGGTAACCGGATAGGTGAGACGGATACGATCGACATCGCCTTGCGACAGGCGCAAGAGGTCTTTGCGGCGAAACGTCATCAAGGTCTTGTTCACGAAATCTTTGGGGGCCAGACTGGTGAGCAAAACCTTGCGATCCGATTCACGAAGAACATACAGCGTGTTGGTAAGGGGACCGCTATCCCCGATGGAGAAGGTCTCCCGTGTGGCGCCGGCTATGACGGTAATGGTCGTCACCGGGTTGTCGAGCCCAAAGGGAGTCAGATTGGTGGGGTGATCTGCGACGGTGCGGGTCACGGCGCCTGTCACCAAGGCTCGGATTAGACCTTGTACTTCTCGTTGATCGGCTTCGGTGTTGATAGGCGCTGTCAACACCCAACCCCGATCGGGAGTCCGAGCGAAAACGAGTTCGTGCAGGTCGGTCTTGAACGTGAGTCCGGAGAGGGCTTCCTGGTCGAAGAGCAGCACCTTCATGTCGGCGGTGTCTTGTCGTTCGTGCGATTCTTTCTGCGGAAGTTCGATGGCATAGAGGTACAAGCCGAGCCCGGCCAGTACGAGTGCCAGAACGAGTGTGGGCCAGTATCGCATCGGTCTAGCAGGCTGTGGAAACAGTCAGTTCATGCACAATACACCGTCGGTATCTTACATAATGGTGCCGATACAGAAATAGCCTCAGGATGCTCAAACTGGTTTGTTTTGCTTATCTGGTTCATCTGGTCTGTCTGGTTCAACCAAACAAACGAGACAAACCAAACAAACCAAATAACGATCTTCTTGCGCTGGCGGACTTTTTCAGCATCCTGTTAGAGGCGCCGGCGTCTGCGCCACACCATGATGCCCGAGAAAATCATGGTGGCGGGCAGAAGGATGACTTGCAGATAGAGCAGGGCTCGCTCCTCTAACGGGTTGGGAGTAAACGGTCTGAGCGCGGAATCCCTCGGGACGATCGCCAGAATATTCCGTTCTTCAGCCAACCACCCGGCCGAGCGGAGGAAAAAGTCACCGTTGCCTGGGAAGTTCACATAGGCATTGGTTGCGAACGTGGAATTGCCGATGACCACGATCGCCGGCCTGGGCTTGCCTTCCTCCGGTGCGAGCTTTGGCGCAAGGGCCGCGGCCATCGGCAGAGGACCTTTGATGTCTTCCTTTTCATCGAGATTGACGACGCGGCCTTTCATATCGGTTTCTGCCCAGCTGTTCGGCGACGTTCTGGCGAGCGGCACATAGTCCCATGCGCTGCCGAGCTGTTCATCAAAAGTGACATGTCGCGCAAGGGGAAACAGTACGGCGGCGGTGAGGTCCTGCGTAATTTCATGTTCCGTGAACGTGCGGATAAGCAGGGACGTCAAATCACCTTGAGCTAACCGATCTTGCAAATCGACCAATGCTCCAGGGCCGACTCCCAGGCCCCATCGCTTGAGCAGCGGATTCAGATCGGCCTGCGTATCCGGGTCGAGAAGTAATAGGAGATGGCCGCCCTTTTCCACATAGGCATATATCCGTTCTTGTTCCTCTGTGGTTACCGGCCGACGGGGGCCGGCTACGACAAGGATGGCGGTGTGGTCAGGCACAGCTGCCTCTTTGAGCAAACTGAGCGTGCCGACGTCGTAACCCTGCTTGAACAAGATCTCTCTGGCGGCAGATAGCCCGGTTCGCTCCCGATCGTCGAGACTCGGCTCCCCGTGCCCTTCGAGGAAGAGCACGCGTTTCTTGCTGTCTTGGGAGACGCGAATCAGCGCTCCTGTCAGCTCCACTTCCGAGGGAGCGGTGACCCGAATGCTGTGCCCGGCGCTTTCGAACACGGCCGTATCCGTTCGTGTGATGCCGTAGTTTTGGGCAATTTTCGGCTGCCGCTCCGGGTCGACGAACTCCACGGAAATCTTCGAACTGGCTTGCCGAAAACTATCGAGCCGTTCTTTGTAGGCTTGATAGCCGGGGTCCTTTTCTCTGGTGAAGACGGTGATGGTCACGTTGCGCGGAAGACTCCGCAACACGCGATGCGTTTGCGGGGCGAGGGAGAAGTTCTGGTTCTCCGACAGATCCCAACGAATGGAGTGACGGGCTGCCAGAAAATTGACGATGGTGAGAATGCCGACGAAGAGGAGGACCATCAACAGACTGTTGGCGCCTATGCGCGTAGAGCGGCGGGTGGAGAAGGCTTTCAGGCCGCTGAAGTTGACCACGAAAAATATCATGAGGCAGAGGAGAGCCGATCCTTCCAGAAGGGCGGCCAGCCAGATATTGTCCGGCACGACGCTGTAGCCGATCGCTCCGGCCACAGCCAACGCGACTCCGATCACACCAAAGGGAATGGTTTTGGGATTCATTTCCACCGTGCCGAGTCGACAACCCGGTGAGATAAAAAGAGCATCAAGGCCAGACTGCTGAAAAAATACACGAGGTCTTTCGTATCGACCAATCCGCGCACCAGGTGGTCGTAGTGTTCCATGAATGACAGGTACGAGACGGCTTGACCGACAACCGTATCCCCGAGCAGTGAGCCCAAGCCGGCGAGAAGCCACAGGACCAGTAATATGCCGATGCTCACAAAAGCCGCGACAATCTGGTTCTCGGTCAGTGCCGAGGCCAGCACGCCGACAGAGAGGAAGAGGGCGCCGAGTAAGGCAAGTCCCAGATAGCCGGTCAGTATGGGGTACCAATCGAAATCACTGAAGAGGGCGAGCATGAGCGGCATGAGACCGGTCAGCCCGAGCAAGCCCAGAAAGACAAGAAATACGCTCATGAACTTCCCGATTACGATTTCGTTGATGCCCACCGGGGAGGTCAGCAAAAACTCAAAGGTGCGGAGTTTGCGCTCTTCGGCAAAGAGCCGCATTGTCAGGAGCGGCAGGATAATCAGAAGGATAAACCGTGTGCTGGCAAACAGATTGCGGAAGACCAGATCGTTCAGATTGAGCTGCGCGCTTCCCTGCACCTGCATCAGCTGAATCGCCTGAGCTCCGGCATACACAACGTAGAGATAGGCGAGCAGTCCCACAATCAGGAGAAACACGGATCCCACCGCATACACCACGGGCGACACAAAATAGGAACGCAGCTCTTTTGCGATGATGGCTTGAACTGGTGTCATGCCGGTTGGCCTGCCGGGTCTGCTGAAGCGACCACTGCGTCCGGCGCGAGGCCTTCCTCATGTCTCGTCAGTTGGAGAAATACATCTTCCAACGTCATGGAAATGGCTTTCAGTTCGAGCAGCCCCCATCCGCTGGTGACCACCAGGCGGGCCACTTCATCCCGCACGTCCCGACCGAGTTCGCATTCCAGGAGAAAGGTACCGGCTGTAGCGCTCGTGAACACGTTCTGAACCCCCTGCACCGCCTGCAAGCGGTTCTCAGTGTCCGCCGTGGGAGATTTAAGGGTCAGCGAGATCTTTTCGGACTGGCGTAGGCGCGCGGAGAGTTGTTCTGGTGTGTCCTCGGCTACGATCCGCCCGCCGCTGATGATGACGACGCGCTGGCACACCGCGGTCGCCTCGGGAAGAATGTGGGTGCTCAGAATGACGGTATGGGATCCCGCCAGGTTCTTGATCAATTCTCGGATCTCGATAATCTGTTTCGGATCGAGTCCGACGGTCGGTTCATCCAGGATTAAAACCTGGGGATCGCACAACAACGCTTGGGCCAGCCCGACACGTTGACGATATCCGCGCGAGAGATTCCCGATAAGCCGGTGTTGCACCGTGCCAAGTCCAAGCCGTTCGATTTCACGCTGTGTAGATGAGGTGAGGGTTTTTCCGCTCAGACCGCGGAGGCGGCCCACGAACTGAAGATACTCTGCGACCGTCAATTCCTGGTAGACCGGCGGGGTCTCCGGCAAGTAGCCGATCTGGCGTTTCACCTCCATCGGCTGGTCCGCACAATCGAACCCCGCCACCCGTGCAATGCCTTCCGTCGCCGGCATAAAGCAGGTCAGGATACGCATGGTGGTGGTCTTTCCCGCCCCATTCGGGCCCAGGAATGCCAACACCTCGCCCTTGGCGACGGAGAAACTGACGCGATCGAGGGCGGTATGTTGTCCATACCGCTTCGTGATCTGTTGAACTTCAATCATATACGGTGATGGGTCGATTGAATTGGAGAGTCCTGCCGGCGGGTTGGGCGTTGCACCCTCACAGGCAACTGGTTGGCATCTTACTCAGTCGGATTGGGGCAGTCAATATCGTGTTCTGCACGGGTGCAACTTTACACGTTTTCTCCGTCCTGCTAGAGTCCGCTCGCGCGTAGGGAGACCTGCCTGAATGGAACGATCGATGATCAGGGTTCGTCAAGCGAACGGGGCACTACTCGCCATCGCTGCCTTGATGATGCTGCTCTGTATTCCGCCTGCCAGTGACGCAGCCGGCGGACGGACCTATCGGGTTCATGGCCAAGTCACGGCGGTGAATGTTTCTCAATCTCCCCATATGATTGTCGTCAAGACACCGTTGTCCAAGCATAACGACATGACCGTGGGGGCCAAGGTCACAGCCCAAACAAAAATTACGCGAAAGGGGAAGCGAATCTCACTTCAGCATGTCAGTGTGGGTGAGGGGGTGTGGCTGACCTATGTCAAACAGCGGGATGGAGTATTCGCTCGGATCATTCAGGTTCAATAGCGCTTCTGATTCAAACCGTTAGGATCTTCATTGGCTGG
The DNA here is from genome assembly GCA_035275205.1 of Nitrospiraceae bacterium. GTDB lineage: Bacteria > Nitrospirota > Nitrospiria > Nitrospirales > Nitrospiraceae > Palsa-1315. The sequence continues at coordinate 5,408 of DATENE010000054.1, forward strand.
ATGCCGCAGCGTCCTGGGTTAACTTCGCGGGCGGTGACAGTAGGACAGTTTCACACCGATCCCTATCACACAGTCCGCGCTAGGGTAGACCCTAGGTTGACTGACACACGTACTTTCTTCTATATATGTATGGCCCTGCTACATCACTGACTAAGACTATCGGTTCATTGTTGTACGGTTCGTGATTGGTCTCTCCTTATTACTTCACCATAAAGTAGGGGTCAGGACTACCCTTTCGGTATTGCAGGACTATCGGCTGGACCTTACTGTGACGGCACACAGGCTGAATCCTGTGTGACAGTCGGTTCAACCAGGCGCAAGAGGTGGTATTCGATGGTCAGTCGAACTCAGGGAACCATTCGGCAACTGGTATGGGCGATCGTTCTCAGCCTAGGAATGCTGATGAGTGCCTGTTCCTGGGTCCCTAAGGGAGCATCTCAATTGGACGTAGGGATTGAGGATCGTGGGGTGGCCTCCTGGTATGGCGGGTCATTTCATGGCAAGCAGGCAGCCAACGGTGAGCTGTTCGACATGGAAGGATTGACCGCGGCCCATAGAACCCTCCCGCTCGGCAGCGTGATCAGGGTCGTAAATTTAGCGAATGGGAAATATCTCCATGTACGGATCACCGACCGAGGTCCCTATGTCAACAACCGGATCCTGGATCTTTCCCGTGGCGCGGCGGCTCGGCTGGGGATGGTGGAAGGGGGCCTCTCCCATGTAAGGATTCAGTTGGTTGGGGAACGCCGACCCGAAGCGCTCCTCTCTTCTGAGGCCATGAAGACCGTATCGGTCGCTCTCATTCTTGGACCGGAGCAAGCTTCCTCAAAAACCACCCAGCCCTACCCTTCAGTTTGGGACAAGTTGGACCCGCTGCTGGTCCATCCCCTTCGACTGCCCCCTAGCGATATCTGGATCGAACCCACACGACGTTTGACAGGAATGCAGGCCGCAGATCATACCGATCGTACAGAAATCGAGACCGTCTATATCGCCTAGCCTGCGAAGTGTGCGCGAGACAGGCGAGACTTGCGCGGCAGGCGCGACTCGCGAAGATGAAATTTTTGACCCGTCCCGCTTTTCGCACAAGTTTCGCGCAAATAATGAGCGCTGGCTTCTAGGCCGTTACACCCAATCAGTGGACTCCCGATCCGGCCGTTCAGTCACCCGCTCAGCAAGCGCCTCACGAATCGTTCTACTCACCCGATCGATCTCTCCCATCTCCGATGCGGGAACGATCCAGGCATCTGCCGGTTCCAGTTCGATGCGATAGTGATTCTTCCTCGCCGAGAACCATTCGATATAGGGATGAGGAACGAGATTCGGATGAGGGTCGAACGAGATCAAGTTCACATCCCCGATCTGTGGATTTTCCATGTCGCCAATCACCTGCCCGGCGATATCCTCGTCCTCAAACCGACGATTCCGAAACTGAATGACCTGCCCTACGATATCGGCCTTGAAGTTTCCCCGTAAATACACATCGACAGGACCAACCACTGCGAACACGATCCGCCCCACGATCGTTCCGTCGACGCGATTATCCAGGAACCCTTCCTGCACCCAGCGTCCATTGCCAAACTTTTGCGCCATCTGACTCCTTGTAACGAGTTAGCCTATCGTGTTCATAACGAGCAAGCTCTTACGCCGGTTGGGTCGTGCCGGTTGCGGGCAATGACGACTGGGGACCGCTCCCAAAAGCGCCCACCAACACCGCTAACAGGATGAGCCCGCTTCCAACCCATCCCTGAACATCCAATGTTTCACCGAGAAAGTACCAGGAAAGCCCGGCCGCGTAGACCGGTTCTGACGCAAAAATCAGCGCAACCTGTTGCGCAGGCACAATACGCTGCACCCACATTTGAACGGCAAAGGCCCCGGTCGCAAGCCCTCCTGTCACCCCAAGTCCGACAAGTAACAGCGCCGTCGGCGCAAACGCCTGAGCCGGAGCCTGTTCGATCAGAAGAGTGGGAAACAACAGAACGACCATCGCCATCATTTGCCAGGCAAACAAGGACGGCGCATCGACCTCGCGCGTAAACCGTTCCAGACAGGCGATATGCGCGGCGAATGCAATCGCGCAGCCGAGCGTCAAGAGATCGCCAAGATTTCCGGATGCACTGGGCTTCACCAGCAGCCAGAGCCCAACCATGGCGATCCCGATAGCCCACCACACGCGCCCGTCGAATCGGCGCAGAATCAACGGCACGATGACAACGTAGAGCGCAGTAATGAAGGCAGAATTAGATGCAGAGGTATATTCAAGCCCGACCGTCTGAAGGACATAGCCGAGAAAGAGCCAACAGGTAGCGATCGCGCTTGCCCGTAAAACCGCCGGCTCGCGGCGCAAGCGAAGTCTCCAGAGGAGATACGCGCCCCCGACCAGCAAGGCGCCCAAGAGAAATCGGAGGAACAGAAATGCAAACGGTGGAGTTTGCTCCAACACCGCTTTAGTAGCGGGGAACGTCGCGCCCCAGATGAACGTTGTCAGCAGGAGTGCAAATCGTGGCATCAGGTCAGACAAGCGCCGAGAACTGAGTGCTGAGTAGCGAGATTCCTTTTGCCCTACTCGGAACTCAGCACTTCGCAGTTAGGGTTTACAGAGCGGACAACGGCGCTGTTCGGTCGTCCCGGCCTGCTCCATCGCCGCTAACGCTCGCGTCTTATCCGGGTAATCGAACCACCCGCCTTCCCAAAAATCGCTTGATGAACCGATTGACGAAGACGGCACCTCGGAACAACGATCCTTGTGAAGCGTGACCCGATCGATCGAACGCGCGATGTGAATCCAATAGGCCATTGACACAGCACCTCGCTGACAGACCGCATCACGGCTCTTTTCTCGCAATTCCAGGCTCGACCGCATTGACGGCCAGCGATCAGATCCGATTCAGACTACGATACGGTGAGGGTGCTAGGGTAGGAGTTGCCACTCATCCTTCTCGATAAAGACCTTTACGCCCGTCTCGAGCTTCTTAATATCGTCCTTCTCAAAGATCCTCATGTATCGCTCGATCCGATCCGGATCGTCGATCCGCTCTTCCTGCATCATGCCACTCACACTCTTGTACTTACGAATCAACAGGGACATCGAATTCCTCCTCTTAAACCACTGGAAGTCCTATCGACAAGATGGATACAATAAGACAAAGCTCAACGGCCGGTCAAGAGTGCTTGATCTCGCTGTCCGGCGTTCATCTGACTTGAAGGATACGAACCATGCCGATCTATGAATATCGTTGCGGGCGATGCGAGAAGCAATTCGACGCCACCCAATCCGTCCATGCCAGAGTTGAAGACACCGTATGTCCTCACTGTCAAGCCCAGAGCGCTACACGGTTACTGTCCGCCTGCACGACACAGGTGAAAGGAAGCAAAAAGACCGGCTTCGCCGAAATGAAAGCCTACAGTATGTTGGACGAGCGGATGGACAAGTTTGCCAAACTTCCTCCGCTGATGGGCAAACGCGCAGCGCCCGACACGGCTCTGCCTGCCGACCCTTCTACCGGCGGCACAACGGAGCACTGAATTAAGAGCTTGTCCGACATTAACCGTAGCTGGCATGCGAACACGCGTTGCCCTCTTCCCAATATCCACTCCAACCCTACGGAGAACGCATGCTCGCGAGACTCGCGCTCCCGCTAGGCCTCAGCATGCTGTTCAGCTGGGGATTGGCCCTTGTCGCCCTTGCGGAGGTCGCCGGAAGCCTGACCATCGCCGGCAACGGACCGGAACTGACGACCATCGATCCTCTTGCCCGCGCCTTTGAAAAAGCCAATCCGCGAGCGTATGTCGATGTCGCGTGGGATGCGAATTCGAAGCCGATAGAGATGGTCAAAGCCGGCCAGGCCCACATCGCCGTCACCGGAACCGAAGCTCCAGGCCTTTCGGCAGTGCCCATTGCGTGGGATGGAATCGGGGTGCTCGTACACCTCTCCAATTTCACGAAAGACATCACGAAGCAGCAAGTTGCGGACATTTTCTCCGGCAAGATCACACTGTGGTCGGACGTCGGTGGTCCCGAGACGAAGATATTGGTCATCGACCGGCCGCGCAATCAAAACATCCGCGATGCGTTTGAATCCCAACTCGGCATGACCGGCAAGATCACCGCTGCGGCCAAGGTGATCGTATCCGATGACCAGGTCGTGACCACCGTCGTGGGAACGCTGCCCCCTCTGTCTGCCGTCGCCTACCTGTCCCTCAACCAGGGACTGTCCGTCGTCTCAAGCGGCGTTCCCGTCAGACTCTTGCCTGTCAACAAGATCGAACCGGAGGGTCCCACCGTCAAAGACGGTCGCTATCCACTCCGACGACCCGTTCTTCTCTTGTCCAAGAAGGAGCCGCATCCTCTCGCTGAAGCATTTACCCAGTTCGTCCTTTCTCCGGCCGGTCAACAACTCATTGCCGAGACGTATGTTCCGATCAAAGGGAAGTAGTCATACGTCGTTGTGATTGAAGGAGGCAGTTATGCAGACGTGGGGATCATTGAGATTCATGCTCATGGGACTCATCGTATCCATAGCTTCACCTATGACTGTCTCCCACGCGGAGGAGTCTGGGGCGATGGTGGATGGCGCAGGATTTACCCTTTACGGTACCGAATCGATCAAGGGTTTCGATGCCGCAAAAGTCGAACGAGACCCTATCTGCGACCGGAGCAAACGCCCTCGAATCGCCAAGGTCGAACCGGACGAAGTCAAATCAGGCGACAAAGTGGTCATCACCGGCGAGAACTTCGGCACCAAGGAATGTTTTCATACTGTGACCTTCAGCGCGGTCTCAAACCTGCCCGTGGCCTTCAAGTTCATGGGCGACTCGACGATTGAAGCCATCGTGCCGGAGGCAAAAGCGGGGATGTCGTTCATCATCATCGTCGCGGGCGGCGGAAGCGCCCAGTCAAAACCTGTCTTGATTAAGGGCAAGTAGGCACGCGCTCCTCCTGCAGTAGCTGGTTCATTTGGTCTGTCAGGTCTTTCTGGTTCAAGCAAGCAAACAAGACAGACCAGATAGACGAGAGAGACCAGCTTTTCCTCTGGCATCACATTCCCGGAATACCGGCACACTGTATCCATATCCCTCTATCCCTCTAAAAACCGGCCCGTTCTACCTCCGCTTCCCTCGACACGACTCCTGACCCTATGCTAGTTTACGCCCTCGTTTTCGCCTGATACCTCTCGCAGAGTCGCGAATGATCTGAGGGGACAGAACCGGTATGTTCAAGAAAATTCTGGTGGCCAATCGCGGTGAAATCGCCATGCGAATTATCCGCGCCTGCCGTGAATTGAAGATCGCGACTGCGGCCATCTACTCCGAAGCCGACTCGACCGGGATCTACGTCAAGAAGGCGGACGAGGCCTACATGGTCGGCCCAGGGCCGGTCAAAGGTTTTCTGGACAGCCAACAAATCGTCAATCTGGCTCTACGAATCGGCGCTGATGCCATTCATCCAGGCTATGGATTTCTCTCAGAAAATTCACAGTTTGCGCAGCTATGCCACACCTCCGGCATCACCTTCATCGGCCCATCGCCACAAGCGATCGACTTGATGGGCAGCAAAGTCAAAGCCCGCGATCTAGCCAAACGCGTCGGTATTCCAATCGTCCCCGGTACCGAAGGTGGAGTCACCGACGTCAAGGATGCCCTGTCGTTCGCAAAAGACACCGGGTACCCGGTCATCATTAAAGCCAGCGCAGGCGGAGGAGGACGTGGACTCCGGGTGGTGCGGTCGGATGCCGAACTTCGTGAGAACATGGCCGTGGCATCACGAGAGGCCAAGGCTGCCTTCGGCGATGGAAGCATTTTTCTCGAAAAATATATCGAGCGGCCGCATCATATCGAATTCCAGATCCTGGCCGACCGGCATGGCCACATCATCCACCTGGGCGAGCGCGACTGCTCGATTCAGCGCCGGCATCAAAAGCTCATCGAAATTGCCCCCTCTTTGATTCTCACGCCATCTCTTCGCGCCGAGATGGGTGAAGCGGCCATCGCCATCGCCAAGGCGGTCGATTATGACAATGCCGGAACCGTCGAGTTCCTCCTCGATCAGGACAACCGATACTACTTCATGGAGATGAACCCGCGACTCCAAGTCGAACATACGGTAACCGAGCAGATCACGGCGATCGATATCGTGCGCAATCAGATTGCCATTGCAGCCGGTATGCCCCTTGAGATCACGCAGCAGGAGGTCACGCTCCAAGGCTATGCCATCCAGTGCCGCATCAACGCGGAAGACCCTAAGAACAATTTCCGGCCTTGCACCGGCACCGTCACAGCCTATCTCTCTCCGGGTGGGATCGGCGTGCGCATCGACGGAGCGGTCTACAAAGACTACGCGGTACCTCCCTACTACGACGCCCTCTTAGCCAAGCTCACCGTGCGAGGCCGCACATGGGAAGAAGCCGTCAGCCGCATGAGGCGATCGCTCGAAGAGTACGTCTTGCGCGGAGTGAAGACGACGATCCCCTTTATGATGGAGATCATGCAGGACC
>DATENE010000055.1:0-11918 GCA_035275205.1 Nitrospiraceae bacterium
CTGAGCGCTGTGGCGACGAACGCGATTTGGGCCGATGTCTATGATCGCGTTGCCGACCTGGTTCGGCAGCATCGCTCGACGTTGGTCTTCGTCAATACGAGGCGCCTCGCCGAACGAGTGTCGCACTCCCTGGAAGAACGGCTGCGGGACTTAGGCGCCGATGTCGTTGCGGCGCACCATGGCAGCCTCTCGCGCCAGATTCGTTTGTCGGCTGAAACACGGCTCAAGAGCGGCAAGACGCGTGTCGTCGTCGCCACGGCCTCGCTGGAACTCGGCATCGATATCGGCGCGGTGGATCTCGTCTGCCAGATTGGATCGCCCCACGCGATTGCCACCTGTCTACAGCGGGTCGGCCGGGCCGGTCACTGGATCAAGGCCATTCCCAAGGGCCGTCTCTTTGCCATGACGAGGGACGACTTGCTCGAATGTGCGGCGCTGATACGCTCGATTCGGACAGGAGTGTTGGATCGTATCGCCGTGCCGCCGGCCCCGCTCGATATTTTGGCGCAGCAGATGGTCGCAGCCGCGGCGACGCAGATCTGGCAGGAAGACGAGTTGTTCGACCTGTGCCGACGAGCCGATCCCTACCGGGCCTTGGCGCGTTCGGAGTTCGAGCAGGTCCTGCGGATGTTGGCGGATGGGATTGCGACCAATCGCGGGCGGGGTCTGGCCTATCTGTATCACGATCGAATCAATCGCCGTATCAAAGGTCGGCGAGGGGCGCGGCTTGCGGCGATCACGTCTGGCGGGGCTATCCCGGACACCGCGAACTACGCCGTGGTTGCGGAGCCTGAAGGCACAGTCGTGGGATCGGTCGATGAAGACTTTGCGGTGGAGAGCTTGGCCGGCGACATTATGTTGTTGGGCAATACGTCCTGGCGCATCAAGGGTGTGGAGCTGGGCAAGGTGCGGGTGGAAGACGCCCATGGAGCGCCGCCCAACATTCCCTTCTGGCGTGGCGAAGCTCCGTCGAGGACGGCAGAGCTTTCGGCTGAGGTGGCTAGTCTTCGAGCGGAGATTGATCGATGTATCGGCGAGAACCCCTCACCCCGTACGCCTTACGCCTCACCAGTTCGCTGGCTTCAACAAGAGTGTGCACTGGATCAGCGGGGCGCCCAGCAGGCTATCGAGTATGTGCTGGCAGGCAAGGCGGTGCTCGGAACTGTGCCGACACAGCAGATGATCGTCGCGGAGCGGTTCTTTGATGAAAGCGGCGGGATGCAGCTCGTCTTGCACACGCCATTCGGAGGGCGGATCAATCGGGCCTGGGGCCTCGCCTTACGGAAGCGGTTCTGCGTGACCTTCGATTTTGAATTGCAAGCTGCAGCGACGGATAACGGGATCGTCATCTCACTCGGCGAGAAACACAGTTTCCCGCTCGACGCCGTATTCGGGTTCCTGCACAGCCGGACGCTTCGCGAGGTCTTGCTTCCCGCCGTACTCCAGGCCCCGATGTTTATGACACGCTGGCGCTGGAACGTCAGCCGTGCGTTGGTGTTGCTCCGTTTCTCCCATGGCAAAAAGGTTCCGCCGCAGATTCAACGGATGAAGGCGGAGGATCTACTGGGTGCCGTCTTCCCCGATGCGTTGGCCTGTCAGGACAATATGATTGGCGAGCGGACTCGCCAGATCCCGGATCATCCGCTTGTGAGCGAGACCTTGCGGGATTGTTTCACCGAGGCAATGGATCTCGATGGGTTGACCGCGCTCCTCAAGCAGATGGAAGAGGGAGCCATTCGCTGTGTGGCAGTCGATACGCCGATGCCGTCTCCATTCTCGCACGAGATCTTGAATGCCAACCCCTATGCGTTTCTCGACGACGCGCCTTTGGAAGAGCGGCGGGCGCGGGCGGTAGAGATGCGGCGCACGCTTCCTGCCCAGTTAGCCGGCGAAGTCGGGGCGTTGGACCCGGCAGCGATCGAGGAGGTACAACGGGAATCTTGGCCAGTTGTCCGCGATCCGGACGAATTGCACGATGCGTTGCTCACGTTACTCTGGTTGCCGGTCGAGGAGGTGCAAAGCTGGGCGATTCATATGCCGCGCTTGCTCGAAGAGGGGCGCGCGGTTGAGTTGGTGAGGGGTAAGGGGTCAGGGGTAAGGGGTGGGGAACGGGAAGCAAGAGGCTGGGTTGCGACGGAACGACGAACGGAAGTCGAGGCCGCCTTTGCACGACATGATGACGGCACGTTGGATGCGATTGTATTGGGATGGATGGAAAGCATAGGTCCGATCACTTCAGCAGAACTTGCCGCGCGGTTGTATCTTCCGATGACGGCGATCGATCAGTCTTTGGTTCGTCTGGAAGCATCCGGCCAAGTCCTTCGCGGTCAATTCCGTCTGGCGTTAGGCTCCTCACCCCTTACCTCTCACGAATCTTGTCACCGCCGTCTTCTCGCACGTATTCATCGTCTGACCATCGGCAGGCTGCGAAGGGAAGTTGAGCCGGTGACTGCGGCCGAGTTCATGCAATTCTTGCTTCAATGGCAGCACGTCGCTCCTGGCTCGCGTCTCCATGGTGAGGCCGGTCTTTCCGACATCGTCGCGCAGCTGGCCGGATTCGAAGCTGCGGCATCGGCCTGGGAGCCCCAGCTGCTTCGGACAAGGCTGGCGAAGTATGAACCGGAGTGGCTGGATCGACTGTGTCTGAGCGGATCAGTCAGCTGGGGCAGGCTGTCTCCTCATCCACGGCTTGCGTACATCGGCGACCTTGAACGACGTCGGATCGTCCCAACGAGTGTGGCGCCTATTAGTTTATTCCCCCGCGAAGAGAGTGAGTGGTTGATGAATGGCTTTCACGACGGGGCCGCACCACATTCGCCCGATCCATTTGCTCAACTGAGCTCCGTGGCGCAAGACCTACGCCATACCTTGCACGAGCGAGGCGCGAGTTTCTTTGCCGACCTCGTTCGGCTCACCAACCATCTTCCGGTTGAAGTGGAAGAAGGACTATGGGAACTTGTGGCTGCAGGCCTGATCACGGCTGATGGGTTCGACAATCTCCGTGCCCTCATGGACCCGCATCGACGCCGTGCGGAGGGACGGGAGCGGTCTCGCCGGCCTCGCCATGCCGCCGGTCGGTGGTCTCTGCTGAGACAAGCTGTCAGCTATCAGCCATCAGCGAGCAGCCCTGAATCCGCAACCTCAGCCATTTCACGTTCGATCGAGCCGGTTGCCCGCAAACTGCTGCGCCGCTATGGCGTTGTCTTTCGAGATCTGCTGGCACGTGAGTCGTTGAATCAGTCCTGGCGCGATCTGCTGATGCAGTACCGACGGATGGAGTTGCAAGGTGAGATTCGCGGGGGAAGGTTTGTGGGTGGATTTACCGGGGAACAATTCGCATTGCCGGAAGCCATCGAATCGCTACGGGCAATGAGAAAACGGGGCGAGTCGGGTCCGGTCTCTCACGATATCAAGCTCTCTGCCAGTGATCCGTTAAATCTCGCAGGAGTGATCTTACCTGGCCCGCGCGTGCCGGCAGTGCCGTCGAACTTTGTGGTGTTCAAAAACGGCGTGATCGTACGGACGGTAATCGGACGAAAAGGTGAAGGGCAGGCGACCAACCTCACGCAAGTAGCTCGGTAACTTTCTTGCACGGCTAGGATGGTCAGTTCATCTGCCCGTCAGGCGTCTGTAAGAATTTTTCAGATCTTATCGGGTCGCTATAACCGGCGCCTTTTCAACGAGCAGAGCAATGACCTCCTGGGGATTACTCTGATGAGCCAGCACGAAGGGGTAACGCGACTGTGCATGGGCGAAGAATGACGCTTGGCGATCCTGCGGAACTCCCAGCAACGTACTCAAGGAGGTGAGGTACTCTCCATGGCCCTGCGCCATGTCCTGTTTCAGATTCTCGAGATTGAGCGCCACGAAGGCGTTCACTTTCTGATCTCCCTTTAGCACACCATCAGCAGTAAACCAATCGCCCGGCGTCGTCGAGGAGAGAATATCTTTCACAGTCTCGGTAACGCTGCAGGCCGACAATGTGAGCGCGAGTCCGATGCCGCAGATGAGAGAACTGAGGATGTGAGTAGGTCGTGCCATGGCTACCTCCTTGATAGGGAAGTGATCAGAGCGAGAAATGTGGTCACGCTCACAGTGTGTCGTACCACTGTAGAGCAGAACCAGTGGCTTGATCAAGTCAGTAATTCGCAGCGAGTTCATCTCTTGAATCGGAGCGATAAATGAATCCAAAAGAAACCGGAAAGCACTACGATGCGATAGCGTCGTGGTGGCTCGAGCACATGAAGGAGTCGACCCACGGAGTCGCGGCTCTTGAATGCGCGCTCAGGTTTGTGGAGAACCGCCAGTATGCGCTGGATGTTGGCTGTGGGTGTGAAGGGCGGTATATCAGAATTCTTCAGGAGCGCGGGTTTCACTGCACCGGGCTGGATATCTCGGAAACGATGGTCGACTTAGCGGCCACACGATATCCGGAGGCTGATTTTTCGGTGGGTGATATGTGCACATGGCAGCTTCCGCGCAAGTACGATGTGATCACGGCCTGGGATAGCACGTTCCACCTTCCACTGGAGAGTCATGAACCGGTCCTGCTGAAGTTATGTGACGGACTGTCCAAAAACGGGGTGATCATGTTTTCCTGTGGTGGCGGGGAAGAACGGGGGAACGTTCAAGGCGAATTTGGCGGAAAACGGTTTGAATATAGCTCGCTGGGAGTTTCTGAGTTTGTCCGGCTCCTCTGGCGTTTTGGCTGCGCCATTCAACATATTGAATATGATCAATATCCGGAGAACCATGTCTATCTTGTGGCCAAGAAGACTCAGTGATGGCAGCCGGCTGGTCGTGGAATGTGAACTCTAGCCGCGAACGCCATGGCTAGGGAAGGAACTATCGCGGTCTGGACCCCGTACATTCATCCGGTTGACATTTCTAGGGCTAGTAGTTAGGGTCCGGTCTGTTGAGTGAATGGCCGTTGCGAGGAGGATGGATTGATGCAGATTCAGGTTCATACAGACAACAACATCACAGGGCGCGAAGATGTCGTAAGCCTCGTCCAGTCTACTGTAGAGGGGGCGATTGGCCGGTTTGGTGATCGGATTACCCGCATAGAGGCTCACCTCAGTGACACAAACAGTCACAAATTGAAGGGTGACGACAAACGGTGTTTGCTCGAAGCCAGATTGGCCGGGTACCAGCCTTTCGCGGTGAGTCATGAGGCAGCGACCATCGAGATTGCCGTGACCGAAGCTGCAGACAAACTACAAAGGGCGATCGAAAGCAAAGTTGGCCGGCTCCAAGGTCGATAACGCTGTATGAATAGCGGTCGAAAAGGCCTTGGCTGTCGACGAGCATTCAGCAGATCCCCAATTTGTAGCGGATACCGATCCGTACCGCGCCAATCCGACCATATGTTATCGCTGAGAAACCTTTGAGCCGACACGACAATCACAGTGGAATTTGCGAGCTGGTTTTGCGTACTATGCCGGTCAGCATACGCGGGGTGGGCGTCAAACTTTGGAGGATGTACACAATGACCACACGTTTTATCATACCTATGATCGCTGCTCTAGCGTGCACAATCTTTGTTGTGGCATGCGACTCAAAGAAGCCTCCTACTGCGGCCTGTGTTGAGGCTGCCCGCCTCTATGCAGAAGCGCTAGACACGGACTCGCGGGCTCCTGAGGGTGAGAAAGCGGCGGAGATAAAAATTCGAAAGGACGCGCTTGCGGCATTAGAGGATAACAAGACAAAAATGTGTGGAGAGTAATATCATCTACCCCACGTATTGAGTCAGGCCGGGAATATGGCACAGAGTCCAGTAGGCGCCCAGCCGATTGATTCACCCCTTTCCGTGTCAGGAATAGGCCGGTCAGTCTGCTCAAGCCGCGACCGTAAAGCCTGGCTTGTGTCGATGGCAGCCTAATCACACAACAGGAGGCGCATCGTGGTCAAAGTCGCGTTGTTTGTTCGTCTCGAAGCGAAGCCAGGGAAAGAGAAAGAGGTAGAGAGTTTTCTCTTAGCCGGCCTTCCGCTCGTGCAGGCCGAGCCGGCCACTACGGCGTGGTTCGGAATCCGCTTGGGGCCGTCCACCTTCGGTATCTTTGACGCGTTCCCGAATGAGGCAGGCCGTCAGGCGCATCTGACCGGCCAAGTCGCAGCGGCGCTGATGGCAAAGGCCGGTGAGTTGTTCGCCAAACCACCGTCCATCGAAAAAGTCGATGTTCTCGCGGCAAAGCTGCCCGGCTAGGACCATGTCAGACGCTTGTGGCTACTGGCCAAGGGTAATATCGACGACGATCTGAGCGGTCGCGGAAGGATCTTGGTTGACGACGTAGGTGGCGCGTTCGTGTAAGCCGGTTCGGTTGCTTGTGGTGATGGATTCTTGAAGCTGGTTGGGAGAGAGCCGGTCGAACGTGCCGGTTTCTTGCTTCGTGATTGGTCCGGGCGGGACCAGGGATAGGTGAGCCGTCAGAGTGATAGGCTTGTTCCCGATCGGCAGAGGAATGTGTTGCCGTTGACCAGCGGTAATTTTGAGAGAGGTCTGGCCGGTTTCTTTCTCGGGCCATAGCCGTTGCGGTATTGCAGCGCCAACCGCTTCCCATATCTGTAGATACGCATCTTGATTGGTTTCCACAGTGAGAAATACCGGCTGTATACTTTTAGACGCCGCCGCTGCATCCACTTCTTGTTCCTGCCCATCAGTCCCTCGAACAACAAAGCTGTAGCGGAGTCCTAGGGGCTTGAGTTGAGCGACCGTGCCCGCTGCTTTGCCCAGTTGTGAAGGACTTTCCTGTTTCTGTTCAGATCGGTTCGCTTGCGGCGCTGACTCGGCCAAGGGCTTCATGGCCTGCTCTTGCTCTTTGGCCATCGATTGCATATCAGCTCGCTCCGGCTCTCCTCCATAGAACAGGGCACGAGCGCTGGGTGCCCGTGTCGCAGTGGCAGCGGCTCGTCCACCGGCCGGCGGATGCATCTGTTTGGGCTCCGGCGCGGGGGCTGGTTGTGCAGAGCGTGCTGCGAGCTTCTGATCGGCCGACGAAGTCACCTTCTCCGATGGCGTGCTGAGCGTGCCCACAGGCGCTTCCACTTGTCTGTGGACATCGTCTTGCGGACTTCGCTGGTGCAGACTGTCACCAGCAACATCCGAAACTCGGTCATTCTTCGAAGGAGGAGGCGCAGACCGCTTTCGCTTGGCTAGCGTATCGATCGAAGTATCTTTCTTCGGGAGGTCGATCGCTGGCGCGGTGTTCTCTTTAGCTTTTGCCTGGGGCTCGACGGCTTGAGGTGTCACGGGTTGAGTTGCTGGAGGTATCGGAGCTGATGGAGCCGCGGGCTTAGCCTCTTCGGTGGTGATCGATTGTGCTGCCTGTCGCAGACTGTCCTGATAAATCCGGCCGCCCAGCACTACTGCGAGGGCAGCGGCTGAAAGACCGCCGGCGAGAGCGAGGCCTGCTGGGCGGCGAAACCAATCCAGCCAAGATAGAGAACCACCAGTGTCTGAGGCGCTCTTCTGCTCCAACGAAGCAAGGAGTCTGCGGCGTACGTTTGGATCGGCGAGCAGCTCTTTCAACGCCTGCTCATCGGCGAGCGCATTGAACAGCTGTTGGTCTTGCAGCACGGCGGCATAGAGCGACTGCTTCTCCTCCGGTGTCAGCGTATCGGCTGCAAATCCGCCCAGCAGTTTTTCGAGATCGTGTTCAGACATCTTCACCGGACAAGGTGAAAGGTAAAAAGTAAAAGGTAAAACGCAGGGAACTTGGCTGTTCTTTCGTCAATTCCATGATCCGCCCATTAAAGCCAGCAGCTGCTTTCGACAGCGTAGGTCCCAGGTGTAGATCGTGTTGATCGAGTTCTGACCCATGATCTTTTGAATCTCAGGAAAGCTTTTCCCTTCCAATTTCCACTTGAAGAGCGCCCGGCAGCGTTCGCCGAGCTGAGCCATGGCGGCCAGCAACCGGTCGACTCGCTGTTGCTGGTCGAGTTGCGTCGCCGGGTCATCGCCTGGATCGGCGAGCGGAAGGTCCTCAATCGATTCCTGATTGTACTCGCCTCGTCTGAGCGATTTGCGATGGGCGTCCAGCATCTTGAACCTCAAAACTTGAAAGGCGAGGGGAACCAATTCGGTCAGCTCCATCACATGGGCATATTTATCGTGCAGGACGGCAAGGACCTCTTGGGCGAGATCTTCCGCGCGATCCCTCGATACTCGTAATGTGGCGAAGGCCAAAATCCTTTCACGGAGAGATGTGAGAATTGCGTCTCGATCCATCGATAGGTCGCTCTAGGGTGTCGTCTTTGCCGTTGAGTGAGGAAGCAATTCTCCAAGCGAGCGGAAGCCGAGCTTCAGCCCGGTACAGACCTCGACTTGCCGGTCAAAGCGGTTTTTGGTCCGGACCATGTTGAGCAATGTGCCGAAGGCCACGCGACCCCAGGCGGCGACGTGGAACACAGATAGGGGATAGTCAGTGCCGAAGAGGAGGCGCTCGTGAATCTCCGGATAGCGGCGGAGGTGCAACAGCATGCGCATACGATTGGGCAGTGTCAGAGCGGAAATGTCGGCGTAGAAATGTGGGTAACGTTGTGCAAAGTCCTGAAACGTCGGGAGGAATTTCTCGTACAGCATCAAGCCATAGCTGCAGGCATGGGCGGCGATGACCGTGGCTCCTTCATCCAGTGCCAGTTTCAATCGATCAGGGTCACCGACCGATTGATCTTTGCCGATCAAGCTGAACTCATACCCAACGTGGCTCAGGAACGGCAGTTTCCGTTCAGCCAACGCGCGATAGAAGGCTTTGTAGCGCGTATCAGCCGGGTTGAACTGTTGCGCGTTTGGAAGGACCTTCACCAATGTCGCGCCGCCATCGGCGCAACGATGGACTTCGTCGACTGAGTCCCGTCGCTGTGGATTGATCGAGACGCCGGCGAGGAACTCATTCGGGTAGGCCCTCGCGGTCTTCAGCACATAGTCGTTGCCGATCAGAAAATCCGTGTGGGCCTGATCAAGCCGGCCGTTTTGGTCGTAGACCCCATCCATACCGAGGAGTACGGCTTGTTGAACATGACGTGACGCGCGCAATTCGGCGAGCAGATCGTCGAGATATTTCTGATTGGCTTCGCGCGGCTTGTCCGGAGAGAGCTGGTGTTTCCACAGAAGGAAGCGAAACAGCGGGCTTCGCAGCATCTTCGGCGAGATGTAGCAGCCGTTGTCTCCGTCCGGCAGCGCGGCCAGATGCACATGGCAGTCGATCAAGGATTTTTCGACCATCATGCGCCACTCATCATCGGTGACATCGTCCTTCTATCGCCTCACCCCTTACGCCTCACCCCTCACGTCCTTTGAAAGTTGTTCCATGGCGATTCGTTTCAGGCTTCGTAGATCCATTTTCCCAGTCCCCAGCATCGGCAGAGCATCGACTTTGATGAAATTCGCGCGTGATGGAATATAGAGGTTCGGGAGGTCGTATGCTGTGAGCTTTCCAAGGATGCCGGGAATTTTCGACTCATCCAAGGTGTGAAGGACGGCGAGCTGCTCGCCCTTACGCTCGTCCGGAATGCCGGTGACGGCGAAGACTTGCATGTCGGCATCGGCGGCGTGCTGCAATGCTTCTTCCACACGGCCATGCGGGACCATTTCACCACCGATCTTGGAGAAGCGCGAAAGCCGGTCGGTGATCGTCAAGAACCCATCTTCATCCAGCATCGCGATGTCGCCCGTAATGTACCAGCCGTCGCGCAGAGCGTTGGCCGTCAGATCCTCACGTCCCAGGTACCCCTTCATGACGTTGGGACCTCCGACTAGCAACATGCCTGGGGTATCGGGGGGCAATGAGGCAAAGCTGTCGGGATCGACGATTTTCACAGACACGCCGGGCAGCGGTTGGCCGACCGTTCCCCGCCGTGAGGCCGGTTGGTAGTACCCGGCGGCACGAAAGTCCGGACAATTGACGGCGACGACGGGGGCGCATTCGGTGACGCCATAGCCCTCGATCGGTTCGATGCCGAACCGATCTTCAAATGCCCGCACGAGCCGGGGCGGAAGTTTCTCAGCGCCGGTCAGGACTACGCGTAGCGAACTGAATTGCTCAGGGGTACAACGTCTCTGATACAGCTGGAGAAAGGTCGGCGTGGTGACGAGGAATGTGATGCGGTAGCGGCGCACAAGTTCGCCGATAGCGGCGACGTCGAGCGGGGAGGGATGAAAAATGATGCCCGCGTTGTTGAACATGACGAGCCAGAGGACGAGATAGCCGAACGAATGGAAGAACGGAAGAGTCCCGAGCACTCGCTCCTCTTGATAGAGATGGAGGACTTGGCTGGTTCCCTGTTCATTGGCATCGATGTTGAAGTGAGACAGCATCACGCCCTTCGGTTCTCCCGTGCTGCCGCTGCTGAAGATGATGGTGGCCAGGTCGTCCATCGTCAGCGGGGTGTGCTGTCCGCAAGCGCGTTCGATCATCCGCGCGGGGGCGCAGAGGGCGAGAAGACTCGCCATGAGTTTCTGTCCTGTGCCGATAGTGCGGGCGACATCCTCGATCCACACGATCGACGGCCCGTCCGGCAACTCCAACTTGGCCTTCTCGACGAAGACTCGGCTGGTGACGATCGTGCGAAGGCCGGCGAGTCGCACAGCCGTTTCGAGGCCGGATTTGCCGACCGTGTAGTTCAAATTCACGCTGGCCTTCCCGCACAGGGGCGCTGCTACGTTGACCAATGCGCCGGCGACGGTCGGCGGGAGCAGGATACCGACATGCCGCTGGTCTTCCCACTGTGGCCGAAACGCTCTGGCAAGTGCGATGGACCCGATCAGGGCTTGGAGCGACGACACACGCGGGCGGTTATGGTCTGCCATGGCAAAGCGAAAGGGATGTCTCCTCATGGCATGGATGAATTCACGATGCAGCGGGCGACGACAGGATTTGCGCAGACGCCAGGCCTCCTCTCCGAGTGTGCGAACCGCGTCGCGGAGTGTGTGTGCCGGCGTATCCGAGGGCAACGGCGCACCGAAGGACACCGTCAATGGATAAGGAATGCGCTCAGGCCATTTCGAGAAGAAACGACCCTTCTCAAAACTGAAGATGCTGCCCCACACGCGATCCAAGTGTGCAGGGATGATCGGCACCTCCCGCCCCTTCACAATCCGTTCGAAGCCGCGGCGGAACGGCAACAGCGTGCCGGTGCGGGTAATCTGTCCTTCGGGGAAGATGCAGACGATCTCTCCGTCGTCGAGTGCCTGCCCCGCGCTGCGTAGCGCTCGAAGAATGATGCGTGGGCCGCCTCCTGAAGCGATTGGAATAACCTTCATGGCGGTCATCAACCATTTGAACAATGGGGATGTGGCATAGGCGGCATCCACCACGAATCGTATGGGCCGATCGACGCTGGCCATGAGCAAGAAGCCATCGATAAACGACATATGGTTCGGGACGAGAAGCGCCCCGCCGGACTGAGGAACATGGTGCTGACCGACGGTGCGGAGGCGATAGAGAGTGTTTGTCAAGATGACGAACACCAGCCGCAGGAACACATCGGGCATCAGCCAGAGGGCCCACATTGTACCGACGATGGTCACTCCGGCGGTGACGAGAAAAATGCTGCTTGTCGAGAACCCGATATTGGCGAGCGATCCGCCGGCGAGTGATCCGAGCAGAATTCCGGTAAAGACGCAGGTGTTGGAAAACGAGATGACGGCGCCGCGCCGATCGGGTGGCGATCTCCATTGAAGAATCGCGTTCAACGGCACGAAGATGAAGGAGCAGCAGATTCCGAGGAGTCCCAATACCAGAAACGTTCCAACCAATTGTGGAGTCAAGCCGCCCAGTAAAGACAGTGCGATGGATGCGCCCATAGCTCCCAGAGGGATCAGTCCGTACTCAATCCGGTTTTGAGACAGTCGTCCGACCAGCATCGCGCCGACGCCGATACCGATGGACAACAGCGTGAGCGGGAGCCCTGACATCGCA
>DATENE010000056.1:0-17467 GCA_035275205.1 Nitrospiraceae bacterium
GTCACGCCGGTGCCGCCACTGAGGGTCACGGAGCCGGTGTGCGAGCCGGTTGCCAAGGACCCGGTGGCCGCACTCAATGTGACGGCGCCATTGCCGGTGCCGGAAGCGGGACTGACCGTCAACCAGGTGGCGCTGTCGCTGGCGGTCCAGTTCAAGGTGCCGCCGCCGGTATTGTTGATGGTCACGATCTGATTGGCCGGGTTGGCGCCGCCCTGCGTGGCCGTAAAGGAGAGCGTCGTCGGACTGGCGCCGATGGCCGGATTGATTGAAGGTGGTGGTGTCGAAGGTGCTGGTGCCGAAGGCGGCGACATCAGTTGGGCCAACCCTGGCATCTCCGCAGCTAATTTGCTCATCGATCGTCCACCGGCATTTCCATTTCCTGAGGTTGAGGAGTTACCCGTTCCTGCAGCGGCCAGTGGGATAGTTCCGGTTGATGCTGTGCCAGCCGCAGTGGCCCCAGAGGTTGGTGCGACGCTCACGGTCGCAAGAGGTACGGTTGGCCTAGCACTTCCGGTAAAAGATGAAGATTCCTTGTCTTGAGGTATTGTGTTGTCGTTTTGTAACGACGGGCTCGGCGTCGGCAAGGAGCTGACAGATGAAGGGCTGGACGGAGAAGGTTCAACGGACGCGACGGGAGCGTTCTGTGGCTTTCGAATCAGTCGATGTGGCTTATAGGTCAAACTTTGCGTGTCCTTCCTCTCCAAAGATTTCGTTGGGTATAGAAGGCTGGAGTCAAGGCTCTCAATGCGGCGCCCTTGAGAGCCTGTTCCGCTGTTTCCTTGGTAAGCAGATCCCGTCACCTGTTGCGCGGAGGCGGAAGGAATAGACTGAAGTAATGATACATGGGCTGTCATGAGGCCCAATGCGATCGCCCAAATTACGATGAGACGTTGGCGTATCACTTGGCACATGGTCTAGTTCCTCCGTATTTCAGCACCAGCCATTGCACGTATCAACTGAAAGATATTCCGTACACTTACACAAGCAGGGCAGACGATCCGAATCATGGTACGTCTTGATTCAGATGTACGCTGCTTAGGGAGGAGGTTGAGCAAGAGCAATGCCCTTTGGTTCTGGTATACGATGTGTCGAATCTTAATGTTCAAATTGCTAAGCTAAAGCAAGAGCTTGAGCTACTCAGATGCCAAGCATTTCAGAAAGGCATGGGGTGGGGAAAGTGTATGCGGAATAGGCAACATCCAAAGAATTGAACACATGAGGTTAATTGTTCAGTATTCAATCTAACTCATTGAAACTAGGCGATTTTTCATGCGCACGCATTGACTTATTTGTTGAGAGCCAAGTGGGAGTACGTAGCTTTTTAAAGAGGGCACGGCAATGTGTCTTTTCCCCGATCGAATTGCGAAGCTTGGAAGTTACGAAATAGTCGGAAGCATTCACTGAGATAAAGAGTTTCGCTGTTTGTCAGTCGGAGAAAAGCTAAAGCCATCGCTTTGGATGTGCCGTCAGCAGCCGATGTGTTTGCCGGGTGAATCTAGTGCGATGGGGATGCATCCCAGAGGCAGTTTGAAGAGACACGTGTTCTGGTGGGCACGGGAATGAAAATGAGAGTGAACATGTTCTGTCAACATGAACTTGCTTCTTACGCCGCACTCACTAGACTTCGTTGACGGAAACGCGGTGTTCTGCCATTCTGTTAATAACCAATCGGAGAGGAGTTATGGCTCAAATGAAAGAGAACGCACGAAAGATTGCGCTTGTTGGACTTGGTTATGTAGGGCTTCCTATCGCCGTTGCCTTTGGCAGACGGGGTAGGGTTATCGGGTTCGATATCAACAAAGCAAAGATTGCAGAATTGCAGAAGGGCTTTGACCGAACTGGAGAAGTGTCGGCGGCCGACCTCAAAGCCTCGCAAGTTCAGTATACTTCTGAGCCTACCGATCTCAAGACCGCCGACTTTATTATTGTGGCCGTTCCAACTCCGATCAATGAGGCGCTCCAGCCTGATCTCAAGGCGCTACGAATAGTCTCGGAACTGATTGGCAAGAATATGTCTCCTGGTACGATCGTTGTCTATGAGTCTACGGTGTACCCGGGAGTAACAGAGGATATTTGTCTCCCTATCCTGGAGAAGACTTCTGGCCTCAAATCAGGCATTGACTTCAAGGTTGGATATTCACCGGAGCGCATAAATCCGGGGGACAAGGAGCATACTCTTGAGAAGATCGTCAAGGTCGTTTCGGCTCAAGATGCAGATTCGCTTGAAATCGTCGCGAATACCTATGCGCTCGTTGTGAAGGCTGGAGTCCATCGGGCCTCAAGCATTAAGGTTGCGGAAGCAGCCAAGGTAATCGAAAACACACAGCGCGATCTAAATATTGCGTTGATGAACGAGCTGGCACTCATCTTCCATCGACTCGGAATCGATACCAAGTCGGTTTTAGAGGCTGCCGGAACGAAGTGGAACTTTCTGAAGTTTTTCCCTGGATTAGTCGGAGGGCATTGTATTGGCGTAGACCCGTATTATCTGACCGCGAAAGCTGAATCGGTCGGCTATCATCCGCAAGTGATTCTGGCTGGTCGGCGCATCAATAACGGGATGGGAAAATTTGTTGCGGAGCAAACGATCAAGCTCCTCGGTCAACTTCCCCGGCAAGTCAACGATCTCACAGTGGCAGTCTTAGGCCTCACATTTAAGGAGAATGTGCCGGATCTGCGCAACAGCAAGGTGCTTGATATCATCCAGGAGTTGCGTGAGTACGGGGTTCAAGTATTGGTGCATGATCCGATCGCAGAACCGGAAGAGGCGGTCGCTGAATACGGAATTCACCTGCAGCAGTGGAACGATTTGAAGAACGTTGATGGGTTGGTTATCGCGGTAGCGCACCGCGTGTACGCGGAAATGGACCTACAAGAATTACTCAAACCTCTCCGCAGTCAACGGGAGGGTGTGGTTATTGATGTGAAATGTCTGCTTGATCAGACGAAACTGCCCAAGACGCTCAAGTACTGGCGTTTATAGAGGGCGCCAGGCTGCCTTGTTCTTCATCCTGTGCCAGGGACTTTCTCACCTAGTCTGATACCTGAAAAGTAGGGGAAGCTGGCCTGTTCACACTGGGGAGCCTTCTGTAGCACATAGCAGACAGGGCGCCCATCTTTCATCATCTGCAGAGTTTTTGATTCTCGTTGCCCCACCTGACAGACGCTGCTATAGATTGCTTGTGGCACGAAAATTCCAAGTAGTTTCCCTGGCTCCATCTTTTGGCGTTCACGGTGTTGTGTGACCAATGAACAGTCCAGGCAATAATCTTATGAGACATATCGCAATGGGGATGTGGTGTGCCATTGGGGCAATGGCCTTTCTCGCCGGCTGCGCCTATTTCAATTCACCTGACGTCAAGCGAGGGGATCAACATCTCGCAGCGCGTAATTGGGAGGAAGCGAGTCTCGCCTATAAGCAAGCGCTGAAGGATGATCCCTTCAATCCCACATTGCAGAGCAAATACACCATGGCTCGAGAACGAGCTGCTGGGTCGTATGAAGAGCGAGGACGGGTGTATCTCAAAGAACATCAGCCGGATCTTGCGATAGAGCAGTTTAAGCGTGCACTCACCATCGAACCGTCCAGCTCCGAACATCAAGCGGGGTTACTTGAAGCGCTTCGCTTGAAAGATGCGCGTGGCCAGAATCGAGAAGCCGATCGTCTCGCCCAGCTCGGTCGGGCTGACGAGGCCATGGAGGCCTATGCCAGAGCGGCTGAACTAGATCCCTCGTTCAAGGAACCCCTTGATAGTATTTCTAAACTCACCGAGGAGCAGCAGGCGCTGAACCGTGACGATCGGCGGAAGCAACCGGTGACGCTTCGGTTTCGCAATGCCGGGCTCAAAGAAGTCTTGGAAGGGATAGGAAAGGCTGGAGGGATCAACCTCATTTTCGACAAGGATGTCAGGAATGACCCTGTGACCATTGGCATTCAGGACACGCCGTTCGAAGAGGCCTTCAATCTCATTCTCAACAGCAATAGCCTGTTCGCCCAAACCGTATCCCCGGGCGTCATGATCGTCAGTCCCAATACCAAGCAGAAGCAGGAACAGTATCAGGATCTCATGATCCGGACGTTCTATTTGTCCAACGCGAAAGCGAAGGACATGGTGGTATTGCTGAAGAGCATGCTCGATTCCAAACGGATGCATGCCAACGAACAATTGAACACGATTGTGATTCGGGACCAACCCGAAAAACTGGAGATGGCTGAAAAGATTATTTTGGCCAATGACCGACTGGATTCCGAAGTTCTTTTTGATGTGGAGGTTCTGGAAGTCGACCGCACGGTCGATCAGACCTATGGTCTGACCTATCCCAAGCAGGTCGCAGGCGCCATCGTACCGCCGGGGTTTACGGGATTGATTGCCGGAACTCTCGCACAGCAGTTCACGCTCAACCAACTCACCAACCTTGGGGGAGACAGCTATCTCTTTAAGCTTCCGACCAACGTCCAGCTGGATTTCTTTAAACAGGTCACCGATGCCAAGACTCTTGCCGCGCCGAAAGTCCGTGTGGTCAACAACAAGAAGGCGGAGATTAACATTGGTGATAAGCAGCCGATCCTGCTTTCCACAACGAACGTCTTACCGGGTCAAGCGGCAACAGGAGCAGTTCCCACGACCTCGACAGTGACCTCGATCGAATTCCGCGACACCGGAGTCAAATTGACCGTTGAGCCTTCGATCCATCTGGGGAATGAGCTTTCCCTGAAGATGAAGATTGAAGTCATTCGCCTCGGCGATCAAGTGACGCTGCAAGCCAGTCCCCCCATTACCCAGTTTAAGTTCGGTAATCGCTCGGCGGAAACCATGCTCAATATCAGAGATGGTGAAACAATTGTGTTGGGAGGGCTACTCCAAGAAGAGGATCGCAAGACCCGCACCACTATTCCCTGGATCGGCGATCTCCCTGTCATCGGCAATCTCTTGAGTTCGTTTAAGACCCAACGGGTTACCACCGAAGTCATCTTGACGATCACACCGCATATCATTCAGGGCGTCACTCCTCCCGGGCTCACGACGCAGGTGTTCTGGTCCGGGACGGATTCAAGCTATGCCACGAGCCCGATGTTTGCCCCAAAGGGAAAGAAGATTTCCATGCTGGGAGGAGGGGTTTCGGGTGCAGGGTTCTCATCCTCGAAAGGGGCAGCAAAAGAGGGAATGGCCGGGAAGGCCGCTGCAGCATCACTGACCCCGATGGTTTCGATGGGGTTGGTTGCCTCGATTAAGCCGGATGAGTCAGTGATCCAAACGGGAAAAGAATTTAGGCTTGCCATCAATGACGAGCGTCTTCGTCCAACGGCAGAAGGCGTATTTCAGCTCCAGTACGATCCACAGGTTCTAGAGCTTAGAAAACTCCTGAATGGTGAAGTCATCCAGTCAGACGGCATAGGTGGGCAGGCCTCCGGCAGCCCAGAGGCACAAGCGGGAATGGTTGCCTTCAGAGTTGCACCATCAGCGAGACAGATAGGAGGGCGAACCGTCACGGTCACCTTCTACGCGAAGGCGCCCGGTGTGTCTCCTCTGCGTGTGGCGTTAGTGGATTCCGCCGCAGAATCATCCACGACGCCGCTTCAAGAAGGAAAAGGTATCGTGAGGGTGCGGTGAAAGAGTCAGGCGTGACCCTCTTGGAGCTCTTGGTTACGCTGACGATTGTGATGGTGCTTGCCTCCGTCGCCATGCCGCTCAGCCGCCTGTCGATGAAACGGACTCATGAAATAGAACTGCGGCAGCATTTGAGGATCATGCGGGCTGCCATCGACACCTTCAAGCTGGAGTGGAATCGCGATGGCGACGTCTTATTGGGGCCGGCTTGCGTGAAGAACAAGCTCACGTGCAAAGACGTGACAAGTGTATACGGATATCCGAAGTCGCTGGATAGGCTGTTGGGGGTTAAGCTCAGCAGTGAAGAGGCGACAATCAGGGGCACAACGACCAGACGTTATCTGAGGAGTCTTCCCCTTGATCCTTTAACCGGCAAAGCGGATTGGGTATTCCGATGTTATAAGGATACACCGAACGCAGCGAGCTGGTGTGGGGATGACGTGTACGACGTGATGACTCAGAGTCAGGACATGGCATTAGATGGCACGAAGTATCGAGATTGGTAAGTGTAAAGCATGGGGCACACATGGCTTCACCCTGCTTGAGCTGATGATCGTCGTGTCGATCATCGGCATTCTTGCCACCCTGGCAGTGCCCTCATACCAATCGTCGGTAATGAAGGCCAAAGAGGCTGCCTTGCGTCAGGATCTCTCGACACTTCGCGATGTACTGGATCAGCACAAGGCAGACCAGGGAAAGTATCCTCCGTCTCTGACGTCCCTGGTAAGCGCCGGATATTTACGGGCCATCCCAAAGGATCCCTTCACCGGTGCGACGACCACATGGCAGGAGATTTCTGATCCTGCCGAGGGGGGCGTGGTCGACATCTTTTCAGGGTCCGAGTTCGTGGGGACGAACGGTACCCCGTATAATCGTTGGTAAGGATGTCCATGCATCACCGTCACCGCACAGTGCTCCAGACTTCGGTGAAGACAACACGCACCTGTTATCCAACGATGCGAGCCGGTGTCCTCTGTGCGGTCGGTTTGGCCTCAGTCTTGTTTGCGGGATGCGGCGAACTCGAACCGATGCGTGAGCCGGAAGTCGTCGATCTTGAGCTGACCACAGACGCGTTAAAAGCGTCGATGCGCGATGCGCAACGGACCGTCGCTGAATTGCGGGCTGACCTTGAGGGGCGGCGCAGGGAACTGGCAGAAGCTCAAGTTGCACGGGCACAGCTTGAAGGACGGGTTAGAGAAGCCGAACGGCGGGTCGTCGAAGCACGGCAGGTGATCGAATTGCAGCGGGAGGAACTGGCTGCGGCTCGGACGGAGAGGGCTCATGTGTCCCGAAGCAGTCTTCAATTACAGAGCCAGATGAGGCAGCTTCAGAAGCAGCTCTTAAGAATGGGGAAAGCGAGTCCTGCTCCTGATGGACAGGTGCTTCCATTGCCATCCAGCGGTGCGATCCGTAAGGGCCAGAAGGCCATGCAGGTTCCCGCACTACGAAATCAGCCTTCAGAATTTCAGGAGACGCTTCAGATGGGGCCGACCACGGGCGCGGTGATACCGGTGCGCGCAACCCGTGCGTCTTTGTCGGGGGGTGAGCAACCGATGGCTCCACCCAAGCATGTTTTTGTGAAGGCCGGTGATACGCTGTGGAGCATTGCACAGAGGTATCGCGTCCGACTAGAACAGCTGCGGACCCTCAATCAATTAACCGACAACAGAATTGAGATTGGTCAGGCCTTATGGTTACCGGATAATCGGCCCATGTCCGGGGTGAGTGCCGACCAGGGCGCATCGGCGCAGTAAGCCGACTCCTGTTATCACCCTGACATTCATCAACATCGTATCATGCCTGTATTTGCATACAGAGTGGCCCGTCCTGATGGCTCAACCCTTGATGGGCAGATTGAGGGAGAGGAAGAACACCTCGTCCGGGCCAAACTGGAGGGCCAGGGCTTCCTCATCTTTCGGTTACAGCGCCGGGGTGCGGCCACAACCGGTTTGGGTCTGGGGTGGCAGGCGTTTGGAAAGCTCCCGCTCCAGGAGTTCTTGGTGTTCAATCAAGAGTTGCTCGCTCTTGTGAGAGCTGGTCTTCCCGTGTTGCGGGTGTGGGATCTCTTGATCGAGCGAGCCAACCATTCAGGGTTTCAGCAGACCTTGCGGACGGTTCGACAAGATATTCGTGGCGGGGCATCGGCTTCTGAAGCGTTGGCGAAACATCCGATCCATTTTTCAGACTTGTATATTGCAACGATCAAGGCTGGGGAGCAATCGGGGAATTTGGCGGAGGTGCTGCAGCGGTTTATTGCGTATTTAAAATTGATGATTGGGCTGCGTCAGAAAGTGTCGAAAGCACTTGCGTATCCAGGTTTTCTCGTGCTTGTCGGGATCGCCGTCATCGGGTTTCTGTTGAGCTACGTCGTGCCGACGTTTGTGTCGGTCTATGCGGAGTCGTCAAAGTCCTTACCGGCTGCCACGCAGTTGTTACTTGATTTGGTAACAGGAGGGCAAGTGTACCTTGTGCCTGGACTCGTGGGACTTGCCGCTCTTGGGCTTGCAGGCCGCGCGTATTATGTGACGCCGGCTGGACGGCTCGCTGTGGATCGGCTGTCACTGAGCCTGCCCGTTTTGGGACCAATTTTTGTGAAGCATTATACGGTTCAGCTTGCGCGCACTCTCGCGACGGTCCTTGCCGGGGGCATCCCGCTTGTAGACGCATTGTCTATCGCACGGAGCGCCCTCTCCAATCGGTATGTATCGCTCGGAGTTGCGGGTGCGGTCGCGGAAATTCGTGAAGGGACGACCTTGGCCGCCGCGCTGGATCGCCCAAAAGTATTTCCCAAGTTGGCAGTGGAAATGCTGTCAGTCGGGGAGGAAACCGGATCGTTGCCCGCGATGTTGCATGACGTGGCTGAATTTTATGAAGGAGACTTGGATCTCCGCCTCACGCAATTGACGACGTGGATCGAACCGATGATGCTTCTGATCATGGGGGTCTTAGTGGGCGCGATCGTCATCGTCATGTATCTGCCGGTATTTCAAATGGCTGGGGCGGTGTAGCGCTCAATGCCGTCATCGCGCGCTTCGGCTTGTGCTCATGTCTCGGGAAGTGAGTAGGGAATCTATGGCAAGGACAGTGACGCGACCAACGCTGACGGATGTGCTTGTACGGCAGGGGATTTTACCGAAACAGACTCTGGACCAGGTCCTTAGCCGTTTGGGTGGTGTGACGGCAGCTTTTGGCCAAACCTTGGTGAGCGAGGGGATTCTCTCTGAGGATCAGCTGGCCCGTGCGCTGGCAGCCCAGTTTGACTTGCCGTGCAATCTTCTGACGGATTTCCGGGTCGACCAGGCGTTCTATGATTCCATGTCGGTGAAACTCATGCGACGGCATCCGTTTGTACCGATTGCAGAGCACCAAGGTCGCCTGACCATTGCCATCCCCGATCCACAAAATCTCCTGGCACTGGATGAGTTAGAGCTGATTTTGGGGCGGCCATTGGATCTGGTGGTGAGTTCGAGAAGTGCGATTCTCGCAGCCCTGGAACACAGCGAAGGCTCCAGCCAAGCCCTTCGGGAGCTAGAGGCGGAGTATCGATCCGTGCTGGTGAAGGAGGACGAGCGGGGAGAGGAAGTCCTCACCATCGATCACACAGGAGAGGATCAAAGTCCTGCCGTCAAACTGTTGGACTCGATCCTCCTGAGCGCGCTGCAGCGCCGGGCCAGCGACATTCACATTGAAGCCGCCGATCGCGCCACCAAGGTGAAGTTGCGGGTGGATGGGATTCTCGTTCCGGCGATGGAGCCGCTCGATATCCGTCTCCATGCGCCGTTAGTCTCGCGGCTGAAAGTCATGTCGGATTTGGACATCGCGGAACGGCGGGTACCGCAAGATGGAAGCTTTCGGATGCGACTGGAGCGCAAGACCGTCGATTTCCGTGTCTCGATCCTCCCGAGTGTATTCGGCGAATCGGTCGTCATTCGTATTCTCGATCGCGAGGCGATCACCACGGGGGTTTCGGCATTGCGGTTGGAACGACTCGGATTCAACGTGGAAGACCTGAAGCGTTTTCGGCGCGCGATTACGCGGCCCTACGGCATGGTGTTGGTGACCGGTCCGACCGGAAGTGGAAAGACAACGACGCTGTACGCGGCGATTACGGAGATGAATATCAAGGAAGATAAACTGATCACGATTGAAGACCCGGTCGAGTATCAGTTGTCGGGGGTCGTGCAAATTCCCGTGAATGAGAAGAAGGGACTGACCTTCGCGCGAGGGCTTCGATCTATCCTGCGTCATGACCCTGACAAAATCATGGTCGGCGAGATCCGCGATGCAGAGACTGCGCAAATTGCGATCCAATCGTCGCTCACCGGCCATTTAGTCTTGACGACGGTGCACGCCAACAATGTGTTCGATGTCATCGGGCGATTTGCCTCAATGGGGATCGATGCCTACAACTTCTTGGCCGCGCTGAACTGTGTGTTGGCGCAGCGGCTTGTTCGAATGGTGTGTCTCGCCTGTCGAGAGGCGGTCAAGCTCGACAACGTGCTGGCGGAAGAGTCCGGCCTCAACTTCGAAGAATATAAGGATGTGCCGTTTTATGAAGGCAAAGGATGTCAGGCGTGCCACGGGACTGGGTATCGCGGACGAAAATGTATCACGGAATTTCTGGATCTGAACGATGAAATCAAAGAGATGATTCTTGCCGAGCGCCCCTTGTCCGAGATCCGCTATCGCGCGGTGACCGGCGGGATGATTACGTTGCGGCAGTCCGCGCTCAGAAAGGTGCTGGAAGGTTCCACCACCTTGCACGAGATCAATCGAGTGACCTTCAGCGAGGAAGGATAAGTGATGTGGAGCCTTACGTCTAGCCGTCCGCGGCACTGCTTGAAAATCGGCGCGCAGTCCCTCGCCTGGGGAGAGGCTGTCCGCACCTGGCGGGGGCGTTACCGCTATCGCTGTGCCCTCTCGCCGACCCCGACCGGAGCGATCACGCTGTCCCCAATGGATCTGAATTTGACAGATCTGCCCGCGGTAGAAAGTCGCCTTCGGTCGCTAGCGGGAGCAAGTCGAGATATCCGGTTCGCAGGGCGTGTATGGCTGTCTGACGTTCCGTGTCCGATTGTGTTGTTGTTGCCGGATCTATCGGTGCGCGCGACCGTATTACAGCTGGAACAACTCCCGGCGCAGGCGGAAGAGCAAGAGGCGCTGATTCGATGGCGTCTGGGGCAGGAGCATATGTTGCCGCTGGCCGGGGCCAAGATTGCCTGGCAGAGGTTCCCCTCTCATGGGGCAGGGGACGAGCGTTCCCATATCGTCCTTGTCGTGGCGATTCAGGAAGCCATCTTGAAGCAATACGAGTCCCTCTGTGAATCGGTCGGGTTGCTTCCGCAGGAAGTCGGAATGACCAGCTTTCGTCTGTTTAATCTCTGGCTGAAAGCGGCAGGTGGCCGGAAACGGTTGGGCCGAGACTTGCTCTGGATCAGTGTATCGGACGGCGGATTGACCTGCTTCGTCATGCAGGAAGGGCGATTAGTGTTTGTTCGGACCAAACTGTTGAGCGCCGAAGTCGCGCAAGGTGAAGAAGACGTTGGTGGCAACCTGGTTGCCAACGTCGTTGAGGAATGTGCCGCATCTCTGCGCGCATGCCGCGAGCATCATCCTAGCTTGAATGTGACCGAGATTGTTCTCGCCAGTGATAGCCCGTTTCCGATGCTTGAACAGGCGTTGAATAGGGAGCTCGGCTTATCGGTTGGGCGACTGGATTGGGAAGCTGTCGAACGCGTGGGCTGGACTCATGACGGGGGGAGTACGTCATGGGCGACGCTCCCTGCCGTGGCGGGGGTGATGTAGACGATGGCGCCTGGACGAACATTTCTTCGTCGGTTCACCGGCGGTGCGAGTGGTTTTTGGGGCAAGCCAGGCGGGGCGAATTTTTTTCACATCGAACTGAGCAGCCGATACCGGTGGTATGTCGCGCCTACTCGTCTGGCGCTCGTTGCGCTCAGTGGGATCGTCGGAGTCTCCATCCTCTGGAGTGTAGCCCAAACCGTCATGACGATGCGCGATCGGCAGGATATGCAAGCACGCCTTGATCATGTTCGCATGCAAGATCAGCAGCTCCTTGCCGAGGCCCAACAAGAAAACATTGATCTCTCAGGACCCTCTTCGCAGCAGTTGCCGGTAGAAGTCAGTTTAGCGAATCAGCTCCTCACAAAACGGAATTTTTCCTGGACACAGTTTCTGTCCGCTCTTGAAGCGGCCATTCCCCAGCATGTGTCGATTAAGAGTATACGCCTGGACCCGGGAAGCGCAGTGGTACACATGACAGGGTTAGCGGTGAAGGTCGAAGATGTGACGGCATTGACGGTCACATTGCAAGACCACGCTATCTTTCGCGATCCTGTGCTGGGCCAACATAGGGTAGGGCCGGATGGCTTGGTTGAGTTTGACTTGACGATACGTTATCGGCAACCGGGTGTGTAGAGCGACATGATGGATTTCATTCTCCAACAATTGCGAAAGCCCCATGGAGTCTTGATTCCATGGCTCGCGTTGGTGTTGCTGCTCGTTGGAGTGTTGTGGGCAGTCCGCACCGGTGGGGTTGATGGAGCCGAGCAGCGTCTGGCGAAATTGGAGTTGGAGTGGGAGCAAGCCCGCCAAAAACTTATGCATCATAAGGCGGTCCAGAAAGCGCAGAAGGATCTGGCACAGGTGTGGTCGGTCTTGCCGGTTGAACGGGATTTTGCTCCCTTGGCGTTGGGCATTACTGAGGAGGCGAAACGTAATCGTGTGATCCTCCCCGCGCTCTCTTACAAGACTGAGCCTACGCCGGTGGCCAACACAAGTAAGGGGGTACTTCAGGGTACAATGACCGGTCGTTACGAGGATCTTCGGCGGTTTCTCTATGACGTGGAGACGGCCGAGGAACTGGTCTACATCGAGGACTTGGAACTCGTACCTTCAGACAGTCAGCAAGATAAAACGTTGACGTTTAACATTAAGATCGCCACGTATCTTCGTGGCGATCCAGGTAAGGCCACAGTTCAGTAGCGGTCTAGGCATGCTCACGACGAATCAAAAGAAAGTAGCAGCCTTGGCCGCGCTCGGCCTACTCTGGGGTGGAATCCTTGCCAGGGAATGGCTGATCATGGAAGAGCCCGTGCGTGTGCCGCTGACGAATGTGAGCGGCGCTGCTTCCACGCCTCGGGCAACCCGTGGAGCAGTCGATGGGTTGCACGTGCAGCTCGATCTCCTCGCCGCCGCGAGGACTCAACGGGAGATGACTTTCACACCGCCGCGCAATATCTTTGCACCGCCTCGGCCTGATAACTCGGAGGTTGCCCGTACAAATCAATCAGAGTTTGATCCCGGGTCGGGGCAGGCACTGCTCCAACAGGCGGTTATTGACGGACTAGCCCAATTCCACTATCTCGGATTTGTGCGTATGGAGGATGGGTGGAAGAAAAAGGGCGAACTGGCTGTGCTCACGAAGAATGATGATCTCCATGTTGTCAGGAAGGGTGAAACGGTAGAAGATCACGTCATGGTGAAAACAATCACGGAAGAGAGTGTGACGTTGCAAGACCGTCGGTCACGAGTGGAGTACACGGTATTGCTCTCTGAAGAAGCCACCCAGCCAGCTGCGCAACCATAGCATGTCAATGGCTATCAGCCAGCGTCAACGAGTCATGAGCGAGCGAGGAGTGACCTACCTCATGCTCATGTTCGTGATCGTCCTCATCGGGATTGCCACGACCGCAGCCGCGAAACAATGGAAGGCTGTCGTGCAGCGGGAGCTTGAGGCGGATCTTTTGGCCAAAGGGATTGAGATTCAGAATGCCCTCGCATTGTATTCCGCGACGATCAAGGCCGGCCGTGTGATGCCGGGCGAGGTCTACCCCCAGACATTGGCTGATCTCACGAGATTACCCAAACCCTATTTGCGCAAGGTCTATCTTGATCCAGTGGGGCATGGAGAATGGGAATATCTTCGGGCCCCGACAGGCGGCATCATGGGGGTCCGAAGCAAGAGCCGCGCACGGCCGTTTCGACAGAAAGACTTTCCCCTTGCAGTCCGGCATTTCGAGGGGCGCGCCACCTATTATGATTGGGTGTTTCAACACCCGAGTCCCTCATCGGGTCCGATCATGCAGCCAGGGGCTCTGCCCGGTGCTGTGTCGCCATCGATGCCGGGATCGTCGATCGTTCCTGGCGGAAGCGCTCCAATGCCTCAGCCGACTCAGGGGCAACCGACCCTGAATCCGTAAGCCTTCCCAGCCTTTCCGATCGATGCTAATAAATTTCATAGCATTCGCGATGCGACGAGCGTAAAAGAAGCATCATCGTATGCGTATCCTTATTACAGGCGGAGCCGGGTTTCTCGGGAGCCATCTTTCCGATGTGCTGCTGCAGGCGGGCCATTCCGTGATCTGCATGGATAACCTTCTCACCGGGCGGGTAGAGAACATCGCCCATCTGCTCGGACACGAGCGATTTTCCTTCGTCAAATATAATGTGTGTGACTATGTCCACGTCGACGGCACACTGGATGCGGTCATGCACTTCGCATCACCCGCGAGCCCGCAAGATTATCTTGAATATCCTATTGCCACGCTCAAGGTCGGCGCCTTAGGTACGCACAAAGTTCTTGGACTCGCCAAGGCGAAGGGTGCGAGGTTCCTCTTGGCCAGCACGTCGGAAGTCTATGGGGATCCGCTGGTGAACCCTCAGCCTGAGTCCTATTGGGGCAACGTCAACCCCCTTAGCCCCCGTGGCGTATACGACGAGGCTAAACGATTTGCAGAGGCTCTCACGATGGCCTACCATCGCTATCATGGGGTCGATACCAGGATCGTGCGGATCTTCAATACATTCGGGCCGCGCATGCGGCCGAATGACGGTCGCGTCGTGTCGACCTTCATCGTTCAGGCGCTCCAGGGAAAACCGTTGAGTGTCTTTGGCGAAGGCTCTCAGACCAGAAGTTTCTGTTACGTTGATGATCTGATCCGTGGGATTACCGGATTGCTTCTTCTGGACTCAGATAAGAATATCGAACAACGGATCGATCGCAAATTTCTCGCCGCGCAACATAACGACGCCGGTGGGTTCAGCATGCACAACCCTGTCAATATCGGGAATCCGCGTGAACTGACCGTCATGGAGATTGCAAAATTGATCTTGAACCTCACCGGATCATCGAGCGAGATCACACATCACCCGCTGCCCACGGATGATCCCAAGGTCAGACAGCCCGATATCAGCCGGGCGCGCAAGCTTTTGAAATGGGAACCTCAAGTGCAACTCGAAGATGCCCTCCGTCGAACAATCGAATACTTCAGAAAAGTGATCTAGTCGGAGCTGATCTATCTAGTCTTGAGCCGCGGCGACCTCTTATGGTGACTCGATTCACACATCATCAGATCCAGAACCCGACGAACTCCATGCTTGTCGGTGAAGTTCGTGTCACTCCGATTGGCGCTTAGATGGTTGGCAGAGGTCATTAGACGCGCTGGTTCGGGCTCGAGTTGAACGGAGTCAATGAGTGACATCAAGACTAGGGATCTTCCTAGGTTAAGAAAATCATGAAGTTTCCTAGACTTCGTACACTTGCCTGGTTAACACTTAATCGTTGTAAATTGCGTGAAAGTGAGTATCCCTCAGCAAGCGCAGCAATATGAAGGGGAGCGATTATGAGCCAATTACGAATTCTTATTCAGTACGCTTGTCTCAACGCAGGGCTACTGTTCTTACCCGCGCTATCATGGGCAGGGTTCACCGCGACTCCAACGACAGTCACGCTGACTGCTGTGGAGAACCAATCGCCGGTAAGCTTCCAAATGGTGACGAAGAACACAGGCCAGGCTTCGGTAACCCTGACGTGGGATGACACGATCAACTGGTTCAAAACGATAGTGCCAG
Organism: Nitrospiraceae bacterium; assembly: GCA_035275205.1. Lineage (GTDB taxonomy): Bacteria > Nitrospirota > Nitrospiria > Nitrospirales > Nitrospiraceae > Palsa-1315. The sequence goes on from DATENE010000056.1 coordinate 15,483, forward strand.
CCTCAGCGACGATGACCCTTGGACCAGGGCAGGAAGGCACCTGGACGATGTGGGCTGACATTCAACAACCATGGTCATGTTCGCCCGCCTGTCCCATGAAGCCAGGGACATATACCGGCAGCTTCCGTCTCTATGGTGGAGGTCAATCAGTCACGGTGCCCGTCATTCTCACGATTACGCCTGCGGCCCCGTCACCGGCCCCGTCGACGATCAGTTCCATTACGCTGACGCCTTCAGCTCCGTCCATCCAGGTAAATCAGACTCAGCAGTTCGTCGCCACGGCGAGGAATGCGAGCGGCAGGCGGGTTTCCGGGCTCATATTCACGTGGACGTCGAGTAACCCCGCGGTCGCGAGCATCACCAACTCAGGCCTGGCAAGCGGTCTGTCAGAGGGCATCGCAATGATTAGTGCTACTAATGGGACTGTGACCAGTAACCCGATCACCCTGACGGTGGCCCCGACGACGGTCAGTTTCATTACGCTGACACCGGCAGCCCCCTCCATCCAGGTGCAGCAGACTCAGCAGTTCGTCGCCACGGCGACGGATGCAAGCGGCACGCCGATTTCCGGGCTTACCTTCACATGGAGGTCAAGCAACCCCACAGTCGCGAGCGTCAGTAACTCCGGCTTGGCAAGTGGGCTGTCACAGGGCACCACGACAATTACAGCGACCAATGGGACGATGACCAGTAACTCGATCACCCTGACGGTGGTCCCGACGACGGTCAGCTTCATTACACTGACACCGGCAGCCCCCTCCATCCAGGTGCATCAGACTCAGCAGTTTGTCGCCACGGCGACGGATATGAGCGGCAATCCGATGTCCGGGCTGACATTTACGTGGACGTCGAGCAATCCCACAGTCGCGAGCGTCAGTAACTCCGGCTTGGCAAGTGGGCTGTCACAGGGCACTACGACAATTACGGCGACCAACGGGACGATGACCAGTAACTCGATTACTCTGACGGTGGTCCCATCGGCGGTCAGCTTCATTACACTGACACCGGCAGCCCCCTCCATTCAGGTGCAGCAGACTCAGCAGTTCGTCGCCACGGCGACGGATACGAGCGGCAATCCGATGTCCGGGCTGACATTTACGTGGACGTCGAGCAATCCCGCGGTCGCGAGCATCAGCAGCTCTGGCTTGGCAACCGGCCTGTCAGAAGGAGCTACGACAATCGCGGCCACCAATGGGACGGTGACAAGTAATCAGGTCACCCTCACCGTGACCCCGCTTGGCTCCACATCCACCGGCTTTGTCTATCCACTTACGGTCGGTCCCACATCGCGCTATTTGGTTGATCAGAACGGTAAGCCGTTCCTGCTAGTCGGTGATACGGCCTGGTCGATGATCGCCGCGCTCTCTGATTCGGATGTGGACCTCTACCTCGAGAGTCGGAAGCAACTTGGTTTCACAGGAGTTCTTGTAAATCTTATTGAACGCAAGTTCGCGGCGAATCCTCCTGCGAATTTCTACAGGATTACTCCCTTTATCGGACAACCCTTCACTACACCACCAAAAGACGACTATTTCGCCCATGTTGACTACATCATCCAGTCAGCTGCCGCGAAAGGCATTATCATTTTCCTCGACCCACTGTACCTCGGTAACGGTTGTGGCAATGAAGGCTGGTGTGCCGATGTACAGGCGGCCACATCCTCGCAAATGATGGCTTGGGGCCAGTACGTCGGTAACCGGTACAAGAATTACGACAACATTGTCTGGATGATCGGTGGGGATACTGACCCAACCCCTGTAAAGTCTAAGGTGCAGGCTATGGTCGACGGAATTCTCTCTGCTGATTCGCGCCATCTATTCACCGCCCACAACGGAGGGGAGCAGATGGCGGTAACCCCATGGCCTGGTGCTACTTGGCTCAAAGTCAACAACGTGTATACAACTAGCGGCATCGCCTATCAGCCTATTCTTAATGCCTCCTCGATCTCTCCGCCCATGCCGGTGTTTCTCGTGGAGGCTGTGTAT
>DATENE010000057.1:0-2256 GCA_035275205.1 Nitrospiraceae bacterium
ATCTTCCATTCGGTGGTGGATACCTGGATTACGTGACCTTTGATCGTATGGAACTCCCCTTTCGTAAAGGCCACGACATCGGGCGCCTTCAGATTTATTTGTAAAACGACGGTGCCCGAGGCCGAATGTGTGAGCAGGAGACTCTTCGGAGTCTGTGTGACATCGTAGGCGCGCTTCTCATTGATCATCAGGGTGCTATCGTTGAGCTTCGCCGTCAGTTTCCCATCCACATCGAACAAGGCAAAATTCACCAGCAAGGCACCTGTGTGTGGTTTGAGTGCGACTTGAATTTGCGGAACCCCCTCGATCTCAATCACGCCGTCGGTGTTGCGGTACAGATTCGAACCCACTTCCACATCCATCTATGACCTCATTTCACGATGATGCAGCACGCATGCATTATGATCTCTTGATACGATCCAGAATCAATGCGAGACACCCACCCAGTAGCCCGCCTCCTAAAATAGTCGTCAAGAGCTCAACCAACTTCAGTCCCCACACGGACCCCGGCGTTTGCATGGCTTCCCGAATGCCGCCCTGCAGCATAATCACGGCCAGCGCCATGGTGGCGCCGACGATAAACCACCAGAGAAAGACTTTCACAGTCGACCACACAGAAAACCTCAAAACTCCATTCGACGATCGAGACTGCGGTATTGAATCGCTTCCGCCACATGCAGCGACTCAATCTTATCAGAGCCCGCGAGATCGGCAATGGTTCTCGCCACTCGCACAATGCGCCCATGGGCCCGAGCCGACAGTCCAAGTTTGGTTAGCGCGTGCTCTAGGAGTTCCTGAGCCGGCGTGTCCAAGCCACAATACCGCTTCAGGAACCGAGGCTTCAACTGTGCATTCGAGTGAATCCCGTCTTGACGATACCGGTGACGCTGTCGATCACGCGCCGCCAGGACGCGTAATCGAATCGTATCGGAACGTTCCGGCATGGGGCCGTGATCGTGCAAGTCACGCACGGAGACCGGCGGAACCTCGATGTGGATGTCGAGTCTATCCTGAAGCGGTCCCGACAATTTGGCTCGATAGCGGCGGATCTGGTGCGGCGTACAGACACATTCACGCGCGCGATCCCCATAGTATCCGCAGGGACAGGGATTCATCGCGGCGATCAACATGAATCGCGCAGGGTAGCGGAGCGAGCCGCTGGCCCTGGTCAGGGTCACATGCCCGTCTTCCAATGGTTGCCGCAATCCGTCCAGGACGGGACGGCGAAACTCCGGGGATTCGTCTAAGAACAACACGCCATTGTGCGCCAAGGATACTTCTCCCGGCCGGGGAACTGTTCCGCCTCCGATAAGTCCGGCATCGGAAATACTATGGTGCGGAGCGCGAAATGGACGGACCGTCAACAACGGATGGTTGGCCGGTAACTGTCCAGATACGCTATGGACACGAGTCGTTTCAATCGCTTCTTCCGGCTCCATGAGGGGCAAAATCGTCGGGAGTCGCTTCGCCAACATGGTCTTGCCTGATCCGGGCGGTCCCACCATCAAGAGATTGTGGCCTCCGGCTGCGGCAATTTCCAGGGCGCGCTTCGCATGGTCTTGCCCCTTCACATCGCCATAGTCGTCATCCTCCGCAGGGCGCGTCGTAAAGAACTGGTCCTGGTCTGCGTGAGCCGGGCCCAGCGAAACCGTACCGTTGAGAAATGCCACGGCTTCGGGGAGTGTGTGGAGCGGATACGCCTTCACGCCCTGTATCACGGCCGCTTCCTGGCTGTTCTCAGCCGGCAAGAGCAAACTATAGTCTGGCCTACAGGCTATCCCAATGGATAAAGCCCCGGTAATCGCCTTGATATGTCCGTCCAATGAGAGTTCACCGACACAGACGCGGCCTTGGACATTCTGAGGTGAGATGACTTCTTCCGCGACGAGAATTCCAATGGCAATGGCCAGATCGAGGCCGGAGCCTTCCTTCTTGATTCCCGCGGGAGCGAGATTCACAGTGATTTTCTTTGCCGGGAAATGGAAGCCCGTATTCTTGAGCGCGGAGCGGACCCGGTCGCGGCTCTCCCGTACCGTGGCATCGGGGAGACCAACGACTGAGAATTGTGGAAGCCCTCCGGCAATATCGACTTCCACGTCGATCAGATGCGCATCAATACCGACGAGTGCGGCACTCAGAACTTTTGCAAGCATGGGTGACTCCAGTGGAAGGCTCGGGGCCGCTGGATTATAGGAACGGTGTCGAATTGTTTCAACCGAAACAGTTGGAGACAGCAGGAATTGGTTCCATTTCATT
>DATENE010000058.1:0-5936 GCA_035275205.1 Nitrospiraceae bacterium
CTCACTCTCACCTTGGCATCCCACGTTTCACATCTTCCAACGGGCATAAAAAAACCCTCCCATCGATTTCCGACGAGAAGGTTGAGGTCTGCCGATCGACACAAACAGGATTCAGGCCCATGCGCACTCCTTGCTCACCTCGCAGGATGAGCATTAAAGGTTCCTGCATCTTACGGAAGCAGAAGGAATCCTGTCAAGCTGCACTAGGATGCCTGGTCGTGTTATGCGTCTTGCCTCTTGGCAAGGGAACTCGAGTTTGGTCACCTACGCGTATCCCCCATGCCTCCAAAGAGGGGTAGACCTCTCCCTTTCATCCGGCTAATGTGCAAGGACGTTAAACCGTATCCCTTTCAAGTCTCAAAACACAGTATGAGAACTGGAGAGGCAGCTGACAACGTTTCGCCACGCGGAAGAGACTACCGCGAGATGGTACGGAGGCATACGATGAGAGGCTATGCGTCTATTATGAAGCAGCGTCCACAAGATTCTAACTCTATTGTTATTCGGAGTATTGGCTCTATGTGCCTGGCATTGTTCCTGGGATTGCTCGTCACCATCGTGTCCCCTAGGGAAGCGAGCGCAATCCCTGTGAATATGGCCAATGTAGGCTGCCCCTTCTGCGTGGAAGGCACTTTCAATCTTGATTACAACGGGACGATATTTGGGTTTAGCGGGGCGCAATCACTTGTGACCTCGAACGCTACGGGATTTGCTGCGCTGGACGGGAATATCTCCTATACGAATAGCTTAGTGTGTTGCAGTTTCCCTATCGACACGGGGCTCTTGGGTAATTTGGAAGGAACCGTTAGGGGACATTTATTTGCCTCTATTAGTACATTATCAACAGATACGTTTAGCATTTTTATCTCGGATAGCCGCTTTTCTGTTGGTGCCTCTCCCCCCGTATTCCGTTCTCAATCCTTTAGAACTCAACCGATTTCTGCTTCTGTGCCGGAGCCAAACACAATCGGGCTCCTGTCAATCGGCCTATTCCTCATAATCTATTATCGATGGCAACATCGACGACACGAGCGGAAAGCGCCTCACATCTGACGAGATCCGACTGACTTCAGCATCGCCAGAATGAAAGGGTAACACGAGACTGCATTTAGTCCTCGCGTTGCACTCACTCGCGCGGCGTGAGCTCTTCCAATGCGAACTGCTTCGGAAGCAGCACCGGTACCACAATACCGATGGGGTCGCCCCGCTTAATGGTCGTCGGCTTCGTGAGTTGCAACAGAAAGTTGGCGGTAAAGGCGTCATAGTCCGGAAGCCAGTCGTACATATTCGGTGTCCGCTTATATTCTTGGGTCTTCATCCCCTCCCACACAAAAAACGTCCGATCGGGATAGTGATAGAAGTGGTTCGGCACGTCCTTCATCATCAGCCCCACCTGTTTGGGATAGTAGAACCGAATACCGCAGCAGAGCTTGGGATACCCGCTGTTTAGGATCAAATCGACATAGGTCCCTGAAAACGACTTGTAGCCAAGAATCCGCTCTTCCGGCAGGATCGGCGGGGCTTGCCACTTGATCCCATCGGCCGTTCGTCGAATTTTACAGTCCGCCGGAGACCGAATGAGCCAGCCGTACTGGCCCACTGTCCGCACCGGTCCACAATCGTCGGGAAGTACTTTGTAGCCCTCGACCGCCACCGTCCGTTGCTCGCCCAGCGACATCCCGGACAACAGCGGCCGATGCGGTGTGAAGTCGAGCTTCAGCCGCTCCGGCGCGATGGCCGTCGAATATTCCCTTTCCCAATAGACGATGATCTTGTCGCCAGATTCCTCTCCGGTAACTTGTTCTGGAGTCGGCTCGCTCATCTCGGCAACCGTAGTCGATCTGGAACACCCGGTGCAAGCACGTTAGACTTTTTTGAGATAGAACAGCGTCAGCCCTGCCCTCAGTCTTGCTTTCGGCAAGATGGTGCGGTGCACCCGAAACGTGGGAAGCTGTTCGACTGGTTCTTCCCAGCAGACCTGGAGTCCATGAGTGGCGCCATACTGACCGAGCTGTGCCGGACCGATGACGAACGCAACACCCCCTCCATGAAGATCTCGGCTGATCCGCTTCATGCGTTCGGCCAGGCTCGCCGGTAGGTCCCCACTGTCATAGGGTGCCCAATGGTAGACCACGTCATAGGAATGAGCAGTTTCCCGATCGTGCGGCGCTTCGTCCGAAACGAATCGAATGTGCGAGAGCCAATCCCACCGCTGCAACTCGGCGCAGATGCTCCAGAGTCGTTGTGCCTGCTTTTGCGCGAAGGCCGGATGCCGTACCAGCACGGTATAGTCTCTCAGCCGATCAAACGTCATGCAGGTCGCAATGACAGTATCGCCATTTTCGATGAGCACTCGCTTGGCTCGCGAAAGGACCATGCCGATTTCTCGATCCTGCTCGCCGATATCTTGGACATAATCCGCCACGAACGGTTGCGCCGAGCACTCGCCGATTTCAGACTCGTCGTCCGGATAGAGCAACACCGCCCCGTATGCGTCGGCAGGCGGAATGTGCGGAACACCCTGGACAAACACCGACCGCCAGTCGACCGGACTCATGGCCACAGACTCACCCGACTGCTCCAGACTCTCTTCCGGCAGAGCCACAGCCAACGTCGTTTCACGATCATGATCCTTCAGGATGACATGCGTCCCGGCGATTTCTGCGCTCCGATCGCACGGGACGAATCGACGACCTTTCGGACTGATGTAGGACAGCCCGACGGAATCCGACGCCACCGTCACCTTGCGCAACGCACCACCTTGAATGGTTACGCACGCCCCAGCGCGCTGATCGAAATATCGAATCGGCGGCGTACCAGCCGGCAGCCAGATGACGCGATTGGACCGTTCAGGATTCATGAAGAGCGTGAACGGATTATTGCCATCATGCGCTTGCGGGGTAAAGAAACTGCTAAACAAACGAAACGCGGCTTCCGATGGATAGGGAGGAATACCCCGATAGCGCAAGGGCCGGGAGGTCGATGCCCCCCCATTTTGATCGTCGTAGAGCCCACGAATAAATTCAAAGACTGCAGACCCGGTTCCCGGCAATAGCGACTTAAAGAGTTCGACGACCGGGAGAAAGTCGATCGAGGGCCAATGCATCGCTCCCATGCAGGACATGAAGCGGGCCCGTTCAAAATCCCCGTCTTGGAGCACATAGAGCGCATCTTTTCTCTGGCGGATCATCGCGTTGCCGGTCGGCTCGATCAGGAGATCCTCATCTCGGTAGAAAAACCGCACTTCGTCGAGCGGAACCCGGAGTGCCTGAGCGGCCATCGCCCGCAAATCGTCCGCCGTGAGCCGTTGCCAGCCGGGCTTACTGGCAAGATTGAGGCTGATTTCGTTCACCATGCCGGCCGGCTTCAACCCGACCCATTGCCCCCAATCCAGACGTATCCGAGCGCGGAGGAGGGTTACCTCGCCTGTGAAATCGATGCCCCACTCACATTCATGCAACGGGTTTCCTTCTGGATCGGTCGCCAGAAACCGGCGACCGTCTGATCGATAAAACACGAGATGCCCGGTGGCCTGGCGGACGACACGTCCACCCGCCCGTTCGAGATCCTCTGCGAAGGGAAGATTGGGTGAAAAGCGAAGGTGACCGGAGGTCGTCAATGCGGCACGGCGTGGATCGGAGGGCATCTACTCGCGGACTTGCCCGCTCCCCATCACGATAAACTTGAAGCAGGTCAATTCTTCCAGCCCCATCGGGCCTCGGGCATGGATACGGGACGTACTGATCCCGATTTCTGCTCCCAGCCCGAATTGATAGCCATCATTTAACCTGGTCGAGGCGTTCACCAGCACCGCGCCGGCATCGACCTCGCGCAAAAACCGCATGGCCTTAGGATAGTCGGATGTCACGATGGCTTCCGTATGACGTGAGCCATACTTGGCAATGTGCTCCATCGCCTCATCGACGTTCTTCACCACTTTTACCGCAATGGTGAGATCGAGAAATTCTTTTCCAAAGTCATCGTCGCTCGCGGGTGTGGCCGACGATGACAACTGACAGGTTTTCTGACAGCCGCGCACCTGAACGTTGGCCGCCGTCAACTTCTCAATGAAGGGGGCGAGCCAGTGACGCGCAATACCCTGATGCACGAGGAGAGTCTCCATCGCATTGCACGTCGACGGCCGCTGCACCTTTGCGTTGAAGCAGACCCGCTCCGCCATGGCTGGATCGGCGTCGGCATCGACATAGATGTGACAGACACCAGCATCGTGCCTGATGACAGGGATCGTCGCGTGCTCGGTGATCACGCGCATGAGCGATTCGCCTCCGCGCGGGATGATCAAGTCGATGTAGCGGTCTTGCTTCAGCAGGAGAGGAACCAGCTCACGGTCTGGCCGCGCGACAAAGCTGATTGCCCCGGCAGGAACACCGGCTTTCTCTGCCGCCTCCGAGAGGACCGTCGCAATCGCGGTATTCGAATGGATCGCCTCACTGCCTCCTCGAAGCACGCAGGCGTTCCCGGATTTCAAACAGAGCGCGGCGGAATCCGCCGTGACGTTCGGACGGGACTCATAAATAATGCCAATGACGCCGATCGGAACCCGCACACGCCCCACCTGCATCCCGTTCGGCCTGGTCCACATCTTCGGCATGTCCCCGAGTGGATCAGGGAGCGCCGCCACCTCGCGCAGGCCTGCCGCCATCTCGATGATTCTCTTGTCCGTGAGGCGCAACCGATCTGCCATCGCCTTCTTCTCCGGCGCAGTCCCGAAGGCCTCCAGATCCAGTTCGTTCGCGGCGAGTAATATATCCTTCCGCTCCTCCAACGCCTCTGCCATCGAGAGGAGCGCCTGGTTCTTCACCACAGCCGACAGCGTTGCGAGCCGCCCCGCGGCATGCTTGGCACGCATGACCAACTCGGCGACGTACTCCGGAATCGGTACGGGGGTGGATACTTCTGTGCCGGTCGATTCGACAGGTTCGACCGACGCTTCAGGCTGGTTACTTTGGTTACTTCGTTCGAACAGCATAAAGGACGCTCATAAGTTGAGATAGGATACAGTGGACGTTTCAAGGCGGTCAAGGTGGTGGACAGCAGATGGATTGGCGATAGATCTCGCCTATCTAGCCAGTCCAATTGAATTGTTGAACCAAACGGGAGACGGTGTCTTTGAGAGTCTCTTTACGTTAGTCCCGCGCTTGTCTTTGCACTTCGGCAATCTGGCCAGGAATGATTATCCTCCAACTTCCTCATTCAACAACCTCACTCTGGGTCTCCTGTGATGTACATCTCCCTAGCATTCTCATTTGCTCCCAGGAGGAGGGAACGAGAAAGTCGTACTATCCAATACTAGTACCCAGTCTCCACTTCCTGGAGGGGTGAAATTCCGCGTGCCAGTTGTCGGAAACGCTCCGATCTGGGTTGCCATTCCAGTGCTGGGGTTATACCACCAAGCCATCATCGTGCTGCCGGAAAGACTAGTTCCGCTGACCGTGATAGTTCGAGACGTCGGGAGATAAGCAATGATCGAAGACCCATCCACAGCATAGGCAGCGGCGGCATAGTTTGATTGCCCGAACGATCCATATCCTCCCGTGAGTGCGGAATGCAATTTGTCAGGGACCAGCGTGTGCCAATGTCGAGAATTGAACAGCTCCCCAAAGTGCTGCATGTTCACTGATCCAGCACCGTTGAGCTGTCCTTTCCAATTCGTGGAGGAGCAGAACCCAGTCGCAAATCCGAATCCCCAGATAGGACAATTTCCAAAGAGATGGCCGAATCCTCCGCTGAGGAGAGTCCAATAGGATTGAGCCCGCAGTTGCTGATTCGTGACACCATGCTCATTCTCATACACAGCCTCCACGAGAAACACCGGCATGGGCGGAGAGATCGAGGAGGCATTAAGAATAGGCTGATAGGCGATGCCGCTAGTTGTATACACGTTGTTGACTTTGAGCCAAGTAGCACCAGGCCAT
>DATENE010000059.1:0-15123 GCA_035275205.1 Nitrospiraceae bacterium
CGATGCTTCTTTCTCGTCTTGCGGTCTTTTTCACGCCCTGTGGCCATAGTCTCTCCAAGTTGTAAAAAGTGGAAGTGGGACGAGTCTCTCGCCCTCGCCTTGTGCGAGTCTGTATAGCATACGGCTCTGCACCCCTCAAGCGATGGATGTCCACCCCTTCGTCTTGAGAGGTCTCTATCCGCATGCTAAGATGCCTCGCACTTCTGGCAGGATGCTGAAAAAGTCCGCCAGCGGCGTTCTCGCATCGTTCAGACCCTCAACGGGGACCCGGCCGCCTCACCACTCGGCGGCGCGCACAAACGTGGTGCTCCTTATTCGTCGCGCCGTGCGCCCCAGAGGGTACGCCTCCGGTTTTTAATTTGCTTGCGGCCTTGCCTGCGGAACGGTGCGTCTTGGCGCACCGGGGTTGGGTGGGTGAGATGCCTGAACTTTTTGAGCATCCTGCTAGGACTATTCGCGTAGCCTGTTAGGAAATCAGCACGGAATGAGTGCACCTCAACTCGAAAAAAACTACGATCCCAAGGCCGTCGAATTACGCTGGTCTCAGGTCTGGCAACAGCAAGGCTATTTCCACGCCTTGCCGGCCCATCCAGGCCAACCGTACTCTATCGTGATTCCTCCGCCCAACGTCACAGGCTCGCTCCATGTCGGACACGCGCTGAATCATTCGTTACAAGACATACTGATACGCTGGCGGCGCATGCAAGGCCGCAATGTACTCTGGCTGCCCGGCACCGATCATGCCGGAATTGCCACACAAAACGTTGTGGAAAAACAGCTCGTAGCTGAAGGCGCGTCTCGGGAGTCCCTCGGCCGCGAGCGATTCATCGAGCGTGTTTGGCAATGGAAAGCGACCTCTGGAAACACGATCATCAACCAACAGAAACAACTTGGAGAATCCTGCGACTGGAACCGTCTTCGATTCACAATGGATGAGGGGCTTTCGAAAGCCGTCTTGGAAGTCTTCGTGCGGCTGTATGAAGACGGGCTGATTTATCGAGGGGAACGGCTCATCAACTGGTGCCCGCGCTGTCTCACGGCTCTATCAGACATTGAAGTCGAGCACGAAGACGTCAAAGGAAAACTGTACTCAATCGAGTATCCGCTCGAACAAGCTCCAACAATTCGTCTCACTGTAGCCACGACCAGACCTGAAACGATGCTGGGCGATACCGCAGTGGCGGTTCATCCGGAAGATCCCCGTTACAATCGATTGATCGGGCAACGAGTCCGGCTCCCCCTCACAAACCGTACGATTCCGATCGTGGGCGATGCCATTCTCGTCGACCGCGAGTTCGGCACCGGCGCCGTCAAGATCACGCCGGCGCACGACTTCAACGACTTTGAAGCAGGCGAACGGCATGGACTGCAGCGCCTTCCCATCTTCGACCGCCAGGCATTGCTCGATCCACAGGGACTCAAAACTGCCGGCGTCGATCACGTCGTCATTGAGGCAATCGCAGGCCTTCCCGTCAGCAAGGCGCGGCCCAAAGTCGAGCAGCTTCTGAAAGATTGCAATCTCCTCACAAAAGTCGATGACCATAAAATGGCCATCGGAAAATGCTATCGCTGCAAAACCGTGGTCGAACCCTATCTGTCTCCACAGTGGTTCGTGAAGATCAAGCCTTTAGCTGAGCCTGCGATCCAGGCCGTCGAAGACGGACGAATCAGAATCATTCCCGAAGGATGGACGAACAACTATCTCGGATGGATGAGGGACATCAAAGACTGGTGCATCTCACGCCAAATCTGGTGGGGACATCAGATTCCGGCCTGGTATTGCCGCCACTGCAACAACGAGCTGATCATTGAGGAAGCTGCAGCGACGGCCTCAGCTACACTATCCTCGCGACTGACGATCCTCCAAGGGGCGATTCCGATTGTCGGAAAGACCGCACCGTCAAGCTGCCCTGTATGCGGAGGCCAACAGTTCATCCAAGAGCCCGACGTCCTCGATACCTGGTTCTCCTCTGCCCTCTGGCCCTTCTCTACACTGGGGTGGCCGGAGCAGACTCCCGAGTTGAAGACCTACTATCCGACATCAGTGCTTGTCACAGGCCTCGACATTCTCTTCTTCTGGGTTGCCCGAATGATCATGATGGGTCTGAAATTCATGGGCGATGTCCCCTTCCGTGACGTCTATATCCATGCCCTCGTGCGAGATGCCGAAGGGCAGAAAATGAGCAAGTCGAAAGGCAACGTCATCGATCCGCTGCAAGTCATGGAGCAGTTCGGCACCGACGCGCTCCGCTTCACCCTCGCCTCGATGGCCTCACCAGGGCGCGACATTAAGCTGGCAGAGGAACGAATCGAGGGCTATCGCAACTTTGCGAACAAGATCTGGAACGCCGCTCGGTTCGCCCATATGTATCTTGCGGGGGAAAAGGAATCACAACCTCCGACCGATCGGTCCTTTCCCGGTCTATGGATACGAAGCAGGCTGAACGACACCATCCAGACCGTGACAATGGAGCTGGAAGCCTATCGGTTTGATCGAGCCACTAGTGCTCTCTACCAATTTTTCTGGCACGAGTACTGCGATTGGTACCTTGAATTGATCAAACCTGTCCTCCAGGATCCTGCGCATCCTCAAGCTTCTGCAACCCGACGAACACTCCAGGAAACGCTTGAAGTGTTTTTGCGACTGCTTCATCCATTCATGCCCTTTATTTCCGAAGAAATCTGGCAGACCTTGCCTCACGAGGGTGAGACCATCGTCACCCAATCCTATCCGGTCCCCCAGACGCACTGGCACAACCCGGCCGCAGAAGAAACATTTCGAGTCTTCGAGCGAACCATGAGTCTGATCCGGACCACTCGTGTGCTGCTCAACTATCCACCGGGAAAAGAGCTGCGCGTCTTTGTGGCCCATGAGGAGCCCTCAGCAAATAAAATGCTGGGTACGCTTGAACAAGACCTCGCGCACCTTGGGCGGGGACGGATCTCACCCATTCCTATTTCCGAATGGCCGACGGCCAATGTGCTCCGCCTCGTCACAGACGGCGTCACAGTGGGCGTGTCCGTCGAGGGTGATGTGGATCTGAAGAAAGCGCTCGACCGCCTCGTGAAACAGACCGAGGAAACCGACAAGGAATCTCTGCGACTCGACGGGAAGCTCAATAACGCGGACTTTGTCTCGAAGGCACCGCCTGAAGTCATTGCCGACCATCAAGACCGCCTCCGCACACTCTCTCGTGACCGCGCCATGCTGACCAGCAGCGAACAGCAGCTGCGCGCGATGTTCGGAGCCTAATCATGATGGCTCTGCCGAGGGTGGACATTCGACGTGCGGTCCGGTTGGGCCTCGAAGAAGACCTCGCTCACGGCGACATCACGACAGCGGCGCTCTTTTCCGAACCTACTCCTGCCCGCGCGAAAATCATCGCCCAACAACCGCTCGTCGTGGCAGGAATGACAGCGGCCATTCAAACATTCATCGCGGTCGATGCCTCTCTCAAGCTGACTCCATCCCGACAAGATGGATCACATGCCAAAAATGGGGATATCCTATTGCAGATCGAAGGCGATGGACGATCCATTCTAATGGCTGAACGAGTCGCCTTGAACTTCCTCCAATATCTCTGCGGGATCGCCACACTGACCAACCGTTTCTGCCGCGCCGTTCATGGCTATCCGGTCGACATCATGGATACAAGAAAAACGCTCCCAGGCTGGAGAGCGATTCAGAAATGGGCAGTGTCCCTTGGGGGAGGAACAAATCATCGTGTGTCGCTCGGCGATGGCATCTTGATCAAGGACAATCATCTGGCGCTCATCAACAACAAGAAATCGGGGATCTTAGCTGCATGCCGGAAAGCGCGCGCACGAGCTTCCAAAGACAATCCTGTCATCGTCGAAGTGGAATCACTATCAGAGGTTCGAGCCGCTCTTCGTGGAAAAGCCGACATCATACTCCTGGACAACATGACTCCCCCGGTAGTCAAGCAAGCGGTAAAGCTCATCGATGGCCGCGCTCTCGTAGAAGTCTCGGGGGGCATTACCCTGAAGAACGTCCGGGCAATGGCGGCAGCCGGCCCAGACCGCATCTCGATCGGCGCCCTGACTCACTCGGCTCCCGCTGCAACACTGAGCTTGGTCATCGAACCACGCAGACCTGGTTCATTTGGTTGATCTGGTTTGTTTGGTTTGTTTCGTTCATCTAGTTGTTTTTCAACCAAACAAACCAAGTAACGTGCCTCTGGGTAATATATGCAGCCCTCCCCGCCGCTCGCCCGCGAGACGATTCACAGCACCTTGTCAACCAAATGGCTGGGGCACCGCATCGAACTATTCGACTCTCTCCCTTCAACCAACCGGGAAGCTGTTCAGCTCGCGCAGGCAGAAGTAGAGCATGGCACTGTCGTCGCTGCCGATAGCCAGACCGCTGGACGCGGACGTCTCTCTAGGACCTGGTTTTCTCCACCCGGCGCTAACCTCTACTGTTCCATCATTCTCAGAACAGCGCGCCCACCAGAGCGCCTCACGGAATGGCTCTCCTGGCTGCCGCTCATCTCTGCGCTGGCCACAGCCGAAGCAATCGAACAGGTCTCGGCCGTCCACGTCTCTGTGAAGTGGCCCAACGATCTCCTGATCTCGGAGCGAAAAGTCGGTGGAATTCTCTGTGAGAGCGGCACAGGGGCACGATCTGACCCCTTCCAGATCATCGGAATCGGCATCAATGTCAACGGTGAGCGCGATGACTGGCCTGATGACCTGCGCAGCGTAGCCACATCGATCTGGCAAGAACGGAACATCGTCGTCGACCGTAACAGACTGCTCGCCCAGCTGCTCCTCGAACTCGAACAGTGCCTCGATGAATTGGCCGTTCACGGAACGAATCGGCTTGCATTGGCCTATTACCAACGATGCTCGACCATCGGCATCACGGTACGAGCCACGTTGGCCAATGGAGATGTGATGGTGGGACTTGCCGAGGGAATCGGCCAGGATGGATCCTTACGCCTGCGGCCGCAGGCAACTCAACCAGGTTCAGGAGCGCCGGAAGTGGTCCACTTACGCGTAGCGGACATCATACACGTAAGAATTTAGCCCGCGAGACAAGCGAGACGTGCGCAACAGGCGCGACTCGCGAAGATGAAACATGCCGCCCGTACTGATTTTCTCGCCGGTCATGCGAGTCTCGCGATTTGGGCGCTAGCCAAACTACCCGATCGAACCGTACAATAGGTCCTATGCTCCTTGTCGTTGATATCGGCAATACAAATATCGTCTGGGGGGTTTATAACGACCGCACCTTGGCGTCCCATTGGCGATTGGCAACGGACGTGAAAAAAACCTCGGACGAGTACGGCATCCTTTTCGCCAATCTTCTCGCCGCAGCAGGAATTCCTTCTCAACGGCTCTCCGGGGCGATCATCTCCAGTGTCGTGCCAGCGCTGACGGGGACCTTCGAGAGCATGATCGATCAATATTTTCATCAGCGCGCCATGGTCGTCACCTCGGATACGGACACCGGGCTCACACTCCGTTACCCGAATCCGAAAGAAATCGGCAGTGATCGGCTGGTAAATGCCGCAGCCGCCTACCATAAATATCGCCGTGATCTTATCGTCGTCGATTTCGGCACGGCCACGACCTTTTGTGCCATCACGGCAGAAGGTCACTACCTCGGAGGCGTCATCTCCCCCGGTCTTGGAATCTCGGCAGAAGCGTTATTCACACGCGCCGCCAAACTGGCCAAAGTGGAAATGATCCGTCCAAAAACCGTCATCGGAACCGACACCGCCGGCAGCATTCAAGCCGGTCTCTTATTTGGATATGCGGGAATGGTCGATACCGTCGTCAAGCGAATGGAACAGGAACTCGGACGATCGGCCTATGTGATCGGCACCGGAGGACTGAGTTCCATCATGGCAGCTGAGACCACTTCTATTCAAAAAGTCGAACCATTCCTGACATTAGAGGGTCTTGAGCTTCTCTACCGTCGCGCGCAGGGCAATCTTCCTCCCACCATGCAGGTCTGACCGCCCCGGTCCCTCCACAACTAATTAATTTTTCTGGTCCGGTTGACTTTATTTACCCTGTGGCTATCTCCAGACGAACAAAGGAGTCTTTCATGGCTGAGGAACACCAGAACGCGAATACAATCGAGAACTTGGACGCTTTATCCCCGGAAACAGTCTCGACCACAGAGGAGGCTGGCCTCATATCGGAGCTCCAACAGGCTCTCTCGGCAAAGGCTCAAGAAGCGGCGACGTTGAACGACAAGTATCTCCGGCTCGCCGCCGAGTTCGATAACTATAAGCGATTGATCCAGCGAGACCAGCGCGACCAAATCCGGTTCGGCAATGAGCCTTTACTGAAGGAACTCTTGCCAGTCGTCGATAATCTCGAACGGGCCATCAAGTCCTCACGAGAGGGAGGGAATAGCGACGTCCTCATCCAGGGTGTGGAACTGACACTCAAGCAGTTGACGGGAGTCTTGGCCAAGTTTCATGTGACGCCCATCGAGGCAGTGGGCCAACCGTTTAACCCCGCCACGCATCACTCCGTGACCTCCGTCGCGTCCAAGAAAGTTCCTGAGCAACACGTGGTGGAAGAGTTCCAGCGGGGATATCTCCTGCATGACCGTATCTTGCGGGCAGCCATGGTGAGCGTATCGACGGGGAAGGGCAACGGCAAAACGGGAACAGATGACACGATTAGCTCGTCATAACAACATTTTCAAAGTCAGACTTAGTGAGGAAGGAGTAGGGACATGGGCAAAGTGATCGGGATCGACCTTGGAACCACGAATTCTTGTGTGTCCATCATGAGCGGTGGGGAACCGGTTGTCATTGCCAACGCGGAAGGAGCCCGCACGACACCATCCGTCGTTGCTATTACCGAAAAGGGCGAGCGTCTTGTCGGACAGATTGCCAAGCGCCAGGCGATTACCAATCCGGAGAACACCATCTTTTCGGTGAAACGCCTGATGGGCCGTAAGTTCCGAAGCCAGCAAGTCACAGATGCCGCCAAGCGGCTACCCTATAAGATCTCCGAAGGAGACAACGGCGATGCGCACGTCGAATTACGCGGCAAGCGCTATAGCCCACCGGAAATCTCCGCCATGATTCTGCAAAAGATGCGGCAGACTGCGGAGGACTATCTCGGAGAAAAAGTCACTGAAGCGGTCATTACGGTCCCGGCCTACTTCGACGACAGCCAACGGCAGGCCACCAAAGATGCCGGTCAGATCGCAGGCTTGAACGTTCTCCGGATCATCAACGAGCCGACCGCCGCATCCCTCGCTTACGGGCTGGACAAAAAGAAAGACGAACGGATCGTCGTCTATGACTTGGGCGGCGGTACGTTCGACGTTTCCATCCTTGAGATCGGCGACGGCGTATTCGAAGTGAAGTCGACCAACGGCGACACCTATCTCGGCGGCGATGACTTCGATCAGCGCGTCATGGACTGGTTGGTCGATGAGTTCAAGAAGGATCAAGGCATCGACCTTCGGAAGGATCGGATGGCTCTCCAGCGCCTGAAAGAGGCAGCGGAACGCGCCAAGATCGAACTCTCGTCGTCGCAGGAAACCGAAATCAATCTGCCTTTCATTACCGCAGACGCCAATGGACCGAAGCACCTGGTCGTCAAACTGACTCGTGCGAAACTCGAACAGTTGGTCGACGACTTGATCAAACGATCCATCGAGCCTTGCAAGAAAGCGCTCGCCGATGCCGGTGTATCCTCAAGCGACATCAAGGAGGTCGTCCTCGTCGGCGGCATGACCCGCATGCCGAAAGTCATTCAGGCCGTCAAAGATTTCTTCGGCAAAGAACCGCACAGGGGCGTGAATCCTGACGAAGTCGTCGCCATCGGCGCGGCCATTCAAGGCGGCGTGCTCAAGGGCGAAGTGAAGGATGTGCTGCTCCTCGACGTGACGCCACTGTCTCTGGGTATCGAAACTCTCGGCGGTGTCTTTACAAAGTTGATCGAACGGAACACGACGGTTCCGACAAAAAAGAGCCAGGTCTTCTCGACGGCTGCCGACAATCAAACCGCGGTAACCATTCGAGTCTTCCAGGGCGAACGCGAGATGGCAAACGACAACAAGCTTCTGGGGCAGTTCGACTTGGTTGGGATTCCTCCCGCGCCTCGCGGGATGCCGCAAGTCGAAGTGACGTTCGACATCGATGCCAACGGTATCGTCCACGTATCGGCCAAAGATTTGGCGACGCAAAAGGAACAGTCCATTAAGATCACGGCATCCAGCGGCTTGAGTAAGGAAGAAGTCGAAAAGCTGGTGAAGGATGCGCAGGCCCATACCGACGAAGATAAGAAACGTCGAAAGGCTGCCGAAGCTAAGAATCAGGCCGATACTCTGATCTACCAGACGGAAAAGAACCTGAGCGAGCACGGCGACAAGATCGCAGCGGAAGATAAGACAAAGATTGAAGAGGCTATTGCCGCACTCAAGAAAGCGATGGAGGGAACGGACCCCGAGGCGATCGAGTCCGCCACCCAAACGTTGACGACTGCGTCCCACAAGTTGGCCGAGGAAATGTACAAGAAAGCTTCGGCGTCGACTGCGTCCAGTAACGGCGCCGAGACTGGTGGCGGAACCGGAACCGGCGAGACCAAGACGGATGAAAAGGTCGTGGATGCGGAATTCGAAGAAGTAGACAAAGACAAGAAGTAAGTTAGAATACCGTCAGCAGACCGAGCTTCGCCAATATACGGGGCTCGGTCTTCCTGCTCTTTCACCCTGAGAAATGGCGTCCGTGTCCAAACGCGACTACTACGAAACCTTAGGCGTCGATCGAACCGCGTCCGAAGACGACCTCAAGAAGGCCTATCGAAAGATGGCCCGCCAACACCATCCCGATCTCCAGACAGGAGAGGCTCAGAAGAAAGCATCAGAAGAAAAATTCAAAGAAGTCAATGAAGCCTACGAGACGCTGAGCGATCAGGATAAACGCAAGCGCTACGACATGTTCGGCCACGCAGGGACCCAGCAGGGTGCTGGACCGGATGGCTTCGGATTTGGCGGAAGCGGATTCGGCGACGCCTTCAACGACATCTTCGAGGATTTCTTCGGGGGCCAACGAGGGGGCACTCGGGCAGAGCGCGGCAACGATCTCCAATACAATCTCGAACTGACCTTCGAAGAAGCCGTCTATGGGAAAGAAGCCAAACTCAAAATCCCGCGATGGGAAGTGTGCGGAGACTGCAAAGGGAGCGGCGCCAAGAACGCAGCATCGGTCAAGACATGCCCCAGTTGCAAAGGGGCGGGACAGATGCGGTTCCAGCAGGGGTTCTTCAGCATCACCCGTCCCTGCGGCCAATGCGAAGGGGCCGGACGAATCGTCACAGAGCCCTGCCCTACCTGCCAGGGCCGTCAACGCACCTATCGAGAACGAACCATCGCCGTACACATCCCGTCCGGCATCGAGTCAGGCATGCGCCTGCGCCTCTCGAACGAAGGGGAGCACGGCCTCAATGGAGGCCCACCAGGCGATCTCTATGTGGCAATTACCGTCAAAGCGCACCCGATCTTCCAGCGTCAAGGGCACGATATCCTCTGTGATGTCCCTATCCAATTCGTCACAGCCATCCTCGGAGGAAAGATTGAGGTCCCCACGCTGAAAGGCAATACGGTCATCAAGATTCCTGCCGGCACGCAGCAGGACAAGATCCTGCGCCTCAAAGGCTTGGGCGTCCCCAGCCTCAAGAACAACAGTACCGGCGACCAGCTATTCGTCATCAAGATTCAGATTCCCACCAAACTGACCGCTCGGCAGAAAGAATTGCTCCAAGAATTTGCCAAAGAGAGCGGCATGTCGATGGAAGAAGACAGCGACGGCTTTTTCGACAAGATGAAGACCTTCTTCGAATAGCGCCGACGATTCCCGCACTATGTCCACGTTTTTCGTCAACCCGGACGCCATCACTCCCTCTGCGATCCGCATAACCGGCGACCTGCTCCATCATCTCCGCGACAGTCTCCGCTTGCGCCCGGGGGACTCTCTCGCCCTCAACGACGGATGCGGAACCCGCTATCGCGTGGAAGTGACCCACGTGACCTCACAGGCTATCGACAGCCGTATCATCGATCGACAGACCGAGCCGACGCATAAGACCTCACCGATCGTACTCGGACAGTCATTGATCAAAGGCGACAAGATGGACTGGGTGATTCAGAAAGCCACAGAACTCGGGGTCGCTGCCATTGCGCCCATTCACAGCACACACAGCGTCATCAAGCCCAACCCGGAACGTCTGGAACATCAACGATCCAGATGGGAGCGCATTGCGCGGGACGCAGCGCAACAGTCAGAGCGATGGACCATTCCCACCATCGCAGATCCGGTAGACCTCGCAGGAATCTGTCTGCAATATGCCTCAGCGCCTCTGAAAGGTATGCTCGTGGAACGATCCAACGGCCCTTCGCTCAGTGCCATACCGTTGCCGTCGGATCGTCAGCGTCCGATAGTCTTGTTGATCGGACCGGAAGGGGGATGGACGTCGGATGAGCAGCGCCTTGCGCAGGAGCAGGGGTTCCTTCCGCTCGCTCTCGGACCACGAATCCTGCGGGCCGAGACCGCAGCCATCGCCGCGCTCAGCATTCTCCAATCACGACTCGATGTCACTCAATCGTGAAAAGTTAGATGTGAGACGTAAAACGTGGGATTGCCAAGCGGTCTTCCTCAGAAACCTTTCACTTTTCACGTTTTACATTTCACGGTTCCACGTCAGCGGCCTATGGTCAGGCGTACAATCGTGCCGTTTTCTCCACTAGCCCAACCCTGTGTCGCATCGGGAAACGAAAGGCCGAACAGCGAGACCTTCGCGATCGCGCCCTGCTCTGTCCAGGTAAAACCACTATCGGTAGTCCGGTAGACCATACCCCGTTCTCCTGCAATCCATCCGGTCTGCGGATCGGTAAAGCGAACGCGCAAGAGGTCGGTCAACTTCGTGCAGGTACGGGCGCAGGGCAGCGTACGGTCGATCCATTGTCCGCCGCCGTTGGTCGTTTGAAAAATCGCGCCGGCGTTCCCAACAGCCCAACCGGTCGACGCATCGGAAAAGTACACATCGAACAGTGTGACAGCTCCCTGCGTCTCTTGCGGAGTCCAAGTGGCCCCACCATCGTCCGTCATCAAGACGGTCCCTACCGCCCCAACCGAAGTCCCGTGCTGTGCGGTGAGAAATTGTACGCCATAGAGCGCCGCGCTCGTCTTGCTCGCTTGATCGACCCAATGAGTTCCGCCGTCCTTCGTATGAAGAATGGTTCCGTTGCCACCGACCGCCCATCCCTCACTGAGTGACACAAACGAGAGACCGTAGAGAGCCACCTGGGTATCGACATGTTGCTGCTGCCACGTATTCCCCCCGTCTTGGCTCCGGCGAATCGTCCCATTGGCTCCAACGGCCCATCCCTGCTTCTCGTCGAAAAAGAACACCGCCGAGAGGCTCGCCGTGGTGCCGCTGGCGACCTTCTTCCACTTCTTCCCGCCATCGACCGTCTTCAGAATGGTACCGCTAGAGCCAACAGCCCAACCCAACTGCGGTGTATGAAAATAGAGTCCCATCAGGAGGGCTTCCGTATGGCTCTCTTGAGGGGTGACGGTAAGAGGAGAGTCAGCAGTCCACGAGGGAGATGGACCTATCAGCGTCGCCAGCACCACGATCGCAAGACGTCCGGCGCAGGACAGAGAGAACCTCCACCGTGTCTCCTGCAATCCATACTTCACTGGTTTGTGTCGGCATCTGGGCGGTTTTTATTGAAGTACCCAGGATCCGGCAACCCCTTGGCTTCAATGGTGAACGTGCCCGCTTCTAACGTCAGCCATTTTTTCGGAGTACAACAGGTTCCGTCCGACTGTACATCCCAGGAACCACGCCGCACGACCAGCGGGCCGGTGGCCAGCTCATTAAGGAACTCATTGCGCTTCCCCACACCATAGAGATTCCGGTGAGGCACTCGCACCACGATCTCCGTATCCGTCCAGGACATGACCTGCGCCGCAATGTTGCTGAACAACACTTCCGTGCGCGAGACGTTCTCGCCCAACTCAATATCTTCCCGTCGCTTGTACGCGCTCTGATTGATGCCCAGATACGCATGCTCAGCGGTTTTTAAGAATGAACCGAATCCCGACCCTTTGATGGTTACCAGTTCGTCGAGCCCGCCTGATTGCGGACTGTAGGAATCGACCTTGGGCGTCACAAGTGCAAAATTCCCCGCCTCAATCTTCATGGCCTCCTTCGTCGCACAACAGGAGCCGTCAGAATTGGGCTTTGTCGCACCTCGATACACCGTGACCGGCCCGCTCTTTGCGCTGAAAGGCACCCATACATCGATGCGATCGTCTTGCCAGCGATAGATGACGGCGCGCACCCCGCCGATATCGACCCGATTCGAACCCGTATTGAAATCGATAAACGAGTAGGGGGTCGATCCACTTTCGGAATAGAAACCAAAATGTTCGCCGCTGATCCTGAGCAACGTACCGATCGGGGCAGCCGGAGGCGTCACGGAGACCACTTTTGGCACATGAACCGTAAAAGTTCCGACCGTCCGCTCACGCCCCTGCATGGTCAGAATAATGGGTCCGGTCTCCGCATCCAGCGGAAGATGCACGACAATGGCGCTGTCGGACCACTGGGCGATGCTGGCGAGATGTCCACCGAACGTCACCTTGTCGCCTGCTTCTTTCGCGGTGCCAAAGCCCTGGCCGAAGAAGACGACCTTCGTTCCGACCGGCCCGCTCACAGGATCGACGCGAATGCTCGAAACCAACGTCAGCGGAACGGCATTGCTCACCTTGTACTGGACTGGAGCGCAACACGACCCATCCGGCAAGGGATCAGACGAAGCCAGTCGGACGACGACATCGCCCGACACCGCATTCGTGGGAACCTCGACTTCGATCACGTCATCTTTCCAGCGGCGGGGCCTGACGACCACGCTCCCGATCATGACATCGTTGACTCCGAACATCGTATTGGGATCGCGCGGGCCGGCCGTGAGACCGAAATGTGCGCCGGTAATCTGCACCGTATGGCCTGGTTCGACCTCTGCCGGCGTCACCGAGGTAATCGTCGGCTGCATGATGATGAGGTTTCCGGCAGCCATCTTCTTCTTCCCGGCCATGATTTCAACGGGACCCGATTGAGCACGGAAGGGAACCTTCACCTCGATCAAGTCGGATTCCCATCGCTGAATCAATGCAGGAACTCCACCGACAGTGACCCGATTGACATGCACAGATTGAAATATGCCGAACCCGTTCCCGCCGATCGATACCGTGGCACCTGGAACTGCTGATGATGGGTGAAGCTCGAGAGCGGAAGGAGCAGCTGCAACCATCCCGGCGCTCAGACCGGCCCACACCGTCATCGCACACACACTGGTTAGGAATGCATTCATCATCTGGTTGGTTTGGTTCATCCGGTTGGTCGGTTTGTCAGGTTTGCCTGATTCATCTGGTTGGTTCCATTCAACCAAACAAAGGAGACAAACCAAATAAACCAGACCAATCGACTATAGCAAGCGGTTTTTTCGAGAGTCAATCCGGCGAGCCAGCCCACGATCAGCGTTCGGAGTCGGTTCGAGAAACCAATTAGGAAGTGGAAAGAATTATTTCAATTTCGACGGGAGCCCCACGAGGCAACTCAGCAGCCCCCACAGCGACGCGCGCATGACGACCAACCTCTCCAAAGATCTCAACCAGGAGATCCGACGCTCCGTTGAGCACTTGAGGCTGCTGTACAAAACCTTCCGCCGACGCCACATACCCGACGACTTTCACAACACGCGTAATCCGATCCAACGTCCCGAGCTCCTGCTTGGCAATCGCCAATGCATTCAGGAGCGCGAGTCTGGATGCCTCCATCCCCTGCTCGACCGTCAGATCACGCCCAAGCTTACCGGAGAACGCCAACTGTCCGTCTCGCATGGGAAGAACGCCGGATAAAAACAAGAACACTCCTGCCTGAATCGCAGGAACGTAGGTCGCCAGCGGTTGTGGCGGGGGTGGCAACTCCAGATGTAATTCCTTCAGTTTGCGTTCGAAAGACATCCCGAGACCGCCTGCTCCCATGACCCTTTACGCATCACGCGTTACGTCCCGCCCACTACCCTGCTCGGAGCGCATCGAGAAAACTCTCACCCACAGAAAGTTGGCCCCCTTGTAGGGCTTCTACAATAGTATGTCCCAGGTCAGCGGCAGAAGTTCTGATGCCGAGATCCACCCCATAGGCCAACTTCGGCCCCGTGGCCAAGAGAGGGACATATTCGCGAGTCGGGACCAGATCCACCTTCGTAATATCCCGTCCATGGTCGCCGGTCAGGAGAAGCAGGTCGCCTGGCCGAAGCCGTTCCAGCAAACCGGGAAGCTTTCGATCGAAATCATGGAGGGCCGCGGCCGACTGTGCCGCATTCGATTCCAGGACATCAAGTCCGGCAAAAATCAATCCGCGGGGAACCTTATTCAACATCCCCGTGATCTCGGCAAATAACGCCGCCCAGTGCCCAACGGGAATGGAACGAGTGAGTCCGCGACCACTGAAGAGATCGCCGACCTTCCCCAGTCCAATCAGTATTTGACTCGCACGATTGAGCACATCGAACATGGTTGGCCCGGGCGGTTCGAGCACGAACGCACGAGGTTGTGAGCTAAACTCGACCGCGCCGGCATCACCTGAGAGAGGATGGGCCGACACACGCACAATCCCCCAGGAGTCCTTGAGCAATTTTCTCGCGGCCCGGCAGCGCTGAAAGAATTCGTCTCGACGCATGGCGCTCTCGTGCGCCGCCACGTGGCAGGTCCGTCGTCCATCCGTCCAGACTATCAACGCGCCCGAGGACAGATGTTCAGCCTCACACTCGCGCAGCATGGCCGTTCCTGAGGCGCGGCGGTTGCCGACGATCTTGCGGCCGAATGCCTGTTCGAGAATCGCCACCATGTCGGGAGGGAATCCGTTGGGATACTGCGGCCCGGCAACGTCCGTAAGACAGCCGGCCATCTCCCAATAGCCGGCTATGGAATCCACACTCTTCGAGAGAAATCCAAGACGACCGAAACACCCCTCTGGCTGCCCCATCGTCCGTACACCTTTGATTTCCGTGATATGGCCAAGCCCGAGCGCTTCCATCGTGGGAAGGCTGAGTCC
>DATENE010000060.1:0-8412 GCA_035275205.1 Nitrospiraceae bacterium
GAGGTGAGCAAGGAGTGCGCATGGGCCTGAATCCTGTTTGTGTCGATCGGCAGACCTCAACCTTCTCGTCGGAAATCGATGGGAGGGTTTTTTTATGCCCGTTGGAAGATGTGAAACGTGGGATGCCAAGGTGAGAGTGAGGCGATGATGCCGAGTGTTGACCGACAGAGTGAGCGGCTGGTGATGGACGCGGGGGACATCGCACGCGCGGTTACCCGCATTGCCCATGAAATTCTCGAACGGAATAAGGGCGTCCAGGATTTGGCGCTGGTGGGGATTCGAACTGGAGGGGTGCACTTGGCCCATCGGTTGGTGAAGCGGATCCAAGAGATTGAAGCAGTGCAAGTGCCGATCGGAGAATTAGACATCACCCTCTACCGGGATGATCTCTCCTTACGGAAGGAGCAGCCGATTCTCCGCAAGACCTCGGTCCCGTTCGATATTTCGGACAAGATCATTGTGCTGGTCGACGACGTGCTGTTTACGGGCCGGACCATTCGCGCGGCGATGGATGGGTTGATCGATTTGGGGCGGCCGGCAGAAATTCAACTCGCCGTCTTGGTCGATCGAGGGCATCGTCAGTTGCCGATTAAGGCGACGTATATCGGGAAAAATATTCCGACGTCACGAGAAGAAAAGATCCAGGTGCTGTTGGAAGAAGAAGGCGAAGACGAACGGGTGGTGATCTCTAAGGGCTAGCCCGCATGAGTCATGCAGGCTAAGGTGGTGGAGGGAACGATGAGTCTCAAACGTAAAGACCTCTTGAGCCTAGCCCCTCTGTCGGTGGAGGAGATCCGGTTGATCTTGGAAACGGCCGATTCGTTCAAGGAAGTGACCGGCCGGGAAATCAAGAAGGTCCCGGCACTTCGGGGGCGTACGGTGGTGAATCTGTTCTTTGAGCCCAGCACCAGGACGCGCACCTCGTTCGAGTTGGCGGCGAAACGGCTGAGCGCGGATGTGATCAACTTCTCGCCGTCGTCGAGTAGCGTGGTCAAAGGAGAAACCCTGCTCGATACCGCGCGCAATATCGAGGCGATGCAGGCGGATATTATCGTGTTACGCCATCCCTCGGCCGGCGCCGCCGAAGCCTTGGCCCACGGAGTGAAGTCTTCTGTCATCAATGCCGGAGATGGGTGGCATGAGCATCCGACCCAAGCTCTCTTGGATCTCTATACGATTCGTGAGCGCGGGTTGCCGTTCGAGGGGCTGCGGGTGGCGATCGTCGGAGATGTGACGCATAGCCGGGTGGCGCGTTCAAACATTCATGCGCTTGTGAAGTTAGGAGCGGAGGTTCGGCTGGTAGGGCCGCCGACGATGATGCCCTCTGGCGTGGAGAAACTGGGCGCGCGCGTCTATTACAATTTCGACGAGGCGTTGTGCGGCGCACAGGTCATCATGATGCTACGCTTGCAGCTCGAACGGCAGGGAATTGCGCTGTTTCCGACTATTCGAGAGTATGCGCGGCTTTATGGTTTGACCTCTGAACGGGTCAAGTTGGCCGATCCCGGAGCGATTGTGATGCATCCGGGTCCGATCAATCGAGGAGTCGAGATCGCTCCGGAGGTGGCCGATAGTTTGTCGTCGGTAATTCTGGATCAGGTTGCGAACGGTGTGGCGGTTCGCATGGGTATTCTTTATCTCATGTCAGGAGCAAACTGAACCGTGGCTATTTATGTTACAGGCGGGCACGTAATCGATCCGGGGCGGTTCAACGGTGTGGCCGACGTGCTGATCGATGCGGGCCGAATCGTCTCGGTGGGACCGCAACTCAAAGCCCCCGCTGGGGCTACGAAGATCGACGCCAAGGGCCGATTGGTGCTTCCCGGTTTTGTCGATCTCCACGTCCATTTTCGGGAACCGGGCTTCGAATACAAAGAGTCGATCCAGAGCGGCGCGGCGGCGGCGGTGGCCGGCGGATTCACTTCGGTTTGTTGTATGCCCAATACGAATCCCGTCAATGACAACCAAGCGGTCACGGAATTGATGCTCGATCGTGCACGGGCGGCCGGGCTGGCGAATATCTTTCCGATCGGCGCGATTACAAAAGGCTCGGAAGGGAAGGAGTTGGCGGAGATCGGAGACTTGCGGCGCGCCGGCTGTGTCGCGATTTCGGACGACGGGAAGCCGGTGATGAACAGCCTGGTCATGCGGCGAGCGATGGAGTATGCCTTGGCCTTCGACGTGCCGGTGGTCGATCATTGCGAAGATCTGCATCTCGCCGAGGGGGGCTGTATGAACGAAGGGGCGATCTCGACCGAGTTGGGGCTCCCCGGGATGCCGGCGGCGGCGGAAGATGTGATGGTGGCGCGTAATGTCGCCTTGGCGGAACTGACCGGAGCCCGGCTGCACCTGGCGCATATCAGCACAGAGGGATCGGTCCGGATGGTACGGGAGGCCAAGTCACGCGGGCTAAAAGTCACGGCCGAAGCCTGCCCCCATCATTTTACTATCACAGAAGAAGTGGTCCGAGGCTATAATACCTACGCTAAAATGAATCCTCCGCTCCGGACGTGGAGGGATGTGCAGGCGATCAAGCAGGGTCTCCGCGACGGCACGATCGATGTGATCGCCACAGACCATGCCCCGCATGCCTCTCAGGAAAAACAGCTGGGATTTACCGAGGCGCCGTTCGGAATCGTCGGACTGGAGACGGCGCTGCCGTTGACCTTCGCGCTGATTGAAGAGGGAGTCTTGTCGTTGGAGTCCGCAGTCGAGAAGTTGAGTACGGCTCCGGCGAAGGCGTTCGGATTAGCCAAAGGGACGTTGGCGGTCGGGGCCGATGCTGACTTGACGATCGTCGATCAGCAGGAACAGTGGGAGGTCGATCCGGCCAAGTTTCGCTCAAAGAGCCGAAATACTCCGTTTGCCGGATGGAAGGTCAGGGGCCGGGTGACGACGACCATCGTGGGTGGCCGAGTGGTATTCGAGGCCGACCGGGCGGAACGGTAGCCTCGTGCTGCGTATGTCCCGTTGGGGGATGGTCTGTTGCCTTACGCTTGAATGGCTGGCGTTGGGAGTATGGGTCGGCGGTGGACTCGTCCTCATCGGGGCGGTCATTCCAGCGGTCTTCAATACATTCGGCGGACAGGATTCGGGCGGAGTATTTCTGACGCGGGTGTTTGAGGGCTATCATCGCATCATGATCGGAGCGCTGGTCACCCTATGGATCGCAGGGTGGTATCGCTGGTGGAGTGGAGATCCGGTAGTATCGCTCGGTCGAGGCGAAATGGCGGTGTTGGCAGGGATGGTGGTGTGCGCGGGAATCATTATTCTATGGCTGCACCCCTCTGCTGCGGCGCTTCAAGCAGAGGCCTTCGCGGCGCAAGAGGCGGCGGCGAAGAAGGCGGCCTTGGAAGCATTGTTTCGTGTGCTGATGCCGATTCGGTGGATCTACATGATTGATCTGGTACTGGGCATTCTCTTGATCGGGATCAAGGCGAAACGGTCTCTCTTTCGGAACGGAGCGCTCGCGTGAAAAAGGCGTGGCTGGCACTGGCAGACGGCACGATTTTCGAAGGTCGTGCCCTTGGATACGAAGGGGAGACGGTGGGAGAAGTCGTGTTTAACACGGCCATGACTGGGTACCAGGAAGTCTTGACTGATCCTTCCTATAAAGGACAAATCATCACGATGACCGCTCCTCATATTGGAAACTATGGGATGACACCGGAGGATGCCGAGTCGCGGCGGATTTGGGCCGAGGGATTCATCGTAAAAGAAGCGAGCCGGCTCGACAGTAGCTGGCGCAGCCGGCAGCGGGTACACGACTATTTGCATGAGGCGAAGATCGTCGGCATCGAAGGGCTGGATACGCGGGCCTTGACTCGCCACTTGCGCGACCATGGTTCACAGCAGGGCCTCATCACCCATATCGACGGAGATTCCCGCCGGGTCGTCGAGAAGGCGCAGGCCGCTCCGAGCATCATCGGGCGCGATCTGGCGACAGCCGTGACGTGTGGACAATCCTATCGGTGGACGGAAGGATCGCGTGAGTGGGCTCCCACGCTCGGCGACGAGCCGCGGACCGGCGCCACCAGGCGATGGCAGGTCGTCGCGTACGATTTCGGGATAAAAAGGAATATTCTTCGCCGGCTGGTCGATGTGGGATGCGATGTGACCGTCGTGCCGGCTTCGGCCACCGCAACGGAGGTTGAAGCGCTCCGGCCCGACGGGATATTCCTGTCAAATGGTCCGGGGGATCCGGAGGGAGTGCCCTACGCGGTCGAGGCGGTACGGCAATTGATCGGACGCCGACCGATCTTCGGCATTTGTTTAGGACATCAGATTCTCGGTCTCGCGCTGGGGCTCACAACGTATAAGTTGAAGTTCGGCCATCATGGGGCGAATCATCCGGTCATGGATCTCCGCACGAGACGAGTCGAGATCACGTCGCAAAACCACAACTTCGCGGTACAAGCGATTCGCCCGATCAGCGCCACTCCGGATCGACCGCCGGTGGTGGACACATCGTTCGGCCAAGTTCTGGTGACACATCTCAGTCTGAACGATCACTCAGTCGAAGGATTAGCCTGTACCGATCGTCCGGTGTTTTCAGTGCAGTATCATCCCGAGGCGTCTCCCGGACCCCATGACTCCGCCTACTTATTCACTGAGTTTATTCAGTTAATGGAGAAACAGCATGAATAGAGTGTATCCAATCTTAGTTCGGCTCTGCCTCCTGGCGGCCGTCGGTCTGCAAGCCGGTTGCGTGACAGTCAATCTCATCGAGCCGGCAGGGCCGGTGAAGGAAATGGAACTCAGCGGCACGGGCGCCGGGAAAGTGTTGTTGCTCGACTTGTCGGGAGTCATCAGCTCCCAAGATAAGGAGGGCATCATTCCGCAGCCCAACATGTTGGCCACGTTTAAGGAAGAGCTGACGAGGGCCTCGAAGGACGACAAGATCAAAGCCGTCGTCGTTCGCATCAACAGTCCGGGAGGAACCGTGACCGCCTCGGACATCCTCTATCATGAGTTACGGGAATTCAAAGCCAAGAAGAAAGTGCCGGTGATTGCATCGATGATGGATGTGGCGGCGTCAGGGGGGTACTACCTGGCCATGGCGACGGACAGCATTCTGGTTCATCCCTCGACGGTGACAGGCAGTATCGGCGTCATCATGTTGACCGTCAACGCCAGAGGGTTGCTCGAAAAAGTCGGTGTCGAGGCCAACGCCATCACATCCGGTCCGCGCAAGGACATGGGTTCGCCCTTTCGGGTCATGACAGCCGAGGAGAGGGGAATCTTTCAAAGCGTGATCGACTCGTTCTATCACCGATTCCTGGCGGTCGTGCAGGAGGGGCGTCCCAATTTGTCGGCTGAGCAAATCAAGAAGCTGGCCGATGGACGGATTTATTCCGGAGATCAGGCCAAGGCAGCAGGTTTAATTGACGAGATTGGCTATCTCGATGACGCGATCGAACTGGCCAAGAAGAAAGCAGGTCTCACAGAAGCGCGGATCGTGACCTATGGGCGGCGAGGAGAATATCAAAATAATATCTATTCGCGCCTGTTCGGAGGAGGTTCAGGCCTCACCGGGTTAGCCAACCTGGACTTAATGTCGATGGTGCGGGGTGGAACGCCGCAGTTCATGTATCTCTGGATGCCGTGACCGGCAGTGTGTGAAGCCTCGATTTGTTCCATGAAGCCATTCTATGATGCGCCAATCGTCAGACCGCACAATCCGCAAGGTCCTGGCGACGCCGATCGGACGCCGCGCGATGCTGGCGCTCGGCGCGCATGGGGCGATGAGCCTTTGCGCAGCCCTTGGGGCCGGTGCGGCCATGAGTCTGTTCGGGAGCCTGAGCGGCTGTTACCGGGCACCGGGCACGGCGCGCGATCAGGTGATTTTTTTCTCCGAAGAGAAGGAGCTGGAATTTGGAGTGAGCGCATACCGTCAGGTCTTACGGTCTGCGCCGCTCAGTGACAATGCGGACGTGAATGAGTTGGTGCACCGCGTGGGGCGAAACATCGCCGAAGCCGCCAACAAGCCGGATTACCAGTGGGAGTTCGCGGTCATTCAAGACGACAAGATGGTCAATGCGTTCGCACTCCCAGGCGGGAAGGTCGCCATCTTCACCGGGATTCTCAAGCATACGAAAGACGATGCCGGACTGGCGACGGTGATGGGGCATGAGGTCGCCCATGCGTTGCAGCGCCATGGAGTGGAGCGGATGAGCCGGAGTATTTTGGATCAAATTGCGCAATTGGGCGCATTGGGCGCGGCGGCATCAGGAAACGCCAATGCCGGCGCCATCCAGGGCCTGTTGGGAGCCTATGGAGTCAACGTGTCATTGCCCTTCAATCGGAAACAAGAATCTGAAGCCGACTACATCGGACTTCGACTGATGGCGCAGGCCGGGTACGACCCGCGTGAAGCCGTGCCGTTTTGGGAGCGCATGAGCGGTTGTCCGCGGATGATGATCGGGAAGCTCTGTTTTCGGTCGCAGCAGGCGATACCTGAATTTCTTTCCACTCATCCGTCTGATTTGACTCGTATCAATCAAATCGAGGCCTGGCTGCCCGAGGCGCTCCAGCATTATCGCAGGTCAGGGGGCGGGGTCACTCCACCCGTGCCCGCGCCGTATCGGCCTCCGATCGGGCCGATGCCAGAAACTAGCTAGCTGATCCTGAAACGAGGTTTCCGTGCCAAAGCGGACAGATATCCAATCCATTCTGTTGATCGGGTCCGGTCCGATTGTGATCGGGCAGGCCTGCGAGTTCGACTACTCCGGTACACAAGCCTGTAAAGCTCTCAAGGAAGAAGGCTACCGGGTCATTCTCATCAACAGTAACCCGGCGACAATCATGACCGATCCTGAGTTGGCGGATCGGACCTATGTGGAGCCGATTACGGTCGAAGTCGTCGAGAAAGTGATCGAGCGCGAACGGCCCGACGCCCTGCTTCCGACGATGGGAGGGCAGACCGCGCTGAATACGACGATGGGGTTGGTCAAGCGCGGGACGCTCGAAAAATACGGTGTCAAGTTGATCGGCGCATCGGCCGAGGCGATTCATAAGGCCGAGGATCGCGAAGCCTTCAAGCAGGCGATGCAACGAATCGGGTTGCGAGTTCCGGCCAGCGGCACGGCGCACAATCGTGAAGACGCCATCAAAATTCTCGAACAGATCGGATTTCCGGCAATCGTTCGACCGTCGTTCACCATGGGCGGGACCGGTGGAAACATCGCGTATAACCGGGAAGAGTTCGAGAAGATTGTCGAGTGGGGCCTCGCCATGAGTCCCGTCGGTCAGCTCTTGATTGAGGAATCCGTGATCGGGTGGAAAGAATACGAACTTGAGGTGATGCGGGATCTCAAAGACAACGTCGTCATTGTCTGCCCGATCGAAAATCTTGACCCGATGGGGGTGCACACGGGCGACAGCATCACGATCGCGCCGGCCATGACGCTCTCGGACAAAGAGTACCAGCGCATGCGGGATGCCGCCGTTCGGATCATGCGTGAGATCGGCGTCGATACCGGCGGATCGAATGTCCAGTTCGGCGTGGATCCCAAGAACGGCGACATGGTGGTCATTGAAATGAACCCGCGTGTGTCGAGAAGTTCCGCACTCGCCTCGAAAGCGACGGGATTTCCCATCGCCAAGATTGCCGCCAAGCTTGCCGTGGGCTACACCTTGGATGAAATCACCAACGACATTACCGGTGTGACAAAAGCCTCGTTCGAACCCACGATCGATTATGTGGTGGTGAAGATTCCTCGCTTTGCCTTTCAGAAGTTTCGAGGGGCCGATCCCACCCTGACGACGCAGATGAAGTCGGTAGGCGAAGTCATGGCGATCGGGCGGACCTTTAAAGAGTCCTTGCAGAAGGCGATCCGTTCGATGGAATTGAACATGAACGGGTTTTCTTCGCGGGAGGGGTTGGATCGCGGCATTCCTGAAGGGTTCGATCGGCCATCAGTGCTGGAACGGATACGCCAACATCTGCGGAACCCGATTGCCGAGCGGCTATGGCACGTAGCGGATGGCATGCGTCTCGGCTTGTCCAATGACGACCTGTTTGCTCTCACGAAGATCGACCCCTGGTTTTTGGAGCAGATCCGGGAGTTGATGCAATTTGAAGCTCTGTTGGTCGGCCGGGCGGGAAAGAAACCAGCTGTGCTTGAGGAATCGCTCCTGTGGGAGGCCAAGGAACTTGGTTTTTCAGATGATCGTATTGCGCAGCTCATCGGTATCACTGCGGCCTCGATCAGAAAACAGCGGACCAAGGCCGGCCAAGGGAAAAGAGGGGTGACCTACAAACGGGTCGATACCTGCGCCGCAGAGTTCGAAGCCCATACCCCGTATCTCTATTCGACGTACGGAAGCGAATGTGAGGCTCGTCCGACAGACCGAAAGAAAGTGATCATCCTCGGCGGCGGGCCGAATCGTATCGGGCAAGGGATCGAATTC
>DATENE010000061.1:0-9008 GCA_035275205.1 Nitrospiraceae bacterium
TGCCGGTCAATTCCAAATGATTCCACACCACCCATCCAACAAATACTGCCCATGTTTCGTTGAGCGCTTCCCAAGATTCACGTTCGGTCAGAAATCGTTCCTCAGTTTCGCCCTTCCTCTGCACGACCGGATTAATCAACACGGCGCCATAGTGACACTCCTGCTGCATCCTCGCAAACGCAAGTACGGGGTCCGACGGAATTTCAGGGGCCTTCTCAGCCGCCGTCACCAAGTAGTCGATATAGGCATGGAACAGTTCATGATAGAGCGTTTCGATCTCCGCATGGGTGAGTCGCCTGAGCGGACGCAATGTCGCTCCAGCTCCATTAAAGGACAATGCCCGATTGAGCACGAGCCGATGTTCTCCAAGATGGTACTCGGCGGCATAGCTGTGCAGATCGTCAAACTCAAACTGAACGAAGCTCGGTGGGATCACTTTGAGAAACTTCGTCGGAAGACCCAGCGCGTGAGCCTCACCGAGCAACTGACGCCAGACTCGCTCGGTCGGCCGTAGCGGCTCCTCCGGCATCCCGAGATTCGGCGCGAGGAGCAAGCCGCCCACAAGGAAGCCTATCGCAATCACTCTGCGCAACGCAGGCGTCATGAACATGATCCGCTTCGATGTCGGGAGAGTTAGCTCAAGAGACCTTGGTCACAATGAATACTCATCGCGAGGATACCAATCAGGTCGTCCACCTTCTTCCACCAGAACCGGCTGATCCAGCAGCGCCGGCGTGACTGGATCCAGAAAACGGGAGGGATCTGACAGGAGCATACCGCTTCCCTTATCAAACACATTGATCGGGTAGGTCAGAAATAGATGCCGCTTCGCTCTCGTCACAGCCACGTAGAACAGCCGCCGCTCCTCTTCCAATTCCTCATCCGCGGCAAACGAATAGACGGACGGGAACCTGCCATCCAGTACCCAAATCACAAATACACATTGCCACTCCAACCCTTTCGCCGAATGAATCGTCGACAACACCAGCCGTTCGTCATCACGATCCGGCGCATCCACGCCTACGGCGCTGCTATCCGGCGGTTCCAGCGCTAGGTCTGCTAGAAATTCATCGACGGCAGGATACCCTTCGGCAATGGTCTGGAGGTGATCCAGATCTCGTATGCGCTTGGGATAGTCATCGTACTGCTCCTTCAGAATCGGCAGATAGTATTCATACACGTGGCTGATCAGCTGTTCAGATCGCCGGTCCTCTGCTCCGGAAAGACTCTCCAGCGTATTCGCCAGGTTTTTGAGCCCTACGCTAGAACGCCCGGTCACCTCACGCAAGGCCTGAACGGGCTTGTCCGACTTGACCAATACCGCCAAGAGATCCTGCGCCTTCTTCGGTCCTACACCCTCCACCAACATCAGCACACGATGCCAACTGACCGTATCAAGCGGGTTCGCCATCACCCGTACATGGGCAAGCAAATCTTTCACGTGCGCCGTCTCGATAAACTTCACGCCCCCGCGTTTGATGAAGGGCAACCCTTTCTGCGAGAGTTTGACTTCCAGATCGAATGAATGGAAACTCGACCGAAACAACACCGCCACCTCGCTCAGCGGTATACCTTCCTCACGAAGCTCGAGTATTTTCTGCGCAATGAACCGCGACTGAGTATTTTCATCGGCCGCTTTCACCAGAGCCGGGAGCGGGCCGTCGATCTTTCTGGTAAAGAGACGTTTCGTATATTTCTCCGCCGCCTCATCGATAATGCAGTTCGCCAAATTCAGGATCGGCTGCGTGCTGCGATAGTTTTCTTCCAGTTTGTACATCGTGGCGCCTGGGAAAAGCGCCGGAAACTCCATGATGTTTTTGAACGTCGCGCCGCGAAACCCGTAAATCGATTGACTGTCGTCCCCGACGACCATCACGTTGTTGTGCAACGTCGCCAACTGACGAATCACTTCAGCTTGCAGCCGGTTTGTATCTTGATACTCATCCACGAGAATGTAGCGATACTGACGGGAAATCGTCGTGCGGGCCGACTCATCCAGCAACAGCAATTGCCGCAGCATCACCAGCAAGTCGTCGTAGTCGAGAAGCTGCTTCTGACGCTT
The DNA here is from genome assembly GCA_035275205.1 of Nitrospiraceae bacterium. Taxonomy (GTDB): domain Bacteria; phylum Nitrospirota; class Nitrospiria; order Nitrospirales; family Nitrospiraceae; genus Palsa-1315. The sequence goes on from DATENE010000061.1 coordinate 2,063, forward strand.
GGCTGCTTGATAGGCCTTCTGTAACCGTTCCAAATCCTCTAGATGGTCAGCAAAATGACCGAACTCGTCGATGACGATCTCGTCGAGACTGCGGAGCGTGTTCTCACACTTGCTCAGCATCTCCATGATCGTCCCCTTGCGGGGAAAACGCTTATCCTTTTCATTGAGCCCCAGCTGCGCCCGCGTCAGCGCGATGAGATCTTCCGCATCGCCTCGATCCAGAATCGTAAACCCAGGCTCCACCCCAATCGACCGGCCATAGCGTCGCAGTAAGAGATTTGCGACGGAATGGAACGTGCCGCCACAGACCCGCTGGCTCCTCGCACCAATCAACTCACCGACGCGCTCCAGCATCTCCTGCGCCGACTTGCGCGTAAATGTGAGCAGCAAAATGTTCGATGGATCGACGCCGGAATCGATCAGATAGGCCACCCGATAGACCAACGTCCGCGTCTTGCCGCTGCCGGCGCCGGCAATCACCAGCGAAGGGCCTTCCCCTGCCGTCACCGCCGCCAGTTGCTGAGTATTCAATGCGGCGCGATAGTCGATGGAAAGCTTGCGCGGCACGGCCTCGTCGTCAAACCGTTTCAGCACATAGGTTTTCGTGTCTCGTTCCATAGAAATGCGTGAAAGAACTAATGAGCCGTTCGATCATTTTGGGGAAGCGCTGTATAACATACTCGCCGCCGCCCTTTCAAAGCACAGCCAGGCTCAGAAGGCGCGGATCATGAATGCCGCTGTGTCCTCGAAGATTCCGCCCAATGCCTCGCTAGCGGAGTCTCTTGCTAATTCACTCGTAGGTGCAGAGTCCCGAAAAGTGTGCGCACGATGTCTGCATCATCGCCGACGCGACATATGTCGGATGGATGTCGAGGTGAGGACATGAGCTATGGCCGTAAAGCCTAGCAGTTCAAAGAATCTATACAAGCGCGGCAGCAGATATAGATCGAGAAAAGCTCCGTTCCCTTCTTCATCTTCCTGCGTAACGATGCGCTCTACTGCGTATACTTCTTGATCTTAGCGGCTGTATCCTCAGCCGATTTCTCCAATGTGCTTTCCACCTGACGGGCTTTATCCAGGGGAGTCTGTATCGCATCTACCGCGGCCTGCCCTGCTGCCTGCGTTGCTGCATTGCCGGATGCAGCGGCAGCTTTCGTCTTCTCTATCGGCGTCTCCTGGTTACAGCCGAATAGCCCCACTACCGCCAGCGATCCTACAACAAATAACCAACTGCATCTAAATTTCCTCATTGTTATCTCTCCAGCCTTTGATTAAACAGTGCCCATTCAACATATCCCACGCTGTCCCTGATAATCGTACTCGTCAGATACCGGACCGACAAGCAATTGCGCAAACAAGCACTTTGATCGCCGAACGTGTCTCCGTTATAATCTCGCCACTCAAGAGGAGACCCTATGGCAACGGCTAACCAAGAACACCAATCGCAACTTCGCCAGCTTGCCGAACTCATACTGGCCGTCGCGGGCGAGTCCGTGACCGTCATGAAGCGGAACGCCCCGGAGCGGGCCTTGAAGTTGAAACGGCACGACGAATGGGGCGTCTACCTTGAATTTCTCAAGGTCATGTTCAATCTTACCGACCGGCTCTCCGCGCTGTACCTTCCGATCAAAGAACAGCCTCAATTTATGGACGGTCTCGAAGACGCCGTCGCACTACAGTTGAAGAACGCGCTCGAACCGGCATTCGGTTCCGGCTCCGACCAAACGGAAATCATCCTCACCGTCGGTGCAGCGGTCGCGGAAAGTCGACAGACGTATGAGCGGTACCGGTTCCTCGTCACCGAAAACAATTCCGTGAAAGACGAGATGTTCAAAGACTTTGGCGGACGGGTCGCCGACGCAATGGGCATCGCAGGAAACGCGCAAGTATCCTCCGCCGCAACGGTCTGCGCGAGCGCCGTGATTCCGGCCATCAAGGCAATCTTGGCCGGAGACGTGCCGCCAGCCGCCGCGGTCAATGCCGGCACCCACGCGACTGATACAACGGCTGCACCACCTCCTCCCATCAGGACACCTGAGTCCCAAGGTCCGACGGGGACCGAAATCAAGCTGGTGAGCGTGATGGCGACTGTCGCCGAAGAAGAAGTGGAAACTCGGTGGGGGCTGCACCCTCGATTCCGACAAGATCTTCCCCCGGAGGATGTGCAACAACTCAACAAACTGATGAACCGAGTTGCAAAAATCCTTGGCGAACGGTATGCCTCCGTGGCATTCTCCGACGAGTGGACGTCTTGGCACAAAGCCGGTCACGCGTGAACAGCAGGATGCTGAAAAAGTCCGCCAGCATCGTTCTCGGCTCATCGAAATCCTCAACGTACCCTCCGAGGGTACGCCTCCGGGTTCGATTCGCCTGCGGCCTTGCTGAACGGTCTTTTTGAGCATCCTGCGGGGTGCGTTTTCGTACTTTTGATTGAAGCGTTGGCGTATATACGGAGTATGTCCGCAACCAACCAGTTCTCCCATCACACCCACTTCGATACCAATATCAAGGAATGAAATGGATATTCCCCAGACCACAGACACGTCATCACAGGCGATTCCTTCCGGCCTCTCACGTCTGAAGGAATTGGCGCAGAATATTTGGTGGAGCTGGACCCCGGAAACCCGTCGGCTCTTTGAACACATTGATCCAACCCTGTGGGTGCTGACCAAACACAATCCCGTCAAATTATTGGCCGATGTCAGGCCTGACCGACTCATGCATCTCGCCGAAGATCCCTCGTATATGCGTTTGTATTCTGCCGCCCTCAAGACATTCGACGAGTATCGTCAGAACGGACACAGTTGGTTTCGCGCACAGCACGGCGATTTGAAAGCTCCCACCATCGCCTACTTCTCCGCGGAGTTTGGCTTGCATAGATCTATTCCTATCTACAGCGGTGGTCTGGGCATTCTTGCCGGAGACCATTGCAAGGAGGCCAGCGATCTCGGTGTGCCTCTGGTGGGAGTGGGATTCATGTACCCGCAGGGATACTTTCGGCAACGGATCACATCGGAGGGGTGGCAGGAAGCGGCCTACGCCCCGTTCAACCAAGCAGAATCGCCGATCCATCCCGCCCTCACTCCATCAGGGGATGCCTGCAGAATTACCGTCGAGATCGGCAGTCGGGTCGTGGCTGCAGCGGTTTGGAAAGTGCTCGTCGGACGGGTGACCCTCTACCTCATCGATACAGATGTCCCCGAGAACAGTCCTGAGAATCGGGCTCTTTCAGCTCGATTATATGGTGGCGATCAAGAGATGCGCCTCTGTCAAGAGTTCCTCTTGGGTATCGGCGGTGTCCGCATGCTTCGCGCATTGGGCATCGCACCGACGGTCTGGCATGCCAATGAGGGACACTCTGCCTTCCTCACGTTGGAACGCGTTCGCGAATTGGTCCAGAAGGGATCGACTCACGCGGACGCCTCTGAGACGGTACGCCAAAGCACGGTGTTTACCACCCATACACCCGTGCCGGCTGGTCACGACGTATTCCCCCATCATTTGATGGACCGATATTTTGCCGGTTACTGGGGGCAGTTGGGCCTCTCGCGGGAAGACTTCCTCCGCCTGGGGGATACCCCGGAATCCCAGGGGCAAGGCTTCAACATGACGGCACTCGCCATCCGGCTGGCGGCCCATGTGAACGGGGTCAGCCGTGAACATGGGCAGGTCTCGCGAGAGATGTGGCGCCATTTGTGGCCCGGCCTACCGATCGAGCAAGTCCCGATCCGCAGCGTGACCAACGGCATCCATGCGCCAACCTGGATCGCGCCGGAACTCAACCAACTGTATGGAAAGTATCTCGGCCCGGAATGGACGGAAAAATGCGACGACACGGCGATGTGGCAACGAGTCCTGGATATTCCCGACCAGGAACTCTGGGCCGTACGCCAAACCATGAAGCGCAAGCTCATGAGCTTCATCCGGGAACGCGCCAGGAGCGGCTGGATACAGGGGGAGCTCCAAGCTTCGCAGGTCTTAACGCGCGGCACGCTGCTCGATCCCGAAGCACTCACCATCGGCTTCGCCAGGCGCTTTGCCACCTACAAGCGGGCGACCCTGTTGTTCCGCGACCTCGAGCGGCTGAAACGACTACTCCATAACCAGTGGCGCCCCGTCCAATTGATCTTTGCGGGCAAGGCCCACCCGGCCGATGAACCTGGCCGTTATTTCATTCATGAAGTGCTGAGCTTTTGCAACGACCATAAGCTAGGCGGCCACATCGCGTTCCTGGAAAACTATGATATGCACATGGCGAAGTTCCTTGTTCAAGGGGTCGACATATGGCTCAACACCCCGCGGTTTCCCTTGGAGGCGAGCGGAACGAGCGGGCAAAAAGCCGCGCTCAACGGCGTCATAAACCTCAGCGTCCTTGATGGATGGTGGAAGGAAGGCTACAACGGAGCCAATGGATGGGGCATTGAACCCTTGGTCGGAAACCAGGACATTCAGGCCCAGGACGAGCATGACGTACAACAGCTCTACCGTATACTGGAACAAGAAGCCATTCCCCTCTACTATCAACGAGACCTGGACGGAATACCCCGTGGCTGGTCGCAGCTCATGAAGGAAAGTCTTCGGACCAATGCCCCTCGCTTCTGCACCAAACGAATGGTCAAAGAATACGTCGATACAATGTATGCGCCCGCCATGGTTCTCGCACCTGCGACATGGTAACGGGGCCGTGAAACGTGAATCGTTAAACGTGAAAGGTTTCGGTAGGGGACGTCTGCGGATGCCCCTGCTGCTCATCCTCGGAGCGATCGTCCTAAGCCCACCCGTAGCGGAAGCAGCCACGGCGACGTCGCCGACCGACGCCGCGCTCGAACGTGAGGCCACGAACGCATTCAACCACGCCGAATACGACCAGGTCCTGAAGATCTGGTACTCGCTTCCCCCCGAGACCACCGCGTCGAAACCGCTCCTCCGTCTAGCCTTCCAGAGCTCCCTCAAGCTTGGGCGACCAGAAGAAGCCCTCACGCTCTATCAACGGCTTGTCCCTGCAGAGCAACCGGACGACCCAACCCTCTTACGACCCTTGGCGCTCAGCTTTCTGACCAGTCATGTTCGCGACACGCAAGAGCATGTACGGATCACGGCCTACACGATCCTGGCTGAGCTCGGCCTCGCAGAAACTCAGGCTGTTCTGGAAGACGGACTGCTCGATGCATCCGTTTTGGTGCGGGCTCGCGCTGCGGACGCGATCGGTAAAGCCGGACTTGCAGGAAAGTCCGGCCCTTTGCGACGAGCCTTGAACGACGCGATGCCGGCCGTGCGCATTGCCGCAATGAACGCGCTCAGCGAGGCCAACGTCACCGACATCAAGCCCTACCTCATCGAAGTCGCACGAACGGATGACGGACCTGAAGCCGTATTCGCCTACGCCGCGCTGTACAGACTCGGCAAATTGGATATGCTGACCGACATCACCGGGGCAGCGACGCTTCCGGACCCCGATGTCCGCATGGCGGCCTTGGGAGTATTGGGGAAGCTGAAGCGCCCATCGAGCCTGGCGGTTCTAAGCCAGGCCGTGTACGATCCTGAGCCGCCGGTTCGCGCATTCGCCGCCGGTGCATTAGGAGACTTTGGACAAGTTGGTGGCGTCGCGCCACTCACCCATGCCTTAGGGGATGAACACGCGCGCGTGCGCGCGGTTGCAGCCACGAGTCTTGGGCGGCTCGGGGTTCGCGAAAGTACCCCGTTATTACGGGCTCTCACGCGTGATGCGAATGTGCAGGTGCGGGCTAGCGTAGTGGAGGGGCTGCTTCGACTGGGAGACACATCGGCTGTCTTGCTCGCCGCGGATCTGGCAAAACACCCGGACCCTGCTATCCGGGCAGCGACTGCCCATGCACTGACGGCTACCTCCGACAAGCACGCAGTGGAAATCCTACAGACACTCCTACAGGACCAGCAACCACAACCGCGTCTCTCGGCGGCGAAAGCTCTGGGCATGAGCGGTGCCCCGGTGACACCGTTGCTCAAAAAAGCCTTAGAAGACTCAGATGCCGTCGTTCGTCTTGCTGCGGCAGGAAGTCTGCTCCAACAACTACGACGGCCCACAACGATTCCCGCAGCCCGTCCGCTGAAAGGGTAGAGTCATGTGGAAATTTATCACCGTTCTCGTCTTGACCGCCGCGTCGTTCGGTCTCGGGTTTTATTTTGGCCAACGTCCAGTCGGCACGCTGCAGCAAACGGTCTCAGATCTCCAACATTCGGTCAAAGACACGTCGCGCAACATCCTCGACACCACGATGGGAATCGAGAGAGACCTCCGCAGACGGCAGGCACTAATCGACACCAAGTCACGGGTGGTGCAAGCGAAATCAGAACTGTTCGATAAAAACTATGGGGAAGCCGCCAAGCAATTAAGCGAGGCGGCCGAGACGCTGGAGAATGCCACGAAGGGCGCAAAACAAGATGAGTCGACCCTCGCCATGCGGGCCCTGACCGGAACGCTTCGGGAAGTCCGCATCGAGTTGTCGATGGGGAAACCGGTGTCGATCAAGAAGCTCGACGAAATTCAGAAGGAAGTCGACCGCCAGCTGAATAAGTAAGCGAACCGTGAAACGTGGAAAGTGAAACGTAAAATGTTACGGAAGAAGATCCCCCGGCAGTTCCCCTTTCACATCTTACCTTTCCCGGCTTCTGTTACAGGATGCTCAAAAAGGCCGTCCAGCAAGGCCGCAGGCGAATCGAAACCGGAGGCGTACCCTCGGAGGGTACGTTGAGGATTTCGATGAGTCGAGAACGAAGCTGGCGGGCTTTTTCAGCATCCTGCTAGGTGGCGGCGGGCTGTTTCTTCCACTTCGCGAGAATCCTCTCCACCCGCATCCGTACCACCTGATCCGGATCCTTCATCAACGGCTTGATGGCTTCGCGGCCCCGGTCGTCGCCGATGGCCTCAAGCGCCGCCGCAGACGTCAAGCGGGTAAACCAATCGCTG
>DATENE010000062.1:0-7719 GCA_035275205.1 Nitrospiraceae bacterium
TGGGCATAGATCAGTCCGTCCTTTCGCAGCGTCTCGTCCCAGACCGACTCCACGATCTTGATCTTCGGATCGCCGATCGAGCGTATCAACTCAAGCGTCCCGTCGTCGCACCGTCCGACGTTCACGATGAACTCATCGACCGCCGGCAATATGGAGCGGACCGATTCCACGACCGGATAGTCGTACTTCACCATGTTCCGCACGAATGTAAATCCACTGACTTTCATAGTTATATTGGTCTATTCGGTCTGTCTCGTCTGTCTGGTCTCGACGAGATAGACCGGACAGACCTCTTGACCAGATAGACCAGACAGACTAGACAGACTAGTCAGACCCTTTGTCCTTCGAGATCTCCCAGAGCTTCGCGTACTTGATGAAGGTGTAATAGGCATAGAGTCCTGAAAGAATCAAGCCGGGCATGGCATCGAGGAAGCCGGCTCGCTGCACATACATTTTCAGAAACGTCGCGAGTGGATGAGTGATCAGTTGATGGGCAGCGAACCGCCGGCCCTGCTCCGCGATGCGACCGGCCATCAAATCCGAATAGCGATCCTGCTTCATCACATAGTGATCGATGTCTCGAAAGGGGTATTGCAGCACGAGGCCCTTGAGATACGCGACCGGTCCATCGCAATCGAAACTTTCATGGACGATTTCGTCTCGATAACGAAACCGGCCCTTTCGAAACAACTGCGGCTGCCGATAATCGGGAAACCATCCGCAATGTTCGATCCACCGGCCTAAAAAGTAGTTCTTTCTCGGAACGAAGTAGGCATCTGCTTCCGGTCCTCTGTCGAGCAACAGTCGAATCTCTTCCCGCAACTCGGGCGTCATCCTCTCATCGCTATCCAGGCTGAACACCCAGTCATGGGTCGTGAGTGCAACCGCCTCGTTGCGCAGCTTTCCAAATCCGAGAAAGTCTATCTGATAGACCTTCTCGGTAAATTCGCGGGCGATGGAGGCCGTCCGGTCCGTACTGTGGGAATCCACGACGATCAACTCATCGCCCCAGCCCGCCACAGACTCCAGACAAGCCCGCATGTTGGGCTCGTCGTTGTAGGCGATGACATAGATCGAAAGCTTCGTCATGCTAGGACTGCCGGGCAGGCGCCAATCCGCGATACACTGTTTCCATTCGATCCAGCATCTTGTCGATCGAATATGATTGCTCGACCAATGCCCTCCCCTTCGCTCCCATACGGGCTCGAAGCGAGGCGTCAGCCAGTAAGACTTGCGTTCGATCGGCAAGCGCCGGTGCATCGCGCGGGGGAACCACAAACCCGGTCTCCCCCTCGATGACGACGTCAGGGATCGAACCGACTGTGGTTGATACGACCGGTAATCCCATCGCCAACGCCTGCATGAGCACTTGGGGGATGGTATCCCCTTCCACTGAGGGGATGCCAAAGACGTCCAGCGAGCGAAACACGTTCAACAGATCGTCGCGGAAACCCAGCATTCTGATCCGTGAGGTCAAGCCGAGCTGCTCAATGTGCCTGCGGATCGGCTGCTCTTCCGGGCCTTCCCCTACAATGATAAATGTCACATCGTCGCGCTTCGCCACAATCTGCCTGGCTGCTTCAATAAAATACTCATGCCCTTTGTATGTTCGCAGGTATGAAATTAGACCGACCAGAAGCTGCTTACTCGGCAGACCTAACTCCAGCCGGAGATCGGGATCAGCCGGAGCAGGATGGAAGTACGCCACATCGAGCCCGATCGGAAAAGCGGCGACCCGATCAGCGGCCAGCCCGTCTCGATCGATGAGCCCCCGCCTGGTCCGCTCTCCTCCCGTCACGACCACCATATCGACCAACCAGCGATAGAGGAGGCGCGTCGTCAGATTCTTGTTCAGCGGGGTGGAGATGTGGCGGATACGAATGAGTTTGGGTCTCACGCTCACGAGCTTGGCGGCAATGCTTCCAATCCAACTGTCCCGCGAGCTGTTGACTTGAAGAATGGCCGGCTGCTCCGACACGAGCATGCGCCTGAATGTACGGATCGCGGATGGATATTGGGAACGCTTCATCCTGACCTGGCGAACCGGCAATCCCTTCGCCAAGGCCATCGCGCAGATGGGACTTCCCGGTTCAAGGATCAATTGGAGCTCATGCCCCCGCTTGATCAATCCCTCGGCGTAGAGCAGCACCGCAAGCTCCTGCCCGCCGACGGCTGTACTGGACTCAGAGATGAATATTTTCATGAGTGTTCATGCACGGAATGAACTGCCAACTGGTCTCGCGCCGCAGCAACAACCTGCTCATGACTAATACGCGTAAGGCATTCCAACTGAACCGAGTTTCTACAGGTCCGACTCAGACAGGGACGACAGGAAATGTCGGTGACCAGCACGCGATGGCCGACCCCGTAGGGACCAGTCCGAACCACACTCGTCGGCCCGAACAGCGCCACCACCGGTGTGCCGACCGCCGCCGCCACATGCATCGGACCTGAATCGTTCGTAACCAGCAGCGATGCCTTGCTCAGGAGCGCCGGCAGTAACCCCACCGTCGTGGCCCCGGCCAGATCGATGGCGGGGGTTTTCATCATCCCGCTCACTGCGGCGACATCCGCTCGTTCGTCAGGGCCGCCGATCATCACCACCGCGCCATAGCCTTCTTGCTGCATCCGATCTGCGACTTCGGCGAACGCCGTAGCAGGCCACCGTTTGGTCGGCCATCGGGCAGAGACGTTCATCGCCACCCACCTCGTGCCGGACCTCACGCCGGACCGGCTCAACAGGCGATCGACCTCGTCATAATCGGCCTGCGGGACACGGAAACGGAACTCCGGAGCACCGGACTCCGCTGCTCCCACAGCCTTGGCCGCAAGCAGGTAGCGATCGACCGCGTGCATCTCTACTTGTGGAACCGGCACGCGCCTCGAATAGAACCAGGGACTCCCTTCTCGCCCATTGGCAAATCCCACAAGCAAGGGAGACCCGCTGAGCCACCCAATGGCGGCGCTCCGAAAGAGACCTTGAAGATCCACGGCGAGATCGAAACCGGCAGCACGAAGAGGGGACACTTCGGAGAGCCATCCTTTGAGCGTCGATTCCACCGGCCACACCCGATCCACCCCGTCGATGCGCTCGACAAGGCCGGCCCATTCGCGTTTGACCAACCAGGTGAGTTGAGCCGTGGGATAGGCTCGGTGTATGGCCATACAGGCAGGCATCGCATGGACGATGTCGCCCAATGAACTCGGTTTGATCAACAAGATGTGGCGATAGTCCGGCATGAGCGTTAATCGTTATTCGTTACGCGTGAATCGTAGGACCACGCAGCCGCGTATTGTGACCGATTAACGGTTAACGATTCACGGTTACCGGCGGACGCATCTTCGCATCCGCCAGAAGCCAGTCCACTGCCTCAATCATAGATTTCGCCAGGGCATCCGGCATGGCCTGTTCAACCTTGAGCCTGTCCAACGTCTGCGCGTCCATCGGCGCCGGTGTGAGGAGAATTGCCTTGGCCCCAACCCTATGTGCCAATTGTATGTCGCGCGCATGATCGCCGATTAAATAGGAACGCCGGAGATCCAGTTGCAACTCCGACACAGCCCGTTCCACCATTCCAACATTCGGTTTGCGACAGTGGCAGCCGTCGTCAGGATGATGCGGGCAGAAATAGATTGCATCCAGCGCCGCGTCTTCCTGTTCTAACAGACCTTGCAACCGGGCATGGACCGCTTCCAGATCCTTCAGGGTCATCAGCCCGCGGCCGACACCGGATTGGTTGGTCACGACGACGAGTTTTGCTCCGGCCTTTTTCAACCGCGCCAGGGCCGGCCCGACCCCGGCCAACAACTTTAGATCAGCGGCAATTTTCAGATAGCCTGGATCGTAATTCAATGTTCCATCTCGATCCAGAAACACGGTGACACCGTCCAGCAGGTTCATTTGGTTTATTTGGTCGGTCTGGTTTGTTTGGTTCGAACGAGATGAACCAGAGAGACCAATCAACTGCTTCGTTGCCGACTCATACACCTGATCAACCGTGACCCTTGTCATGCACCGATGATCGATGGGACAGTCCAACAACATGCATGGAGCGCAATCGACCGGCTGCCGCACAAGGCCATCGGGATTCCCAAACGGCGCTGTTTTGCGCCAATCGGTCGACCCGAAGATCGAGACGACCGGCACCTGCAACGCGTTTGCAACATGCATGGGGCCGCTATCATTTGACAGAAGTACTTCGCACCGCTTCAATGCTGCCATCAGTTCCCGGATCGTCGTGGTCCCGGATAAGACCAAAGATCGAGACGATAGATGCGAGGCAATTTCTTGGCCCAATTCCTCTTCCTCCTTGCCTCCCACAATGACGACACTGACTTGCTGCCCCCTGGACTCGCGAATCGTACGACAAAGTCGGTCGGCGGCCTCGGCAAATCGTTCGGGCAGCCAGCGTTTCGCCCTGCCGCCGGTGGAGCCCGGATTGATCCCCACAACGAGATCGGAGGCGGGCAGGCCGCCCTTGACGAAGCGTTCCTCCATCGCCTGTTCCTCCTCAGGAAAGACGACGAGTCGCGGTGCGGAGGGATCACCTGTGAGGCCCAGCGGCTTTAAGATATCCCAATAGTAACGGACGAGGTGGGGAGGTGAGTGGCGATCCGGTAACGCGATGGGATCGGATAACAGCAGGCCTCGTCCGTCTATCGCGTATCCACAACGCCGAGGCACACCGGCCAGAAAACTCAGGAGGGCCGCCTCAAACGCATTTTGAAACAAGACCGCCAGATCGAAGCCTTGCTGCCGCAGCTGACCGGCCAGCGCCCATTTACCGGTGAGCCCCGCATGACGCCCCTTCGAGTCGTACGTCAGGACGCGCGTCACTGCCGGATGGCCCACGAACACTTCGGCCACATACGGCTTGACCAACAGCGCAATCTGAGCCTCGGGAAACAGACTCCGCAATCCACGGAGTGTAGGCTCGCACATCACGGCATCGCCAAGCCAGTTGGGTCCGCGAACGAGAATTCTCTTGATGGCTTCTTTGTTCACAGACCTCGATTCAAGTTCGACGTGCGACGTTCTGGGTTCGAAGTTCCGAGAACCTCGAACCGTCGTCCGCTCGCTCATCACCGCGCCTTGTCTCCCATCCCGAGCACCAACCGCCGTAACCGATCTTCTCCCGCAATCACATCCGTGGTCAGCCGGACGGCCCACCAACTATCCGTGAGTTGGAGCAGCGGGGCCAACTTGCACGCGTCTTTCTCCGTCGTCACCACCAGTTCAACACGAAGTTCAGCCGCTCTGGCACTCAATCCTTCGACATCCTGGCTCGTATAGGTATGGTGATCTGGATGGACCACTTCGTCTAAAATCTTGATCCCTAGCCGTTCGACGAGGGAACGAAACGATCCGGCATGACCCACGCCGCTGCACAGCAGCGCGGTCTTTCCTTTAGCCCAGGAGAGGGGCTGCACCGCTCCGGTCATCACCGACACAAGACTCTCCGGACGGAAGACCGCCTGAATCGGATCAGGTATAAAACCAAGCCTGGCCTTCAGCCTGCCACAGACCTCAGTCACCTGAGCCGGTACGTCCGCTCTCGTGACGACAATTGCGGTCGCACGCGCTGCTGCCTGAAGCGGTTCCCGAAGCCGACCGGCCGGGGCCATGGCTGCAAGTCCATCCGCATCCGTGGCGTCGACCAGCAAGAGATTCACATCACGATAGAGCCCCAGGTGCTGAAATCCATCGTCGAGCACCAGACAATCGATCGGAAATCGATTCAAGATCCAGTCACCGAGCTCATAGCGATCGGCGCCGACCGCCACGATCGCCTTGGGACAACGCTCCGCCATCATGAATGGCTCATCGCCTGCCTCGCTCGGGCCAACCAGCAGCCGCTCACCATTCGATACCAACAGATATTGGGCCGTGCTTGTTCGTCGATAGCCTCGGCTGAGAATCGCCACCCGCTTCCCCTGTGCAAGAAGCCAATCGGTCAGCATAATGACGACCGGTGTTTTCCCTGTCCCCCCAAGCGTAAGATTCCCGACACTCAGCACAGGGACCGGTAATCGGCATTGAGCAAACCAGCCCCAGTAGTACAGGAATGCTCGAAGCCGCGCAACTATCCCATAGGGGATTGCGGCCCACATCAGCCACCGGTTGACCTTTGTCCCAGGACTCAACACGTTTCGTAGCCACTCAGGTGTTCAGGCTGAAGATTTACGGCTGAAACGTTCAGTCTATCTGCCTGAGTGATTACGATACGCCGACTCAGATGCCGAAGTTGTGTGTGATCACGCATGATTGACCCCTAGCCCGCATTATTCATAAACGCTTCTGCTGTAATCGCAAAAACAGAGGTCAGAATCCAATGCGGCATTCTCTCTTCGCGCCATGATCATGCAAAGGGCGCTCGACCTCGCAAGCGCTGTGGCGACGCACCCGGACGCGTCTGGGATCGCGCCCAGGCAGGCGGACTCGCGGCTCCGCGCCCCTGTCTCGCCTAGCGACTGCGCGATTTCTCGACGAACCGTCATGAATAATGCGGGCTAACAGCCTTCAGCCTATCTACCTGAGTAAGTACCGCTTTTCTCAGCCATGAGAGGGCGCGACCGTCCGGCAAGAGGAGACCCGCTGGTGCCTTGCTGCGGCGTCAGTAACCTATCGATGGCCTCCAGGGTCCGTTGCACGGCTCCCTGATTCTGTTCGACGACCTGACGAGCCAACCGGCCCATCCGCTCCCGTTCTTTGTCATCGGTAAAGAGGGCCATGACTTGTCCCGTGAGGTCTTCCGCATGGAGAACCCGACATCCCCCTCCTGCCTGGATCAAGAGATCCGCAATCTCCGCACAGTGATCGGTGTAGCGACCGAACAATACCGGCTTCGCCCACTGAGCCGGCTCCAGCAAATTGTGCCCACCGATCGGAACGAGTGTGCCGCCAACGAACGCCACCACCGCTTCCCGGTAGATCCCTGCCAATTCGCCCCGAGAATCGAGCACGACCACACGAGGACCGGTAGGCCGCGCCACGCCGGCCCGCCCGATGGTACTGCGTCGCTGCACGGAGAACCCGCGCATCCGAACCATCATCTCCACCGATTCAGCCCGCTCAATGTGCCGAGGAGCCAGCAGTAACACCGCTGAGGGGCAACGGGCCACGAGCGCCCGATAGCATTCCACAAGGGTCTCTTCTTCACCGGCATGGGTACTACCTGCCACAAAGAGCTGTTCCGTATCCTGAATCCCAAGATGAGCCCTGGTCGTTCCACCCTCCGCAACCGCCGGTGCCGGCTGGTCGAACTTGATGTTCCCTGTTCGCCTGACTCGCGAGACCTCTGCCCCCAGCGCAACGATACGGTCGACATCACGGTCCGACTGCATCAGACAGAGGCTGAGCGTCTGTAACGTCATCCGATAGAACGCTCGCACCGGCGCCCACTGTTGCCGCGCAAAAGACCTGGTCGAAAGCCGGCCGTTCACGAGAACGGTCGGGACTCCGCGGCGGCGCAGGTGCCACAAGAGATTCGGCCAGAGCTCGGTCTCGACGAAGAGATAGAGACGGGGTTGCAGCCGATCGATAAACCGGGTGACGACCCAGGGGAAATCGAGCGGCGCATAACAGTGCTCTGCCACGCCGGCCAACCGCTGTTCCACGGCTTCCCGCCCTGTCTCGGTTACCGTTGAGACCACCAGGCGATGCGCAGGATAACGGCGATGCAGTTCGTTGACGAGTGGTGTCACAGCCACCACTTCGCC
>DATENE010000063.1:0-55091 GCA_035275205.1 Nitrospiraceae bacterium
ATACTGTTTACGCGGCATCCCTTGGCTGAAATGTTTCGTACAGACCCAGCATGGTGGAACTGATCCTTATGTACCAAGGTGCTGGAGAGCGACACGGAAAATCTTGGATACTTTCTGGTGACCATAGCTGTGTTTTGCGCGATTCCTATGCAGCGATGTTCACTTGGGTTGCCAGAAACTGTTCCAGGCGCGCTCGTTCCAGCTCCTGCATCTCAAGAAATTCTATCCCAAACTCGAGGTCCAGTTTCCATCGAATTGTGGCGGCTCGAATGGTGATGGCACGAGTCTGATCTGGAATATGGAGCTGCACGGCAAGGAGAGAGCCGTTGTGTACAGCAAGATCGCTCACGACCTTACAACCACCTATTCCTAGGTTATAGACGATCCCTATCCCTGCATGGTCACCCGCGAATGCAGCAGGGAGTTCCACCTGGTAGCGAATGTGCTGCCTCTGTTCCCTCATATCGGCACCTTCAAATGTTATCCGCTTCTTAAAGAGACCTCGATGTTGAGGCTCCCGCCGGCATTACTTCCGTCTCAGGAAAGGCTAGTCGGTGAATGGGTAGTTGTCAAAGAAATAGAGATCTTTCGAAGTGCAGCTCCTGTAAGTTGGGGGCGCCGTAGGTGATGGTCAGTCGGATAGCGCTCTGTGGGCCGTGGTGCAAGTTAAGCAGAAGGGTGGGGAAGCTCGGAGGTTCAGACAACTATGACGGATGAGTGTCGGATTCTGCGGCAACTGTTGGTGCATCGGCCACAGCACGTATTCGGCCTGATCGCCATTTGATTTTCGGCGGACGCGCTTCTAGAATGCCGCCATTGGACTACGTTGCGATGCCCACCATCTCTGACTCACGAACATCCTCTCAGCGTAAGAGGAAGAGATCGAAGAAGTCCCCTGGCCTCGACGCCTCACAGAAACGCCGTTTTCAGATTCGGTTGCTAAAGTGGTACGAGAAACACGGCCGTGATCTGCCTTGGCGAAAGACCTCCGACCCCTATCACATTCTGGTCTCTGAAGTGATGTTGCAACAGACTCAGGTCGATCGGGTGATTCCGAAGTATCACGAGTTTCTAGACCGCTACCCAAGCTTTGAAGAGTTGGCCGATGCCCCGGTCTCGGATGTAAAGAAGACGTGGTACCCGTTAGGCTATAACATTCGGCCGGAGCGATTACATAGTATCGCGTGTGAGACAGTGGAGCGATATGGAGGCCATCTTCCAAGTGATGCGGATGAATTGCTGTCGTTCAAGGGAATTGGACGTTACACAGCCGGTGCGATTCGGTCGTTCGCATTCAACGAAGATGCGCCGATCCTGGACACGAATGTCATTCGAGTCCTTCATCGGGTGTTCATGGCAAAGGGCGATCCCAAGACTCAAAAGGCGAGGCTCTGGCAATTGTCGGAAGCCCTAATTCCGAGCGGGAAGGGCTATGACTTCAATCAGGCGATCATGGATTTTGGGGCGACCTGCTGCACGGCAAGGAGTCCTTCCTGTCGGCAATGCCCAATGAAGTCACTTTGCAAGACGTACCCCTTCGAGCAGAAGTCGCGAAGAGCGACGGTGCGGCATGAAGGTCGTTGAAGTCGCTGCCGGTCTTGTTTATCGTGAGGGCCGCTACTTGATCGCCCGGCGGAATCCGGGCGTGCACTTGGCAGGTTTCTGGGAGTTTCCAGGTGGAAAGTGCGAGCCGGGTGAAACATTGGAAGCATGTTTACGGCGGGAGTTATTCGAGGAGCTGGGTATCCGTATCGACGTGCCGATACCCTTTCAGATGATTCGGCACGAGTATCCAGAGAAAACTGTGGAACTGCATTTCTTCCGTTGCCGGATCGAAGCCGGGCAGGCCACAGCCATCGACTGCGCGGAAATTCGTTGGGTCTGGCCGCACGAGTTGGGCGACTTTGAATTTCCTCCAGCGGACCGTCCGATCATAGAAGCCCTACAGCAACAGAGTATAGAGCAGACTCTATGAAGGTCGTCCTAGATATAGAGACTATTCAAGCGCCTCGGGAAGAATGGGCGCGGCTGGTGGGGAGGCTTCCATCAAGCAGCGGATCTGCGCCGGCAGGCGAGGGGTACGATTTGTTTACGGCCGGGGCTGCCGAAGCTCAACGACATGTCGAGGATGAACAGTATGCAAAGTCTGCCTTCGACGCTACGTATAGCCAGATTGTCTGTATCGGCCTGTTGGAATTCTCCGACCAACTCGAGCCGCGTGGGTCGATAGCCTGGTATGGCGGGGATGAGCGGGAGTTGCTGCGACAATTCTGGAGCCGTTTGGCCCAGAACCGCCCGTCGCTATTCATTACTCATAACGGTCTGGGCTTCGACCTGCCGTTTATTAAGAAGCGATCGATCATCCATCAAGTCAAGCCAAGCCTGGACGTCAACCTCGCCAAGTTCCGCACGGAACCGGTGTACGACACTATGGCGATCTGGAGTAATTGGGATACGCGTGGATGGGTGAAACTTGACGTGCTGGCGCGAGCACTGAACGTCGAAACCAAGTCGGGTAGCGGTGCTCAGGTGGCTGAGATGTGGGAGAAGGGACAAGGGATTGAGTTGGCTCGGTACTGCCTACAAGATACCTATGTGACGTATGCCTGTTATTGCCGGATGAATTTCCGGCAGCCTTTGTCCAGTGACGTGGTCTTGCTCCAGCCGGAATTACTGAATGTCAGTTGAGGCAGCTAGCGTGTCCGAGATGCCTGTGCCGATTTCTTTTTCGGTGTCGATTTAGCAGATACCTTGGTCAGCCTGAGCGCTTTGATTTCCTCGTTGCGGTCCCGCAATTCGCGCTTCATCCATTCCGATTCCTTGCGAAGCATTTTGATCTCGGAGTCCTTCTTCGCCAGAACCTCCTGTGCTACCTTCACGTCGCTGAGCTTTTGAGCTAAAAACTCGTCCTCTCCCGCGCTGCTGGAGACTACCGGAGCTTTCGCCGGGGCGGCCACCATCTTCGCCGGAGCAGGCGCCACCATTATCGGCGCAATTGGAATGATCGGCGTGGATTTTGCCATCGGCATGGTAGCGGGCATTGGGGCATTGGCCAGTGCATGATAGTCGATGATCATTGTTGTGACACCGCGTGCACCGCCGGCAACATAGGCCTGAGCCGGTTCGATGCGTGCAGCCGATTCAGGCATGAAACCCGTCGGCTCGGCGCCTTTTTGAATGGTCACGTAAATCGATCCTTTTTGCACATAAATACTGCCCGTGGTGGGTTCAGCGCCTGACCCTGCCGATGAGGATACGCGGAATCCGACAAGCTGTTCGGGTTTCGCCTTGGATAGACCTTGGGCGAGCAGGGGGGAGAGAAATTCTGCATCCTCATCGCTGAAAATTCTCATCGGCGTGCTGCCACCAGCGGACATTCTCGAAGATCCGCTCATGTCGTCATTGCGATATAACCCTTTCACGATCTTTGCGATGGTTAGTTGATCGATCACGGCGGGATGACTGGCTTCATACGACCAATCGCTCACATCTTCCAAGTAGACGCTGCCCATTGAATTCTGGGCGATTTTTGTCCCACCTGCGCAACCGGTGATGACGAGGGCGCAAGCGGCGATCCCAACGAGGCCCTGCATGAACGGACGCTGCATATTTGTTAGCGGGAGGCAGCTCTTCATCGCGACACTCCTTCTTTCGGAGCAGTTGGTGTGATTATTCTGGGTGAGACGCAACGTTGATGTGCCAAGGGGAATTACCAGATTCCCAGGCCCATCAGCGCCATACTCAGCGCAATCCATCCGAAAAGTCCCATCGCAATGATGGTTTCCAGGCTTATGGAGGTATCCGCCTTTTCTTTCACGTTGTCCTGTTGATTCTTGATCATGCCCGTCTCCAAGTGAGTGAGGTTGTCGGTTCCATAGTAGGCGAATTATCGTAAAGCAAAGATTATGCCTCTAGTTATGATAGAGAGCCTCGGTAATGTATTAGGGCAATAACTGGAGATGGAACACTCAAATGCAGAGTGGATTGTCTAAGCGTTGATAAGGATAAACAGGGAGGGTGTTGAGTATAAGTGAATGATAATATTGCGATAAGTTTCTATGCCATGTTGAGTTGCTTCATGGATGCTGAGAAAAGTTTTCCGGTCTGTCGCGGATCACCATGCGGATGGCAACGGCACATCACTTCGTGAGGGTCGTGGGGCTTCGAGAAAGTCATACACGAATCTTGTTCGGAACTGTTCGTTTTGGAAGTATTTTCGACAGAAATGATTCCTGGGGAAGGAGGGCGGGTACCAACGATTCAATTCACCGGCGGAGGTTCCGCATACAACGTCGTGGACGACGCATCGTAGATGGCAAGGGACAGCATGTCTCCCGGTTGCGAGGCTATCGCGTGCTTGTCCCAGATGACGGTGATATTGCCATCCGATTTTCCCATGCCTTGCGCGGAGGATCGTTTGGCATCCCCTTCGACCAGGACGGGAACGATCGTCTTAAGATATTCCCGGTTCCGCTCGTAGGAAATACCCCGCTGGAGGTCGAAGAGTTGCGTGACCCGTTCGGTCTTTACCTGCTCGGAAACATCGTCCGAAAACTTGCGCGCGGCGATGGTATTTTTTCGCTCAGAGTATTTGAAGATATACGCCGAATGAAACCGTATTTCTTCGACAAGCCGGTAGGTGTCGGCAAATTCCGCATCGCTCTCGCCACAGAATCCACAAATGATATCGGTGCTGAGGACGATGTCCGACCGCAGACTGCGGATACGGTCGACCAAGTTGCGATATTCTTTACTGGTATAGGTTCGATTCATCAGGCCCAGCATGCGGTCACTGCCGGATTGCAGGGGTAAATGAATTTGCTTGCAGATGTTGGGGTGGGACACGACGGCTTCCAGCAACGAAAGCGGAAAGTCTTTGGGATGCGGGGACGTGAACCTCACCCGGTCGATACCCGGTACATCCGCGACGGCCGTGATCAATCGTGCAAAATCCCAATTGTCGAATCGGTATGAGTTGACGTTTTGTCCAAGGAGGGTGATTTGTTTGAATCCCTGCTCGGCAATTCGGCGAGCCTCCTGAACGATTCCCTCTGGGTCGCGAGAGCGCTCACGCCCGCGGGTATAGGGGACCACACAGAAGCTGCAGAAGTTGTCACAGCCCCGCATGACGGCGATCCAGGCGTTGACCCCATCGTTTCGGTCGGGTATGACATCGTGATAGGTTTCATATTCCGAAAGGTCGACTGCGAGTCCCTTCTGATCCAACCCCTCTTCTTGTGATTGCATCGCGTTGCGGATCAACATTGGCAGCTGGCGATAGGCATCAGGACCGGCAAGCACGTCGATCAGAGGCTGAATGTCCGTCAGTTCCTCTTTCAGGTTTTGCGCCATGCAACCCAAGACGCCCACGACCAAGGGACGTTGCCGCTTGAGTTTCTTGAGTTCTGATAAGTGTTTGTAGACCTTATTGTGGGCATTTTCGCGAATTGCGCAGGTGTTCATCAGAATCACGTCGGCACGTTCTCGCTCGTCGGTAAACACAAATCCATCCTGCTTCATCAGCGAGCGAACAAGCTCTGAGTCATACTCATTCATCTGACAACCAAAGGTTTCAAGATGCACATGAGTCGTTGTAGATTTGGTCGTCATAGAACCGGCACTCCTCGCATAGGCTGATGTTCGGCTGTCAGCTGACCCAGCGCCCAACGGTCCGATGCTCCTATAATGCGCACATCGGTTAGGTGATTGGTGAGGTCGATGTTTGAGGAGACGCCCACTTTCAAAAAGTTTGCTGTGACCCCCAACCTGAAGCCATCCGTCACTCCGGACTCGAAGAGGACGGACAGGGTGGATCCGATATACCGTTCTGCAAAGGCCAAGCGTTTGAGGCGGGACAGCTCGGCAAGTATTTTTGCACGTTGTCGAGCGACTGCGATCGGCACCTGATCGGGCAACTTCGCGGCAGCGGTGCCAGGCCGTTGTGAATAGGTAAAGATATGGAAATAAGAGAAGGGAAGCTCTCGCACGAGATCCAGTGTGTGCTCGAATGCCTCTTCAGTTTCCCCGGGAAACCCGACCATCAGATCGGTTCCTAGTCCGAGGTGAGGAATCGTTGCCACGGCCCTGCGAATCAGACGAGTAAACTCCTCGACATTGTACGGGCGATTCATGGCTGACAAGGTAGTGTCGTTTCCGCTCTGCAAGGGGATGTGGAGATAGGGACACAGCTTCGATGAAGATGCCATCCGATCTATGAGGGCATTGGTGATCGTCGTCGGCTCTATCGACGAGATCCTTATCCGCTCGAGTCCTTCAATTCCCTCCAATTGTGCGATCAACCCAACTAGATCGGTCTCACCCTGGCGATACTGCCCGATGTTGACGCCGGTCAGCACAATCTCTCGATAGCCTCCTGCCACAAGTATCTCGGCTTCTCGGATCACGTCATCCAGGAGGCGGCTTCGCTCATGCCCGCGGGCGAAGGGGATGAGACAGAAACTGCACATCACATTGCAACCGTCCTGGATCTTGAGCAGCGCTCTGGTGGAGTCTGGTTCACCATACTCCGGTAGGGTGAAATCCTCTCGGTCGATGGTGCGGGTATGGAAGAGTTCCGGGTTCGGCTGCTTCTTCAAGTCTTGGGGGGCTGGAAGAAATGATGGCAAGTCCCATTTGAATTGATTGCCGACGATGAGATCTATTCCGGGTATGGTGCGCAGCTCATGAACGCCGGTCTGGGCATAACAGCCGGTCACTGCCACAAAGGCATCGGGAGAATGTCTCAATGTCTTCCGGATGACATATCGGCAGGTCCGTTCTGCATCTTCTGTCACGGAGCAGGTATTGACGACGAGCAAGTCTGTCGGTTCGCCGAATTCGACGACACGGTAGCCATCGCGCTGCAAGCGAGCTGCGAGCACGGCTGTCTCTGCCTGGTTCAGCCGGCAGCCAAGTGTGTGAAGAGAGGCGCGTTTCATGATAGTTGGCCATTATAGGGAGATCCTTGCTATGGGAGCAAGGATCTCCCACGCGATCTTCACACCGCTGGCTGCCCTCGGTTGAAGGCCGTAGAAAGCCATGGTAGAGTTTGCCGGCCCACCGAGCCCATTGATTGATTGTGAGTCTCTCGTGACACCTTCTCAGTTGGGGGCGTCCATCTTCATAGTATCGCTCCTCCTCTTTCTTCCTGTGTCCGGTGGGTGGACGAAGGAGGTCCTTCCTCGGGAACCTGACCTCGTGACAAGGATTGACGAGCACTACGATCACGAGGCGCGGCTCTTCTTGATGTTGTATTCGCTCAATGGTACGGGGAAAGTCGATTACGTCACTGGCCGGTTGGTCCTGGAATATGCCCGGAGCAGTTACGGGAATCCGGTGTACCAAACGGAGGCGTACCCCTTGTTCTACTGGTGGAATCACACCATGTATAACGATCCGGAGCAGGATGGTGTGAACGGCAACGAACGGGTGTACCAAGAAAACGTGGAGTTTGATATTTCTCGCTACAAGCCCTGCACCTTTAATGGACAACCCTGCTGAGGTTCGATACGCCGCTATCTGGAGGTCTTCTCCGCTGTCTCTCTGACCTGCCGCTCTTACCTCTCGATAGATTAGATTTCGAGAATGTCCTGAGCTACCACTCCATTCCGATGATATGCTACTTCCTCATGCCTACCGAAACGGCTCGATGAAAACAGTATCGTTTTTCCAAATTCTTGTGAACCGGCGCATCGGCATCATGTTGCCCTTGGGCTTTGCCTCGGGGTTGCCATTAGCTCTCACAGCCGGGACGCTCCAGGCATGGTTGACAGTTGTCGGGCTCGACTTGAAGACCATCGGCATCTTTACGCTCGTCGGTCTCCCGTACACCCTGAAATTCCTGTGGGCCCCATTGATGGATCGTGTGGTCCCTCCCTGGCTGGGACGTCGGCGTGGATGGATGCTGGTGATGCAGTTCTGTGTCGCGATCGGCTTGGCAGCTATGGCGTTGACTGGCCCTGGTCAGCGTCCGGAAATACTCGGGATCCTGGCTCTCGTGGTGGCCTTCCTCTCTGCGTCGCTCGACATTGTCCTCGACGCCTATCGGACCGATGTGCTCTTACGTCCTGAACGGGGATTCGGGGCTGCTTTGTGGGTAAATGGCTATCGATGTGCGCTGTTGCTTGCAAGCGCTGGCGCCCTCGTGTTGGCCGATCATATTGGATGGCAAAACACCTACTTGCTGCTTGCCGCATTAATGGCGGCAGGAATTATCACTATTTTCGTCAGTCCGGAACCGTCAGAGCCAAGTGCCGTGCCGGCAAGTCTGGCCGAAGCGATTGGTGGACCGCTGAAAGAATTCTTTGCGCGTCCAGGGGTAGTCGGGCTCCTCGCCCTCATTGTCCTCTATAAAGTTGGAGACGCCGTTGCGGCGTCGCTGCAAACGGCGTTTCTTATCGGAGGAATGGGTTTCTCCGTCAGCGAGGTCGGGTATGTGAAGGGTTTAGGGATCGGAGCCACACTCATTGGCGCATTGGTCGGGGGTATCGCAATGGCCAAGCTCGGGATGGTCCGGTCGTTACTGTTTTTTGGTATCTTGCAAGCGGTCTCAAACTTGGGATTTATGTGGCTCGCCTGGATAGGCAAGAGTTACGCGGCGCTCACGACGTCGATTCTTGTCGAGAATGTGACTGGTGGCATGGGCACCGTAGCGTTTGTCGCCCTGATCATGTCGCTGTGCGACCATCGCTATACCGCAACCCAGTTTGCACTGCTGTCTTCTCTGGAAGCGCTCGGTCGAGTCTTCTCCGGTCGTCCGTCGGCCGAGTTGGTCGAAATGGTCGGCTGGGCACAGTTTTTCTTCTGGTCGTTTCTGGTCGCGCTACCCGGTATCTGGCTGGTGTGGGCCCTCCGCGCGAAGTTGCGTCATGAAGCCGGTCGAGATGCGACTGCGGGAGCAGGCTCAGACGATCTATGACGGCTGTATGCGGCGCTGGAGGAACAAGACGAACAGCATTAATGTCGGAAGGGGCGCGAGGACAAAGGGAATAAGCCAAACCCAGAAATTTTTCCCTCGCATGCGGGCTTGATCGATCATCCAGACAAAGATCCACACAATCAAGCCAAGATAGTTGAGGGCCATCCAGCGTGTGGTATGAAGCTTGAGGACACTCGTGCTGTCAGGAGATGCGTCGAAAAGAAAGATTCCCAGCATGAGCACAAATAGTCCCAATAAGGTTGCGACAAGGCGTTTGCTCCAGACAAACATGTAAGCCTCCTCATACAAACGATATGAGCAGCGTGGTTGCCGCAACAGACTTGCCGAGCGTAGGCTAATCATCCGGCAGTTGTTTGTCAAAGGGGCTTGCGCGTCTCGATCTCCCTGGGGCCTGTTGCGACGGGGTTCAACAGTAATCAATCTAAGGGGCCTGATATGAGCCTCCTGCGCTTAAGTCTGGTTGTGGCGGCCTTGGCTGTGAGTGTGGTCCTGGCACTGACGAATCCCACCACCGATCAATATCTGGGATTCGTGCAAGGCGAACTCACCAAGGCGATAGATCGAATGGATCAATCCGCTCCCGAACGGGAAGGAGCGGTGGTCAAAAGTATCTTTCGAAGGCATAGCCAAGAGTTGCTCAATAGCATGGTGCGTCCTCATACCATGCGTCAAAATTGGGGAATCCTCAGCCGGTTTGAAACAACGGTACTGGGTACGAAGGTCGTGGTTATCGGCATCGGCAACCAATTCATTCCCATTGAGGGAGTAGATGAAGCCGTACTGACTCTCGGGCGTCGTGTATTTTAATTCTTGTCTAAAAGCATCTCTTGACCGCGTAATGTAGGTTGTTTCGACCATAGTTCTGTGGATAAGTCGGTCTAAATTCCAGAAAGTTGGCGTTTCCCAATCGTTCGCGGTTATCCACAGCATTTCCTCAGTTTCCCCAGCCGAACCACTACATTTGGTATTGACAATTCATCCAGATCGCTATATGTAGATAGCCCTTGGTGGATTGATCAGCCAAGCAGCAAAAACCAGGGCGCTCAAAGCACATCCCATATTGATATTGAAGACAGACTGTTCCTGTTTGGGGCCGAAAGCAGTCCCGTACCAATTACTCAGACTGGGGGAGGGAAAATCGTGAGAATAGAACGCCGATTTACACGTCGCGGGCAGAGCCCCTATGAAAACCTGCCATTTGTGAAACGTTCGTCGGAAATTCGTAATCCCGACGGATCGACCGTGTTTAAGTTGGAAAACATCGACATTCCCGAGCCCTGGTCCCAGCTCGCAATCGATATTCTCGCCCAGAAATACTTCCGGAAAGCCGGAGTGCCGCAGCGAGATGAGCAGGGGAATCCGATCGTCGGGCCGGATGGCAAGGCGCAATTGGGAGGAGAGCGTGACTCCCGGCAAGTGTTTGAACGGCTCGCCGGTTGTTGGACATCCTGGGGGAAGAATTTCGGTTATTTTAAGACCCCGGAAGATTCCGATGCCTTCCATGATGAGCTTTGTTACATGCTCGCGCATCAGATGGCCGCGCCCAATTCTCCTCAGTGGTTTAATACGGGGCTTCACTATGCCTATGGACTTTCAGGGCCCGCACAAGGGCATTTTTATGTCGATCCCAAGACTCGTGAAGTCGTCAAAGCCACCAATGCGTTTGAGCACCCGCAACCGCATGCCTGCTTTATCCAGTCCGTCGATGACGACTTGGTCGGCGACGGCGGCATCATGGACCTCTGGGTGAGGGAAGCGCGCCTGTTTAAATACGGATCGGGGACCGGTACCAACTTTTCAAAACTTCGCGGCGATGCCGAGCCATTGTCCGGCGGCGGTCGCTCGTCCGGACTGATGTCTTTCCTTCGCATCGGCGATCGAGCAGCCGGTGCCATTAAGTCCGGTGGGACGACCAGACGGGCTGCCAAAATGGTTTGTCTCGATTTGAATCACCCGGACATTGAAGAATTTATCAATTGGAAAGTGGTGGAAGAGCAAAAAGTTGCCGCCATGGTGACCGGTTCGAAAATCTGCGCACAGCGCCTCAATGATGTCCTCAAAGCCTGCCACGTCGTCGATGTCGCCGGTCAGATGAAAATCGAGATCGATCCCAAGCAGAACCCGATCCTCAAGGAAGCCTTGGCCGCTGCTCGACGGGATGCAGTTCCAGAGGCCTACGTCCAGCGAATGTATTCCTACGCGCAGCAAGGGTTCACACATTTTGTGTTTCACGAATACGACACGAATTGGGACGGCAAGGCCTACCAAACGGTATCCGGCCAGAACTCAAACAACAGCGTGCGTATTCCCAATCATTTTTTTGCGGCGTTGGAGGCGGACAGCGATTGGCAACTCACGCGACGGATCGACGGCAAAGTCACCAAGACCATCAAAGCGCGGGATCTCTGGGATCAGATTGCTTGGGCCGCCTGGATTTGCGCAGATCCCGGTACGCAGTACGATACCACCATCAACGAATGGCATACCTGTCCGGAGGACGGCCGTATCAATGCCTCCAATCCTTGCTCTGAATACATGTTCCTCGATGATACGGCATGCAATTTGGCTTCGCTCAACCTCGGCCAATTCTTCTCGACCGACGCCCAATTTGAGTTGGAGAATTTCCGGCACGCCGTGCGCCTCTGGACGATCGTACTGGAAATTAGCGTACTCATGGCTTCGTTTCCCAGCCGCGCGATTGCCGAGAAGAGTTTTGAGTTCCGAACACTGGGGCTTGGCTATGCCAATTTAGGTACGGTGCTGATGCGGCAGGGCATTCCGTACGATTCTCCCAAAGCGCTGGCCATCTGTGGTGCGTTAACCTCCATCATGACCGGCGAGTCCTATGCCACATCTGCAGAAATGGCCGCAGAACTGTGGCCCTTCCCGGGCTATGCTAAAAACCGCGAAGCCATGTTGCGCGTCATCCGTAATCACCGGCGAGCCTCATACAATGCCGCTTCGGAAGAATATGAAGGCTTGACGATTACACCGAAAGGGATTCAGCCAGAGCATTGTCCGCCCGACTTGCTCATGGCGGCGCGTCGTGCCTGGGACCGTGCCCTGGAATTGGGGACGGCCTATGGATATCGCAATGCGCAGGTCACGGTGATTGCGCCTACGGGCACGATCGGACTCGTGATGGATTGCGATACGACGGGTATCGAGCCGGATTTCGCGCTCGTCAAATTCAAAAAGCTGGCTGGCGGTGGCTATTTCAAGATCATCAATCAAAGCATACCCGCTGCACTTAAAACTTTGGAGTATACCGAGCCTCAAATTCAAGACATCGTGAACTATTGCGTGGGTCGGCAAACCTTGCAGACCGCGCCGTTCATCAACCATGAGACGCTGAGACAGAAGGGGTTCGACGACGCCGCGCTTGCGCGAATGGAAACCGGTTTGTCCCAGGCCTTCGAGATTCAATTTACGTTTAATAAGTATGCGCTGGGGGAGAATTTCTGCCGAGAGAAGTTGGGGTTGACCGACGCACAATTGAATGAATCAAACTTCAACATGCTGAAAGCGCTGGGATTTACACAGGAGGAAATCGCCGCTGCCAACGATTATTGCTGCGGTACCATGACGGTGGAAGGGGCTCCGCATCTCAAAGTTGAGCATCTTTCGAACTTCGATTGTGCCAATCGCTGCGGCCGGATCGGACAGCGATATATCGCCGTCGACGCGCATATTCGCATGATGGCGGCGGCGCAACCATTCATCAGCGGCGCCATCAGCAAAACGATCAACATGCCGGCTGATGCGACGCTGGAAGAAGTGAAATCGGCCTATTTGTTCGCCTGGAAGAGCATGGTCAAGGCTGTGGCGCTGTATCGCGACGGCTCGAAGTTGAGCCAGCCGTTGTCGGCTTCAACAGACAGCGGCAAGACCGTCGAAGCGTCGTCCGAAATATTGTCGATTGCAGAAAAGATTACAGAACGAGTGTTGGTACGGTACCTGGCAAAGCGCCGACCGCTTCCGGCCAGACGCAATGGGTACACACAGAAAGCCGTCGTCGGGGGGCACAAGCTCTATCTGCGCACAGGTGAGTATGAGGATGGCACGTGCGGCGAAATCTTTCTCGATATGCACAAGGAAGGTGCCGCGTTCCGCAGCCTCATGAACTGTTTCGCCATTGCGATTTCACTGGGTCTCCAACATGGCGTTCCGCTGGAGGAGTTTGTTGAAGCCTTCGTGTTTACCCGCTTCGAGCCGAACGGGCCGGTCAAATTAAACGACCGTATCAAGATGTCCACTTCGATCATCGATTATATATTCCGAGAGCTTGCCGTGACCTATCTTGACCGCTATGACTTGGCGCAGGTTCAGGAAGAGGATCTTCGAATGGATTCCGTCAAAATGGACGAGCAAGATCCTGAATGTGTGGAGGAGGAAGCCACTCCGGAAACACTGGCTTCGTCCTCCATCAGTACAGAAATGTTTCCTGCGCGACGCGGGGCAATTCCGCGTCATAAGGGCAACGGTCACGGAAATGGAAACGGGAATGGGAACGTCGCCCATACCGTCGAATTGAAGCGTGAAACGCTGACGCTGACCGCTATTCAGGTGGCGCGCCAAAAGGGCTATGAGGGAGATCCCTGCACCGAGTGTAAGCAGTTCACCATGGTGCGAAACGGGACTTGCCTCAAGTGTGATACCTGCGGCACCACGAGCGGTTGCTCATAAGAGGGAAGACTCAATGAGTACGGTGCTTCGCGAGCAAGGGATTGTCACAGTTCACGATCAGGTCGTGAGTCTTGTCGCGCAGCGATGGGCGAAGGCGTTTCATTGTAAGGTCACGATTCACACCAGTCTTGAGGAGAATCCCTGGGCTGATCCCCGGCAACAGTGCGACATCATCGGATGGCAGGTGAGTCCAGCCGGCAAAAAGATCGAATGGATGGCTGAGGTGGAAACCGATGATTCGATCAGAAATGTCGCAACCGTTTCAGAATGGAAAGAGACGGTTGTGCAAGGCATCCCATTCTATTTGCTCGTGCCTCGCGGCCTCAAGGAGTCGGTACAGAAGATGGCAGGGGACGCTTCGGTTCCCATTAGCGGTATTTACGAGTACACATTTGTGAATGGTTTATGTCAGGTGCGCTAACCGGCGCCTGCTTAACACAGTTGACTCATCCTCATCGGTGCAGGCCTTGGTTTCGATAGAACCGAATCACATGCCCCACGCCACGGAGTAACGCCCATGCCTACAACAACACAATTGGTGATTAGCGGACTAAGCAAGCCGGGTGTCTTGGCTCAAGTCGCTCAGGTTCTGGGAGAGGCGAATGTCAACATCAAGGCCTTTTCTGCTCCCGAAGTCGCCGGAACAGGAAAGTTAAGATTGTTAGTTGCGGATCTTGAAGAAGCTCGTACAGCACTGAAGGGTGCAGCGATCAAATTTACGGAGGAAACCGCCTTGCTGTTAAGCCTCGAAAACAAACCGGGGGCATTGAAAGAAGTCGCAGATCTGCTGAATAAGGCGCGCATCAATATTAAATGTGGCTACTGCACCCCGTCCCGCGAGGGGAAGCGCGCGATCGTGGTTCTGACGGTCTCAAACACAGCGAAAGCACTTACCATCTTGCAGGATCAATCGCTCGATGAGTTCTAGTAGAATGCTGAAAAAGACCACACCCTACTAGACATGCCACGCAGAGCTCACGCCTCTTGGTCCCGCTACTCGACCCGTCTTCTCATACCTCTCATGGTCAGTGCCTTGGCCGCTTGCAGCGGCGCCCCTAAACCTACCTATTTCCCGGGCTATCCCATTGGCTTCGTCGAACGCGGGGTTGCTTCATGGTATGGCCCAGGATTTCACGGAAACAAAACAGCAAATGGCGAACGGTATGACATGCATCAGCTGACGGCGGCTCATCGGACTTTGCCACTCGGTTCTATTGCCGTCGTTCGTTCAATAAGTACTGGCCGACAGGTGACCGTCCGCATTAACGATCGCGGTCCCTTCGCCAGGGGGCGGGTACTTGACCTCTCACTCGCCGGGGCGCAGGCGCTGATGATAACTGGGGCAGGGACCGGTGAGATTGAGTTACGAGTGGTTGGGTACCAAGGTCGGACTGCCGAGATGGGGGTCTTGCGGGTGCAAGTCGGGTCTTTTTCCGATCAGCAGAATGCGCTCAACCTCTTGGAACGCGCGAAGCAGCTCTACTCAGGCGGCAGAATTCAGGTTGTCGATCTGCCGGAAGGAAAACGTTATCGAGTTCAAGTTGGCCAATTCTCCAGGGAAGCTCAGGCAGAAGCGGCCGCCTCCAACCTTGAGTCCTCCCTTGATCTCCAGGCCTTCGTATTTCGAGACGACTCATAATATGCAAGTTTCAACCAGCTTACCTCTTTGAATTCCTCATATTTTCTGCGGACATAAAACGCAACTGCTTGAAATCGTGGCGTGTTTTCAGCGTATGCTTGCTCGCCATCCCGTCGTATGATACATCTACAGTCCAATGGTTACAGGTCCGATAGGTCTCTACCAAGTGATTCGGTTCCACCAAATCGTGCATTGCCGGTTCAGGGCAATAGGGGACAACCCCTGGCCCCTCCGGTATTCCAGACCGACCAGCACAGTCGGTTGCCTCTAATACAGTACAATTCATGGATGTCCTAATCCTCTTAGGTCTTATTGTTCTTTCAGCTGTGATTTCCACGGCAGAAATAGGTTTCTTTGCGGTCAACTCAACGAAACTGAAGGCGCTCGCCCAAACTGGGAATAAACGTGCGAAGCTAGCGCTCCATCTCCGTAGTGACCCTCAAAAGCTTCTCTCCACTATTTTGGTCGGCGACCGTTTGATCGGCGTGGCGACCCCGATGTACGCCACCTTTCTCACTCTGAGCATTTATGGAGGCCAGACAATTCTTGACGAAGCGATTGCCGTGATGGTCGGTTTGCTGACGTTTGTCAGCTTGGTGGCCGTCGATGTAATCCCAAAGACACTCGCAGCCAAGTTTTCGGTTCCAGTGACTCTGAATATGGCCTATCCCGTTTACGGGGTTCAGCTGCTGCTCAAACCATTATTGTTTGTGATCGTACCGATGATCTATAAGCTCACAGGAGGTAAAGGGCTCACGCTTCCTCTCGTCACTGAGGAAGAGTTGAAGATCATGCTGGATGAGGGGGGGAAGACCGGGACCATTGAGTTTGAAAAAGTGAAAATGATCAAGAACGTCTTTCAGTTGAAAGATATTACAGCTGAAGACGCAATGACCCCTCGTCTCTATGTTTTTTCATTGGATGGGAGCATGTGCCTGAAAGAGGCGCAGGAACTCCTGTATAACTCGAAATATTCGCGGATTCCTGTGTATGACGGGACGCTGGATAACATCACGGGGATTCTCTACAAGACGAGAGCCTTGACCGAACTCGCGAAGGGGCAGAATGAGTCGAAACTCAAGGACATTGCCTATCCTCCGCTGTTCGTTCCCTCAGGCAAGACGGCGGACGATCTTATGAAGCAGTTTCAGCAGGAAAAACGGCATATGGCCGTCGTGGTAAACGAATTCGGCGGCGTGATGGGGATTGTCACGCTTGAAGATCTTCTCGAAGAAGTGGTCGGGGAGATCATGGACGAAACCGATATAACGGAAGAATTGATCAAACGGTTAGGGAAGAACCATATCCTTGTTCACAGTCGAACCGAAGTGCGCAAGGTTAACGACTTCCTGAAAGTCGATCTTGGCGATGAAGCGGTGACGATCGGTGGCCTTATTCAACAGGAGCTTGGTCGAATTCCCAAGGTTGGAGAAGAAGTCAGGATCGCCAACTGCCGAATTCTCATTCATGAAGCCGAGCCACGATCCATCCGCAGCGTTCAGATCTTTCGTGAAGAGAAAGCGCCGGCTCACGTCGAAACTCCGAATCTCGACCTTGTCAGCTAACGCCTTTTTCCTGCTTTCCAACCAGGGAAGCGAACTCCTGTTCTGTCAGAATCGTCACCCCCAGCGCACGGGCCTGTTCCAGTTTGGAACCCGGGTCTCGTCCCACTACCGCATAAGAGGTCTTTTTACTCACGCTTGAGGCGACGCGCGCTCCTACCGCTTCTACGGCCTGTTGCGCATCGGCTCGTGTGAAGTGATCCAGTCCGCCGGTAAATACGAATGTCTTCCCCGAGAGCGGAGATTTCTTTCGGTCGCCCGTAGCCATGCCTGGCGCAACCTTCACGCCGGATTGCTCGAGCTGTAAGATGACTTTCCGGTTTTGCGGCCCGGCGCAATACGCCGCTAAGCTATCAGAAATTTCAGGGCCTATCTCTCGAATTTGCTGAAGTCGCTCCCGATCCGCCGATAGGATCTCATTGAGCGATCCAAATTCACGGGCCAGGACTTTGGCGATATGCT
Source organism: Nitrospiraceae bacterium (assembly GCA_035275205.1). Classification (GTDB taxonomy): domain Bacteria; phylum Nitrospirota; class Nitrospiria; order Nitrospirales; family Nitrospiraceae; genus Palsa-1315. The sequence continues at coordinate 17,288 of DATENE010000063.1, forward strand.
GTCCGATTTGCCGGATCCCGAGTCCCATCAGAAATCGATCCAGGGGAACGGTCTTACTCTCCGCAATCGATTCTAAGAGGAGTGTGGCGGATCGATCGGCAAACCCATCAAGTTTGACCAGGTCATCCTTGGTCAGGCGATAGAGGTCGTCGAGTGATCGTACCAGTCCTTGATCAACCAGCTGGGCCACAGTCTTCTTTCCTAAGCCTTCAATATTCAGGGCATGCTTGGACGCGAAATGTTCGATCGCTCCCTTTAATTGAGCACCGCAGACTAATTGACCGGTACAGTAGAAATAGGCGCCTTCGCGAGCGACACTTGATCCACAAACGGGACAGTGTTCCGGCATATGAAAAGGATCGGTGCGTTGCTCTCCGGGAATGGGAACACGTTCGGCAATCGCGGGAATCACATCGCCGGCTCGTTCTACTTTGACAGTATCGCCGACCCGGATGTCTTTCCGCGCCACTTCATCGGCATTGTGCAATGTGGCCCGGCTAATGGTGACGCCACCAACCTCCACAGGTTTCAATAACGCGACGGGTGTGAGAGTCCCGGTTCTCCCGACAGAGACAACGATATCCTGCACGACTGTGAACTCTTTGCGCGGCGGGAACTTATAGGCAATGGCCCAGCGAGGACTGCGAGACTTCATACCGAGGCGGCCTTGCCAGTCCCGGCGATTCACCTTCACCACCACACCATCGATTTCATAGGGCAGCTGGTCCCGCATCGATTCTGTTTCACGGTGAAATGCCATCACGTCATCGATTGAAGTGCAGAGCCGTCGCCGCTCACTTTCAGGTATCGGAAGACCCCACTGAGCCAACGTCTCTAGTTCATCCCAATGTGTCGCTGGAATGGTCGTGGACATGGCCATGATTTCGTAACAGGTCACGACTAATGGCCGGGTTGCGGTAATCGTGGAGTCGAGTTGTCGGAGCGAGCCAGAAGCCGCATTCCGAGGATTGGCAAAGGCATCGCCGCCTCGTTCTGTCATGCGCCGATTCAAAGCTTGGAAATCATCAAGGCGCATATATACTTCGCCCCGCACAACGAGATGATCGGGGAGGCCGGATTGCGCCTGTAGTTGTAGCGGCAGGGAACGGATCGTGCGAAGATTAACGGTCACATCCTCTCCGGTCACACCGTCGCCTCTGGTCGCTCCACGGGTAAAGCTTCCCTGGTCGTACATCAGTTCGACCGATAACCCATCGAATTTTGGTTCGGCACTGTACTCAATGGACAGGGCTTCCAGTTCGCGTTTCATTCGTTGGTCAAATGCCAGAACCTCGCCCGCATCTACAATCGAGTCCAGACTGAGCATCGGCTGTTCGTGAGGGACCTTGTGCAATTCCTGGAGCGGTGGCGCGCCGACACGTTGCGACGGAGAATCCGGCGTCACCAACTCAGGGTGGGCCTGCTCTATTACGATCAGCTCTCGAAAGAGCTGATCGTAATGGGAGTCGGAAACTTCGGGGCGATCCTTGACGTAGTAGAGGTAGTCATGGTGCCGGATTTCGTTCCTGAGGGCAATCAGTCTGGCAAGGATGTCGGCGTGGGCCATAAGACTGGATGGTGTCGAACAGAGGAAGTAACGGGCTCGACCGTATCATAGGGCTATGGAGCTGGTCAAACATCGAAGACGCCACATTCGCTTTGACTTTCACCGCGATAGACACTATTCTACTACATCAAACTACTGCGAATTTTTATTGTTCGGCAGCCAGCGGTCACTATTCGCTGCAAAAGGGAAATTTCGTCACGACCGTCAGGGGGAGGTATCCATGAAAGGGGAGAATCGCGTGAACAAGTTGATACCCAGGTTTAGCTATCGCATCGTCACGATCATCTGCGGAGGGCTGTTGCTGAGCGGATGTGTCATGGCAGAAAAGTACGATGCGGAAAAGGCGCGCAGCCTGAATTTCCAGCGCCTTCTCGCGCAGGAAGAGAAGCGCACAGGCGAGCTTGATAGCGAAGTGAAGCGGACCAAGAATGAATTGATGGAGTATGAAGCGCGGAATCGAGAACTCGCGGCGCAGCTGCAAGCCTCTCGGGATCAATTGGCCCGTCTGCAGGAAGAATCCGATTCCATGAAGGAATTTGCGCAGCTGGACCGTAAAGCCAAAGCTGACATGAAGCGCGGGCTCAAGCCGACGCGTAAGGCAGTACCGGTTGAACCGACGCTTGATAGTGTGGATCTGAGCGCGTCGGCTCTGGGGATCGCTCCGGACGGTTCGGCCGTACCTGGGGAATCAGAATCGTCGATGGGAAGTATGCGGGCACCCGCCGTTCATGTCGTGAAGCCGGGTGAAACACTCTATCGGATCAGCCGGCAGCATGGCGTCTCAGTCGACAAGGTTAGAAAGTGGAACAAGCTGCCGGACGACATTATCGAGGTAGGACAGAAGCTCATCGTGGGCCAAGAGTAATAGGACGTCCGCGTGGCCCCGCCACAATACTCACTCAGTCTCGACCAATTTCGGCAGTATGCCGGAGAGGGCAATCTCGTTCCGCTCTATCGGGAGATTCTCGCGGACTATGAGACTCCCGTTTCTGCCTTTGCCAAAATCGACCATGGCCCTTCCGCGTACCTCCTAGAGTCTATTGAGGGTGGTGAGAAATGGGCGCGCTACTCCTTTCTGGGGAGTGGTTCGCCTGTTGTCGTATACGAGGATCGAGGCGATCTTCTTGTCGTGCATGGAACGCGCAAGAAGCGTATTCCCAGCCGTGGGAACCCTCTCGAACGTCTCCGGGAGATGATGGAAAGCTATCGTCCGGTCACCGTGCCGGACCTTCCCCCGTTCGTCGGCGGCGCCGTCGGATATCTGAGCTACGACATGGTGCGCACGTTCGAAGACTTGCCCGCCCGGCAGAAGGACTCACTTTCACTGCCAGACTTTGCTTTTCTGCTCACCGACACCATGCTGATTTTCGACAATGTGGCACAGAAGATCAAAGTCGTAGCCACGGCCCATGTCACGGCAAAGGGAGAACGCGGTATCAAGGCCGCCTACAGATCGGCGGCGGAACGGATCGAACGCACGATTGCGAGGCTCAAACGTCCGCTCCGTCGAACGCGCCCGCATCGCCGCCGCCGACCGGTCAGTTTTACGGCGAACATGAGCAAGGCAGATTTTGAGAAGATGGTCATGCGGACGAAGGAATACATTCGGGCCGGCGATATCGTGCAAGCGGTGTTATCCCAGCGATGGGAGACCAGCGTTCAAGCGCCGTCTTTGCAACTCTATCGCGCGTTGCGCGTCGTGAACCCTTCTCCCTATATGTATTACCTTCGTATCGCGGGGGTCGAATTGGTCGGTTCCTCTCCCGAAACGCTCGTTCGATGTGAGAACAGTGTCATTTCTCTTCGTCCCATTGCCGGCACGCGCCGCCGAGGTATTACGTCGGAAGAAGATCAACAGATGGAACGGCGGCTTTTGGCGGATGAAAAAGAACGGGCCGAACATGTGATGCTGGTCGATCTTGGGCGGAACGATGTCGGCCGCGTGGCGAAACCAGGCTCGGTCATTGTGGACTCGCTCATGCATGTCGAGCGGTATTCCCATGTCATGCACATTGTGTCGAATGTGACGGGACAACTGGATGCGTCGAAGACCTCGTATGATGTGTTGAGAGCCTGTTTCCCCGCTGGAACAGTTTCCGGGGCGCCGAAGATTCGAGCCATGCAGATCATTGATGAACTCGAACCTACCAGGCGAGGTCCCTATGCCGGCGCGGTAGGCTACTTTAGCTTTTCCGGCAATATGGATATGTGCATCAACATTCGGACGGTCGTCGTGAAAAAGCACCAGGCTTTCATTCAAGCCGGCGCCGGCATCGTCGCCGACTCGAATCCAGCGCACGAATATGAAGAGACCTGTAATAAGGCTCGGGCCATGATGAAAGCTGTTGAATTGGCCGAGCAGGGCCTGGAGTGAGCACGTAAAGCGTGAAGGGTAAGGGGTGAGGCGATCAGAGTCTCGCCGATTTTTCCCTGTACGCCTAACGCATAACGCCTCACACCGCACGGTTTATTATGCTACTGATGATCGACAACTTTGATTCCTTTACCTATAACCTTGTCCAATACTTCGGGGAATTGGGTGAGGACGTTCGGGTATTCCGCAACAATAAGATTACGATCGAGGAGATTGAATCGCTGCAACCCAGCCGCATCGTCATTTCTCCGGGGCCCTGCACACCGGTGGAAGCAGGCATATCGGTCGAGACCATCCGGCATTTTGGTGGGCATCTTCCTCTATTAGGTGTCTGCCTCGGCCATCAATCTCTGGCGGTGGCGTTTGGAGGAGAAGTTGTTCGAGCCGAACGGTTGATGCATGGCAAAACGTCGAAGATCCAGCACGATGGAAAAACGATTTTCCATCAGCTGCCCGACTCCTTTGAGGCGACACGCTATCATTCTCTGATCGTGAAGCGAGAGACGCTACCTCTCTGTTTTGAGATTTCCGCCGAAACGGCCGAGGGGGAAATCATGGGACTGCGCCATCGGTCCTTGGGTATTGAAGGGGTGCAGTTTCATCCGGAGTCGATCCTCACCATGGCAGGAAAAGACCTCCTCCGTAACTTCCTTAAACTGTAGGCAGGCCAGCCTGATTTCCGAGCCATGATCAAAGACGCGATTGCCACACTCGCCGACCGCGCCTCTCTCACCGAACAAGAAGCTGAAGCGGTGATGCTTGAGATCATGGAAGGTGCAGCGACTTCAGCTCAAATTGCGGCCTACCTGATGGGACTCCGTCTGAAGGGGGAAACCGTCGAAGAAATTTCCGGTTCCGTGCGGGCTATGCGTGCCAAAGCCGTCCGCATTGCCGTCGCAGATCCCCTGGCTGTAGATACTTGTGGGACTGGGGGGGACGGGGCGCACACGTTTAATGTTTCCACCACGACGGCGTTTGTCCTTGCAGGCGCAGGTTTGACCGTGGCAAAGCACGGCAACCGTTCCGTCTCGTCCAAGTCAGGGAGCGCAGACGTCCTCTCGGCCCTCGGGGTCAAGATCGATCTACCGGCTGAACGTGTAGCTGATTGTATCAATGAGGCTGGGATCGGCTTTCTCTTCGCTCCGCTCTATCATGGAGCCATGAAACATTGTGCTGCCCCAAGACAGGAGATGGGCATCCGGACTATGCTGAATCTCTTGGGTCCGCTGACCAATCCAGCAGGAGCTACCATTCAAGTGCTCGGCGTTTATGAGGGACGATTGACCTCTCTGCTGGGTAATGTGCTCATGCGTCTGGGATCGCAACATTGTTTTGTTGTTCATGGAATGGACGGACTTGATGAGATCACTCTGACCGCGAAAACACAGATTTCGGAGGCCAAGGGGGGTGTTCTTTCGAACTACTTCCTGGACCCGGCGGAGTTTGGACTGGCGCTGGTCCCAGCCAAACAGCTTGCCGGAGGGACGCCGCAAGAGAATGCCGCGATTACTCGCGACATTCTTCAAGGGCGGAAAGGACCCAAACGGGACATCGTCTGTTTAAATGCCGCTCCTGCTCTTGTTGCAGGGCGCAAGGCGACAAACCTTCAAGATGGATTTCTCATGGCTGGCCAAGCGATCGATTCAGGCGCCGCGGCCGAGAAACTGGCTCGTCTCATCGCATTTACGAATAAGGGCTGACGTCACTGTGATTCTCTCTCGCATTCTTGAGCATAAGAAAGCAGAACTCCGGCGCAAGCGAAGCCGGGGCTACCTCTCCGAACTGAAAGCCAAGATTCAAGACGCGCCAAGCCCACTCGGTTTTGCTGTAACCCTCGAAGCCATGAGAACGGACGGCAGTCCTTCGCTGATTGCCGAAGTGAAAAAAGCATCACCCAGTCTTGGCCTACTCCGCTCCGAGTTCGCCGATCGGTTTGACTACATTGAGATTGCCAAGACGTATCAGGCCTATGGCGCCGCGGCTCTGTCCGTCTTAACCGACAAGGATTTCTTCCAGGGGAGCCTTGACTACCTCCGCGAGATCAAACAATCGGTGCCCATCCCTGCCTTGAACAAAGAGTTCATGGTCGATGAGATTCAGTTTTACGAAGCGCGAGCCAATGGGGCCGATGCGGTTCTCTTGATCGTCGCTGCCCTTGAACGGCAGCAATTGATCGATTTCTACGCACTGGCCAAGGGGTTGAGCGTGGATGTACTCATTGAAACCCATCATGAGCGCGAACTCGATACGGTATTGGAACGACTTCCGGAAGCGCGGCTGATCGGCATCAACAACCGGGATCTCAAGACCTTCACGACCGATCTGGATGTTACGCTGCGCCTGGCGAAACGGATTCCGACCGGCAAGTTGATCGTCAGTGAAAGCGGCATCCACGCGCGCGCCGACGTGGTTCGGTTGGTCGAAGCCGGCATCCATGCCATGCTCGTCGGAGAATCACTGATTCGGGCTGATGACATCGGGAGCAAGATCCGTGAATTGCGAGGAGTTCCGGCTCCATCGCGCGCATAAGATGCCCTACACACCAAAAGTCAAAATTTGTGGCATCACCAATGCCGAGGATGCCGCCGTGGCAGTCGAATCGGGGGCCGATGCTTTAGGGTTCGTGTTCTATCGGAAAAGTCCGCGGTTTATCGAGCCTACGCTGGCCCGTCAGATCGTGATGAGCCTGCCTCCCTTGGTGATACCGGTGGGTGTATTCGTGGACGAAGACCAACAAGTTGTTCGGAATCTGATGGATGATTGCGGCCTCGCTATCGCACAGTTGCATGGAAACGAATCTGCGATCTACTGCAAGGAGTTAGGCCGTACGGTTCTCAAAGCACTGCGTGTGAAAGATCGGAGCACATTTCTGGCCATGGCGGAGTTTCGTGGGCGGGCGGGCGTTCGAGGATTCATACTGGACGCCTTTTCAGATCAGGCCTATGGAGGGACTGGACAGGTGATCGATTGGCAACTCGCAGCAGAAGCTGCCAAGGTTGCGAGCGTGCTTCTAGCTGGGGGGCTCACCCCTGATAATGTTGTGAAGGCGATTCAGGCCGTACGGCCGTATGGCGTGGATGTGAGTAGCGGCGTCGAGCGGGTACCCGGCAAGAAGGATCATGAGAAAGTGCGTGCATTCATTCAAGCTGCCAAGGTTGTCTCCTTGACATGAGCCCGTCTATACTGCAGGACTCGTCAGGATGCTGAAAAAGTCCGCCAGCTTCGTTCTCGCATCGTTCAGACCCTCAACGTACCTAGAGGGTACGCCTCGGGCCTTCACTCGCTGCGGCCTTGCTGGACGAACTTTTTGAGCATCCTGTTAGCATAGTGCTTTTGTCTCGGACATGCAGGCCATCAAAGCTCTGCTGTGCCGTAATGTTTTTGCAGCAGCTTTCTAAATGAGTACGAGGATGGTGATATGAGTGCTGTTCCCAATAAGCAAGGTCGCTTCGGTGCCTATGGCGGACGCTATGTCCCTGAAACACTCATGCCTGCTCTGCTTGAATTGGAGCAGGAATATGCCCGTGTGAAAAAGGACCGGGGCTTCCAGTCCGAACTTGCCTATTATTTGAAGCAGTACGCCGGACGTCCTACTGCGCTCTATTATGCGCAAGGACTCACGAAACGGTTGGGTGGAGCAAAGATCTATTTAAAGCGCGAAGATCTCTGTCATACCGGGGCGCATAAGATTAATAACGCGATCGGACAAGGACTGTTGGCCCAGCGGATGAGAAAGCCGCGCGTGATCGCTGAAACCGGGGCTGGACAGCATGGGGTGGCGACGGCAACTGTCGCGGCGATGTTTGGACTTCAGTGTGAAGTGTATATGGGGACGGAAGACATGCAGCGCCAAGCGTTGAACGTCTTCCGCATGAGATTGCTCGGCGCGACGGTCACCGGGGTTGACGCGGGAAGCCGCACGCTCAAAGATGCTATTAGCGAAGCCATGCGGGATTGGACAACGAATATCCGCACAACCCACTACATACTCGGTTCAGTGCTCGGGGCTCATCCCTATCCGATGATGATCCGAGATTTCCAATCCGTCATCGGACGCGAAGCTCGGCGGCAGATCCTGGCCGCAGAGGGCCGGTTGCCGGATTGCCTCATTGCCTGCGTCGGCGGGGGCAGTAATGCCATAGGACTCTTCCACGCGTTCATTCGTGACAAAAAGGTGAAAATGATCGGTGTCGAAGCCGGCGGCATGGGGGTTACGAGCGGAAAGCACGCCGCGCGTTTTGCCGGTGGGAGGCCTGGTGTTTTGCAAGGCACCATGACCTATCTCCTCCAGGGTGACGATGGACAAGTGAATCTGACCCATTCGGTTTCAGCCGGGCTGGACTACGCCGCGATCGGCCCCGAACACAGTTATCTGCGGGATCAAGGTCGAGCCGAATACACGTCGGTGACTGATGATGAAGCGATGGCGGCGTTCGATCTTCTGACTCGAGAAGAAGGGATCATGCCGGCTCTCGAAAGCGCTCATGCCGTTGCCCACACGGTGAAGGTGGCGCCTAGGATGAAGAAGAACCAGATTCTGGTCGTGAATTTATCCGGTCGTGGGGATAAGGATGTTCAGCAGATTGCCAAGATGCGGGGGATCACACTGTGACATTGAAGCTCGACCGTACGTTTGCACAGCTTCGTCAGCGAGGCGAGAAGGCCCTCATTGCCTATGTGATGGCCGGCGACCCCTCACTGCAGGAGACAGAGCAACTTGTCGTGGAGTTAGAACAGGCCGGGGCCGATATCATCGAGCTGGGTGTGCCGTTTTCCGATCCGATCGCAGACGGTCCTGTGATCCAACAGGCGGCAGAACGAGCCCTACGCAGTGGGACATCACTTCGAGCGATCCTGTCTATGGTTGCGCGTCTCAGGGTCAGGACCCAGATTCCACTGGTCTTGATGGCCTACTATAATAGTATTCATGCGTTCGGTCCTGAACGGTTCTGCCAGGAAAGCGCCCAAGTTGGAGTTGACGGGTTGATCTTGCCTGACATGCCTCCGGACGAAGCCGGCCAGCTCAAAGGGCCGGCTGCTGGGGCTGGGCTCCCACTGATTTTTCTTCTTGCCCCCACGAGTACGGCGGAACGACGGACCTTTGTGGCGCGCCAGTCACAGGGCTTCGTCTATTACGTGTCGCTGACCGGGATCACCGGAGCGAAGTTGCTCGACTTGGCTGATGTGGGTAAGAATGTCGAGAAAATCAGGAAAGTCACCAAGGTGCCTGTGGCGGTCGGTTTCGGGGTTGCGACGCCGGAAGACGCTGCCAAGGTCGCGGCTATTGCCGATGGGGTGATCGTCGGCAGCGCGATTGTGAAGCAGATCGACGCGCATCGACAAAAACCGGAGATGGTCAAACATGTAGCGGAATTTGTCCGTTCGTTGAAGACCGCAATGCGCGCAGCTCATTCAAAAACACATTAGTCCATTGTCGAAGGCTAAGCCCCCTAAGCATCGGGTATTTAGCTCTACCGATTGAACGAGACAGACGATGTACAAGAGTCGAGACGGGGACTACTGTTTGGCTTGGGGGGGCATGGCCTTAATCATTTCTGCTGCCAACTCTTTCGCGACATCCTTTAAGTTCGGGCGGTAAAACATATAGCTGCTCGACCGTTCATGTCGCGCTTTCCACACGGTAGTGCCTGTGGTGGCATCGACGAGCCTGAGGCTCAGACCGACCCGACCGACATTGTCGCCTTCCTTGCGCATGTATTCCCAGGAGTTTACGCGGACGACCAGGAACGAGTCCACGTTCAGTGCCTTGCCCAACTTCATAGCCGAATCCTTGTCGGATTGCCCCGTCATTTCCAGCCGGGAGAAGTAGAACACCAGGGCATCGAACGCTTCTTTCGATCCCTGGAAGATATCCGTGACATTTTCCGGAGACACCACACGCTCGATGCTGGCAGTTCTGTTCAGAGCCCCGGACAAAACTTCTTGAATATCCTCGCGCGCATTGTCGTATTGGCTTGCCATAGGGGGAAGCACGGCAATGGCTTGAGGCCGGAACATTCTCGCCCCTGGGCCTTCCCACACTTCCTGCAAGCCGCCGCAGCCGGCGACTAGGAGTGCAAGAACACAGAGAGAGACGGCATGTCGCAGATGATTGAGCATAAACATGGGTTCAGTATACCATTAGAAAGTCATAGAAGCAGAGCCTGATACCAGCGCGCCCTCTTCCCGGAAGTCATATCCGCCACCCACATCGAGACGGAATGCAAAGATCCGTAACCCTAACCCTGCGGTAGGGGTGAAAGGTGTGGCGGCGTCCTGCATGTTTTTGAAGGCGCCGAGGCGGAACGACAGGAATTCAGAAAAGATAGTTTGTTCAGCTCCCAGACTCAAGATCTGGCTCTTGACGCCCGGCACGAGTGTTTTGTTCGAAGTCGCGTCCACATCGGCCGTCAGCGTCAGCGACGAATAAGGATTGACCGCCACACCGCCTCGAACTTGGGGGTTTAGTTTCAATTCCCCTCCGCCGGCAGCATCAAAGGTTGGTTGGTTAATATCTTTCGCCACTACGCCGAAGCGCAACCATGAGGAGGGGCGATAGATCGCGCCTGCATCGATCCCAAAGGCGGTTGAGATTGTGGCTTTCCCAAAGTTGTCCGTGATTGAAACTCCATCTCCTCCGTTGAGGGACATGCTCCCACTATAGGAGGCGCCTTGGATAACTTTCCCGGTCACACCGAACGAAAACATTTTGTCGGAAAAGGCATACGCATAAGAGAACGCCACCTGTCTAGCCTCGAACGCGGGGAGCGTCATTACACCATTGGTCAAAGTCGGCGAAATCGGAGTGCTTACGAATCCGCCACCTGTTGCCACGTCAGAGATGTTCACGCCGAATGCGTGGTCGCCCAGATGTCCTTTGATATAGAGTCCAGCAGACCCATTCACCGATACGTTGGCGCCAGGTTTGTTAATCCGAGCGGCAATGTCTTGAGCCTTCGTTGCCGCATTCGGGTCACTGGAATTGAAGTCTTCGAGATCGCGGACGGCGTCGGCGATCCCGAGACGATCGATCGCTTGTCCACCGCCTTGAATCCGAACATCCACAGTCTGGGTCATCGCAAGCCCTGCAGGGTTCCAATAGGTGGCTAAGGAATCTGTTGTGATGGCCACACCGGCCCCGCCCATGCCAGTCGCACGAGGTCCGACGGATACAAATTCCAGGGCCATCGCGTGTGTCGGCATCATTAGGCCTAGCAGCATCGCGATGGTACGAAGCAACCAAGAACGGGACATTGTAGGGCAACTCCCTTGAGAGTCGGGGACTTCGATGAGTCTATTTGATGAAATCGCACTCGTCAAGGATAGACGGATCTATTCTTTGAGTGGACCAGGTAGGGGCCTCGTGCTGAAAACGCTTTCCCCAACACGGGCGGATGAGACAGTTCGTTCAGACAATTTGACCATCCTGCATATGCACGATCCGGTCGGCTTGGGCGGACAGTTTGTCATTGTGGGTGACGATCACGAAGGTCGTTCCGCGGGCCTTGTTGAGTTCCCGCATCATCGCAAAGAGCGCCTCGCCCGTATGAGTATCCAGATTTCCCGTCGGCTCATCAGCCAAAACGAGATCGGGCTTCTGGAGGAGGGCTCGTGCGACCGCCACGCGCTGCTGTTCACCGCCCGACAACTCACCGGGCTTGTGATGCAATCGGGCTCCCAGTCCGACCTCTTGTAACAAGGCGATGGCTTCCGGTTCAATCTCCGCAGGGTTGCGGCGTTGAATGAGAGCCGGCATACAGGCATTTTCGAGTGCGGTAAATTCCGGCAGGAGGTGATGGAATTGAAAGACGAATCCGATTCGCCGATTCCGAAATTCCGCCTGTTCACCTTCCGTCAGGTGAAAGATATCCTTCCCGTCGAAGTGTACCGTTCCAGTCGTGGGACGATCGAGGGTTCCGATAATATGGAGGAGCGTGCTCTTTCCTGCTCCCGAAGCTCCGACAATGGCGATCAGCTCCCCACGCTGAATCTTGAGATTGACGCCCTTCAATACCGTGAGGGATTGCTCGCCCATCGGAAACGATTTATACAGATCGGCGACGGTGATCACGCTGGAACTCCAGAATAGAATAGAAGTAATGAGAAGGCTGGCATGGTCATTCGTAACGCAGCGCGGCTACTGGTTCGAGCTTGGCGGCTTGAAGCGAAGGATAGACTGTGGCGGCAAAGCTGATCGCGATTGCGGAGCCTGCCACAAGCACGACATCCATCGCTTGTACATGGACGGGAATATGCGAGATGTAATAGACCGAGGCATCGAAGGTCCAGAATGTCTGAATCAGCCAGAGAAACGCATAGCCGAGTGGGATGCCGATGGCGGTCCCGGCCAGGCCGATGATCAATCCGTTCAGCATGAAAATGCGCCGGATGCTTTTGCGCGTCGCGCCCATGGCCTTGAGGATCGCGATTTCCTTTTGCTTCTCAGTGACGATCATGGTCAGAGTGCTCACGATGTTGAAGGATGCCACGATCGTGATCAGCACCAACAGCAAAAACATCATCGTCTTCTCGAGTTTGAGCGCCGAAAACAGATTGCGATTCATTTGCATCCAGTCGCGCGCTCCGTAGGCGAAGCCGAGCGATTGCTCCACGGAACGGGCCGTCTCCGCTGCGTGGAAGACGTCTGCGACCTTAATTTCGATACCCGTCACCGTGTGTCCCAGGTTGAAAAACTTCTGCGCTTCCACGAGATCGATATAAGCCAGAGACGAATCGTACTCGTACATGCCGGATTGAAACAGGGCAATCAATGCGAAAGTTCTGATCTTCGGCACCATCCCGATCGCATTGACCGGTCCGGCCGGAGGAGACACCACGTTGACGGTATCGCCGACAAACACACCAAGACGAAGAGCCAATTCCTTGCCCAGGATGATGCCGGGCTTTTCAGTCTCGACCGGAGGGCCGGTCGGGTCGTCCGCGGACGGTTGTTTGACCTTGACCGGCCGGCTGAGGTCGGCCAACTGCCCGGTCGAGAGATTCTTAGCCAGTTCGGTCACCGTGCCTTCACGTTCCGGATCGATGCCACGTATCACGATGCCTTGCACGCCGCTTTGGGTGGTCAGCAAGACCTGCTTGAGTACAAACGGGGTTGCCGCCACGACGCCAGGCACGGTTGTGACCTGCGAAACGACAGGATCGTAATCGCTCATACTATCCTTCATCCGATCCTGCACGATGATATGGGCCGTCGTTCCAAGAATTTTGGCCTGAATATCTTCTTTGAATCCGGTCATGATACCGACGGTTCCAATCAGCGCAGCCACACCGAGCGTAATTCCGGCAATTGAAACCACGGTGTTCAATGAAATGGTGCGATTGCGCCGCTTCGCGCGTAGATATCGCAACCCGACAAAGATTTCGTAGGAGAGGGCCACTGTTACTTCTCGGGCCTCAGTTGTGGGAAGAGGACGACGTCGCGGATTGACGCTTGGTCGGTAAAGAGCATGATCAGCCGGTCGATGCCGATGCCTTCGCCCGCAGTCGGCGGCATGCCGAACTCCAAGGCGCGCAGGAAATCTTCATCGACGAGATGGGCCTCTTCGTCGCCTGCCGCCCGCTGCGCTGCCTGTCCTTCGAACCGTTCCCGTTGATCCAGCGGATCGTTCAGCTCTGAAAAGGCATTCGCAATTTCCCGACCTGCGATGTAGAGCTCGAACCGATCGGTCAATGCCGGATTCGAATCTTTGCGTCGCGCGAGCGGAGAAATTTCAATCGGATAGTCGGTAATGAACGTCGGCTGCTGGAGATTGGGCTCGACCGTTTCCTCGAAGATTTCATTCACGATGTTGAAGAGCGGCCATTTCGGATCGACCGCGATGCCCAGCTGCTTAGCCGCTGCAATCGCCTTCTCCTTATCCTCAAGAACAGAAGGATCGAGTTGGTTCACCTCCAGAATCGCTCGGTGATACGACCAGCGGCGCCACGGCGGCGTGAGCGTAATCTCTTTGCCTTGATAGGTGATGACCGTCTTTTCGAGGACGCGCTGTGCCAACGAAGAGACGAGTTCTTCCGTGAGGATAATCAAGTCCTGATAGTCGGCGTAGGCCACGTAGAACTCCAGCATCGTGAATTCCGGGTTATGAATCGTCGAGATGCCTTCGTTCCGGAAGTTACGGTTGATTTCAAATACGCGAGGAAAACCGCCCACGATCAATCGCTTCAAATAGAGTTCCGGCGCGATACGGAGATAGAGATCGACACCGAGGGCATTATGATGCGTGACAAAGGGTTTCGCTGCCGCGCCTCCGGGAATCGGATGCATCATCGGTGTTTCAACCTCGAGGAAGCCTCGTTCGATTAAGAAGGCGCGAATGCCGGCGATGATTCTGCTGCGCGTGGCAAAGATGCCATGGACCTCAGGATTGGAGATCAAGTCGACGTAGCGCTGCCGATAGCGGGTTTCCACGTCCGTCAACCCGTGCCACTTCTCTGGAAGCGGCCGGAGGGCTTTGCTCAAGAAGGTCAGCTGTGTGACCTCGACGGTGAACTCATTGGTCTTCGTGCGAAAGAGGGTGCCGGTCACACCGATCCAATCGCCTAAGTCGAGCAGCTCGGCGATGCGATAGCCTTGTTCCGAGAGATGATCTTTCTTGAGGTAGACCTGAAGCCGATCTGATCCGTCTTGCAACACCGCGAAGCCGGCCTTACCGAATCGCCGCAGTGCGACGATGCGTCCCGCAAACGTACAGGAGATCTTTTCTTCTCCCAGCGCCTCTTTGGTTTTCTCGGCATGGAGCGTGATGAGTTGGCCTGCTCGATCCTTCGCTTCGAATCGCGTGCCGTAGGGCGCCACGCCCACTTCACGCAACGCATCGAGTTTCTTAATGCGCTGCTGCTGTTGTTCGTTCAGTTCGTCCATAATTGCGTCGCATTCGAGGCGATGGGCAAGAGGCTAGAGTGGCAGTTCATCCGTCGCCGCTAGGCCCGCGCCTTTTGCCATTTTTCCTTTGAGATAGGCTTCGATGAACCCGTCTAGATCGCCGTCCATGACGGCGGCTACCTGGCCCACTTCATAACCGGTCCGGTGATCTTTGACCATTTGATAGGGTTGGAACACATACGATCGAATTTGGCTGCCCCAGGCGATATCCTTCTTCTCCCCAACGATCGCATTGAACTCCGCCTCTTTCTTTTTGAGTTCCAGTTCATAGAGGCGCGCTTTCAGGACTTTCATCGCGCCGTTGCGATTTTGGAGCTGAGACCGTTCGTTCTGACATTGCACCACGATCCCGGTTGGCAAGTGGGTCATGCGGATGGCCGTCTCGACTTTATTCACATTCTGGCCACCGGCGCCGCCGGCCCGAAAGGTGTCGATCTTAAGGTCTCTATCTTCGATCACGAGGTCGATATCTTCGTCCACTTCGGGATAGACGAAGACCGAGGCAAAGGAGGTGTGCCGTCGTTTGTTCGCATCGAAGGGTGAAATGCGCACCAGGCGATGCACGCCTGCTTCGGCTTTTAGATAGCCATAGGCATAGGCTCCTGCCACTAACAGCGTCACGCTCTTGATGCCCGCTTCTTCTCCCGGGAGCAGGTCCAGCGTTTCGACCTTGAATTTCTTGCTTTCGGCCCACCGGACGTACATGCGAAGCAGCATCTGCGCCCAGTCCTGCGATTCCGTTCCGCCGGCGCCGGGATGGATCGCCACAATCGCATTGTTGGGGTCCAGTTCTCCCGAGAGCAGCAGTTCGAGCCGCAGGGCGGTGAGCTTTGCCTCAAATTCATCCAGCTCAACCGTCAACTCCTTCGCGAGCCCGGCGTCGTTGCCTTCTTCTGCCAGCTCGAGCAGCGCGCCTAGATCGTTCATCTTTCCATCGATTTCCTGCCACTGCTGGAGGTCGTGTTCAATCGTAGCCTTCTTCCGTCCGATCTTGGCGGCCTTCTGAGCGTGGTTCCAAAAATCCGGCTGCGCTGTCTGTTGCTCCAGATGAGCTAATTCTGCTGTCATGCGAGCGAAGTCAAAGATGCCCCCGTAGTTCCGATACCAATTGTTCGACGGCCCGTACGCGATTCTTCACCTCATCCAACATGGGACGATCCTTTCTGCTTATATCGGCACTGCGTCAGGTTCTGATCCCTTGGTGCGGAAAAGGCCCAACAGGAACAAAAGCGCGCAGATTATAGCACAGCCGTAGGCAAACACATCGCCGTGCCGGCTGTAAAACGTATGCGGGCGCCAGACTCGTATTGTCGCCTTGACGGCCTGTTCCGTGAAGGTCGGTGTGGCCTCGACGATACGTCCGAATGGATCGATAAATCCGGAAATACCGGTGTTGGCTGACCGAGCAAAGGCTAAGTGATTTTCGACGGAGCGAAACACGACCATCGAAAAATGTTGAGAGGCAGCCGACGAGGCGCCAAACCAGGCATCGTTCGTCACAGTCACCAGAAACTCCGCTCCGTTCTCGGCGAATTGCCGCACCAGGTTCGGAAAGATCACTTCGTAGCAGATCGCCACTCCAAGACTTATCGGTCGCGGTATCGCTCCTGCCATGCCTTCAGCCGCAGATCGTGGCTTCGACGTCAACGTCAAGACTGTCGGACCAGTTCCAGCTTCGAAATCGCCGATTCCTTCCACCAACTTGTCGAGGAAAAACAGGAGTGACGATTTGAGCGGAATATATTCACCGAAGGGGACCAGATGATGTTTATCGTAACGACCCAACAATTGCCCGTCCGGGGAGAGGAGGTATGCGCTATTCAACAGATAGGGCCGCCGATCCGGGTAGAAGCGCAAGGCAGGGCTTCCAAATAAGATCGGCGCCTGGGCTCGATTGGCCAGCGCGATGAGTTGCAGTTGATAGACCGGCTCGCGCTCAAAGACGAAGGGTGTTGCCGCTTCCGGCCAAACCACCAAATCTGTGGCACGGCCGAGCTGTTCCGTCAGCCGGTCAAAGCGTGCCAGAGTCTGCTCTCGATAGGCGGTATCCCACTTCACCGCCTGATCGACGTTCGGCTGCACCACCCCTACGCTGATGGATGATCGGGGAATATCAGAAAACGACGATTCCGATAACGTCGCAAGGCCATACTCCCACGAGAGCGTCACCAGCAACGCCGCCATTGCCGCGAGCTCCCAGGGGAGCCGTGCGGGGAGGAAACCACGGGACAACGGCATCAACCACATGAGAAATTCAGCCAGCGCGACATTCACCAGCACAATGAGGAACGAGACCCCGTAGACCCCCATGTGATCCGCAATTTGAATAATCTCAATCTGGCGATATTGAGAATAGCCGAGTAGGCCCCAGGGTAATCCGCTTAAAGCATATGTCCGGATCAGTTCGAGGGTCACCCATAAGCAGGGAAACGCGAAATGGCCGTAGCGGGGAATCATGGTCCGAAACCATACGGCCCCGGCAGAATAAAGCCCGACATACAAGCCGAGATAGGCCGTGAGCAGCAACATGAGGCCGTAGCTGATTGCCAGCGGAACCTTACCGTAGGTGTTCATGGCGGTGACCACCCAGGCCATCATGCCCGTGAAGGCAATGGTGCCGGACAGCCAGCCGATCCAAAAGGCCTGCGTTTTGGTCTTGCCGTCCAAGGCCCAATGTAGCGGCACGAGGGCGATCCACGCCAACAGTCCGAGGTCAGATTTTGGGAAACTCAGCGGAAGGAACAGCCCGCTCGCGCTGGCAAGCACGAGTGAACGCGCGAGGGAATGGGTCATGATCCGCACCTTAGCGAAAGCGGGAGATGGATGCAACTTCCGGCTTAGTAGAACTGGCTCGCCCATATGCCGTCATGGACGAACCGAGAGATTTTGAGTTGACGGACGCCCGGTGAGTACCTATAAGTAAGAGCGACAAGCTGCTTCCGTGTCTGAATGAAGAGCGTGGGGAGCTGGATCTGCCCGAGGTTGATAGAGCCAGACTCTCCTGCCTCTGACGAAGCGGCGCGACCATTGATCGCGATTAATTTGGAGGTTATGCCATGGATCGAAGAATCATCAGCTTGTGTCTGAGTTTAAGCGTCATGCTTGTGGTTGCGGGATGTGCTGGTAAGACTGTCTCTTCCTCGTCCGGGGATGTAGCCTCACAGGGAGGGAAGACCAAGAGCGAGCAGATCCAACCCGATGCGATTAAGACGGTACCGCTGGAGCGCTCGTTTGACCGGCCATCCGGCAGCGTGCCGGTGAATCCTGCGCTCGCGTCGAGCACAGGTTCTGACGGTAATGCATTGGGCGATGTGTTCTTCGATTACGACCGGTTCCAAATCCGCAAGGATGCCATGACGCTGTTGGACGCCAATGCCGGATGGCTTCGCGCCAACGGGAATAAGACCGTGCTGATCGAAGGCCATTGCGATGAACGAGGCACTGTGGCGTACAACCTTGTTCTAGGCGAGAAACGGGCGCAAGCCACCAAGAGGTACCTTCTGGATCTCGGTGTCGCGGCCTCGCAGCTTCAGATTACGAGTTACGGAGAAACAAAGCCCTTCTGCAAGCAACAGAACGAAGACTGTTATCAACAGAATCGGCGTGCACACTTCGTGACGAAGTAAACATCGTACGTGTCACCGGAAATCCGTCATTTGTGTCCGACACGAAGGAGGATGATGTGAGGCAGCATCACGTTCGCATTGTTGGAATAGGACTTTTCGGAATCATCCTAGCGGCAGGCTGTGCAGGCAAAGGCGAGCGCATCGATCTGACAGTCCCTATTGTGAGCGGGGCGGGTGAGAAGGTTGTGGCGATGAGTTCCCCGACCGTCGCGATTGAGCCGTTTGAGGACCATCGCACCGACCGAACTCGTCTCGGTACCAGACTTCACCTCTGGGGAGGGGAGAGTCACTTCAGCCTATCCAACGGCACCCTCAGCGAAGCCACAGCAGAGGCCTTTGCCGACTATCTCAAAGGGAAAGGCTGGAACGCAACCGCTGCCGAAGGCAGCAGAGCAGCCGGGGCAGACATAACCATCACCGGCACGTTGATCGATGTTGGTGTGGATGCTACAAGCGGCATCGGACAGACCACTCTGAAGGCCAAAAACAAGATGCTTGTCCAAGTACAGAACCACGCTGACGGCAGTCAAGTCCGTGAGACTCTCACCAGCACCGGAGCCAGCCAGGTATTCTGGTTCGATCCGGAGGATGCCCAGGAGTTGCTCAACGAATTGTACGGCAAGAGTTTCGAGAAGTTCGTGACAGACACCAAACTCGACGGCAAGATTCTCAAGCTTCGATAACAGAGTTCTCCACACCTGGATGGAGAGCCCTGCGATATGCGGAAGCTGGCTTCGCCACATCGCTGTTGCATCGTACTCGATAGAGGAATTTTGTGAGTAATATGGAACGACGGCAACATCGGCGGGTTCCTGCACAGCTCCAGGGATTTCTGCTGGGGAACTCGCATGAGGTCGAAGCCGTGACTCTGGACGTGTCGGTCGGTGGCGCCAGGTTCGATTGCGACATCGAGGTCTACCCTGGAAAAGTGATCCGCGTGCGGCTGGTCATTCCCGGCGCAGAGGAACCGGTTTCAATCGATGAGGGGCGAGTGCAATGGGTCGAAGGGGACACATTCGGAGTCTCGTTTCAAAATGTGAGGCCGGACGAACTCGATGAACTCGAGCAGCTTATCAACGAGTTTGAAGAAGCCGAAGACGGTGGCCATGCATAGTGAGCCAATCCTTGACTCGTCCTCATCGGAAGAATATCGTATCCATGTGGGGGGAGCTTAACGCCCCGAGGGAATATGGTTCATAAGGGGGTCGAGTGTCGGGATGGTGTGCAAGCCCAGCTTGACTGGGAAGCCTGAAGTCCCGCCAAGATCTCCGTCGTACCTAGCCGTCCTCGGCAGGTGCGCGCTCCTCCCACCCTAATCTCCCGCTCATTCCGGTCGGTGGTTTTCCTCGGCACAAAACCCCGCCATGGGCTGCAGCGATCCCTATTCCTGTGAAGAGGTCCGCTGTGTCATCTCCACCGCTGAGTTGGGAGTGAGGGTTTGATGATGGATGCAACCTGCGCACAATACCTGTTCGATGTCGTCAGACAATTGATTTTAAGAGGATAAATGGCCCCGCACAAGCCATCTGCATCTGCGTCCAAGAAATCAAATCCCCGCGCAGTTTCGGCAGTGACGGCGGTGGAGATGGGCGCGCGACAGCGCGAGATTTCCGTCTCTGAGTTCTTTACCAAGAACAGGCATCTACTCGGTTTCGATAACCCACGCAAAGCTCTCCTGACTTGTGTCAAGGAAGCGGTTGACAATGCGTTGGATGCCTGTGAGGAAGCAGGGATACTTCCAGAAGTCACAGTGCGGTTGGATGTCGTGGCGACCAACGGGATCCCGTCGCCGGCAAGCCAGGCGACCCGCTTTCGCATCACCGTAGCTGACAACGGCCCCGGGATCGTGAGAAATCAGATTCCAAGGATTTTTGCAAAACTTCTGTACGGTTCGAAATTTCATCGCCTACGCATGAGCCGTGGTCAGCAGGGGATCGGCATCTCCGCCGCCGGCATGTACGGACAGCTCACGACTGGCAAGCCGGTCAAGATCATTTCTCGCATCGGACCGCGCGCCGCCGCGCACTTTTTTGAAGTTCAGATCGATACGAAGAAGAACGAACCTCTCGTGCATGAGAACAAGCAGATCGAGTGGGAGCCCGCGCGGGGCACCCAGGTTACATTAGAGGTGGAAGGCAAGTATCAGAAGGGTCGGGCTTCGGTAGATGAATGGCTGGAGCAAACTTCGATTGCCAACCCTCATGTGAAGTTGATCTATCATCCGCCAGAAGGCGAAACGAGAGAGTATCCGCGGACCTATCACGAATTGCCCCCTTCGCCACGCGAAATCAAACCGCATCCCTACGGCATCGAGTTTGGGATGATGCTCAAGATGTTGCAGGATACGAAGAGTCACACGGTATCCGGATTTCTATCCAGCGATTTCTGTCGAGTGTCTCCGCAGTTTGCTGACGAGTTGTGTAAAGCGGCAAAAGTGCCGTGCAGTGTGAATCCTCGCCATCTGAAAGGCGTGGGAGCCGAAACGCTCTATCACACAATTCAAAACACTAAAATTATGGCGCCGCCGACGAATTGTCTTTCGCCGATCGGTGAAAAAGCTATTCTCTCCGGCCTCTATAAACAGATCAAAGGAGAATTTTACACGGCGGTGAGCCGTCCGCCGGCAGTCTATCGCGGCAATCCTTTCGTCATCGAAGCAGGAGTGGCCTATGGTTCCAGGCCGTCGGATCAGGGCAAAGCCCAGTCTCTGGCGATGCCGAAGGCGGAGGGTGAGCATGAGGAAGAAGACGCAGAACTCGCACGCGTGATTCGTTACGCCAACCGTGTGCCGTTGCTCTATCAGCAGTCGGCCTGCTCGACCTTCAAGGCCGTGATCGGCACGACCTGGAAGAACTACGGCGTCGCCCAGTCGCGCGGGGCGTTGCCGGGTGGCCCAATGGTGATCTTCGTCCACATGGCCTCGGTGTGGGTTCCGTTCACGAGCGAATCCAAAGAAGCCATTGCCGACTACGATGAGATCCAAAAGGAAATTACGCTGGCGCTGCGCGAGTGCGGGCGGCGGCTCGGGCTCTTCCTACGCCGGCGCGAACGGGCAGCGAGTGAGTTTCGGCGTCGGAATATTTTTGATCTCTATATCGAAGAGGTCGTGGAGGCATGTAATCGACTCAAGGGAGGGAAGCTGTCTAAGGAAAGGCTTAAGATGCAGCTTCAGAGGATCGCGAAGTCACGGACGGGAGGAATGAAGACCGACGAAGCCTTAGGGAAGACCGGCGCAGGGCCTGAAGGCCTGCCCCATTCGATCATCGTGACGGGAGAAGGCGTGGAAGGTGACATCGAACTGGCCTCCCAGGTCGAAGCCGATTCAGTTGCAGCGGAATCAGCAACTCAAACGGATTTGCTCGACCAGGAACAGCCGCTTGAGCCTCGACCGAAGGGAAAATCGCAGAAGACTCATGCTCATAAGGGTACAGCGAAAGGAAAGGCTTCCCAAACTTCAAAGGGTAAGGTGAGGCAGATGGCACTATTTGATCGACCAACGAAATCGGTTGGACATGAAAAGCCGAGCAAAAGGGTTGCCGGTTCGAGGCTGCGAGGAAAGAAATAGAACCCATGGCGGCCAAACAGAAAAAGGCGACCGCAGTCGAAAAGAAGCTCGTCGGTCTCGCGGACGTGGTGCTTGCGGCGGCGGAGCGGTCGAAAGACCCGACGTTTGCGATTCCGATTCGTGCCCTCTCGAACGTGGCGTTCAACGAACGGAAGGGCTTGATCGAAATGGGCAAGAAAAAGCAGGCCCGCTCGTTCTTTAACGTAGGGATGGCGAAGAAATTCATGCAGACGGTGCTGGTTGCCGATGCGCTATCCGAGTTGCAACGAGCCGATTTGACCACGTCGCTTCGCGAAGTCTATTACCGCACGAAACACACGATGAGGGACTCGCATGAGAACACCTTCGATACCCAAGATGAATCTGACCCGGTAATCGAAGACCTGGAAGTGTCGCTGGCGGCGCTGCGGGAGGAGCTGCACGTACGCGCCGAAAACAGCGGGAGCATTGTCGGGCCGGTCGTCTTCGGTGATGATGGAGACCGGGTGGATTGCTCACGGTTGGGAAAGGGCGGCTATTCGGTGCCTTCGATCGTGGAACCGGAATATCTGGAGATCCGCCGCTGCACGGCGGACTTCGTCCTATTAGTCGAGAAAGGTACGCAGTGGAACCGCCTCTCGGAAGATAAATTTTGGCGTCGCTATAACTGTGTGCTGTTGACGGGGAATGGGCAACCTCCCCGCGGGGTTCGCCGTTTAGCGCGGCGATTGCACGAAGAGTATCGGCTCCCGGTGTATGTTCTGGTCGATAACGATCCTTGGGGGTACTATATCTATTCCGTCGTCAAGCAAGGTTCGATTAATTTGGCCTTTGAGAGTCAACGGATGGCGATTCCCAAAGCCAAGTTCATCGGGCTTTCCAGCGCCGACCCAGAACGGTACGAACTTCCGCGCAACGTCGGGATCAAACTGAACGAGAAGGACATCGCCCGCGCAAAAGAACTCCTCAACTATCAGTGGTTTCAAAAAGCGGCCTGGCAGGCAGAAATCAAACGGATGCTCGCGAGCGGACTCAAATATGAACTGGACGCCCTCGCCAACAAGGACTTCCAGTACCTCACGAAAAAGTATCTTCCACGGAAGCTAAAAGAGAAGGACTGGCTGGATTAGTCCGGCCAACCCTTTCCAATCGCACCTACCTTCAGTAGCTAGTGTGCGGGTAACATCAGATAGAGCCCAACCACGATGAACGGCGCCGCCACGTACATTGCTATCTTGCCGAACGCATCGTAGACGCCATAGATCAGGATTAGGCCCATGAAGGTGAAGTAGAGCGTTCCGATCCCTCGATATCCCCCAAGTTCTTCTGCCAGGGCGAGCGAGGGCGATCCCAGGGTCAGTATGGCCGAAAAAGCTGCCAGTCGTTTCATTTCAGCCTCCTTTGTTTTGGTGGTAAGCCCGTATCGCGTCATATCGATGGTGGCTACTGCGGCGAGACATTACCGTCCTCTGTGTTTCGTGGATTAGGCGAAACATGCTGCGCCTTCGAGAACGAGAAGTCAAATGGACGTCATCAGCAGGGCAGGTCTAGCAGGCTGTGGGACACTTTGTGGCACTCGGGAACTTCATTGGTCAGTATATATTTAGCAGGAATGACAGGGACACATTGTGCAGGATGTTCAAAAAGGCCAGACTTCTCACCCGCCCAACCCCGGCGACTACTTCACCCGCCCGCCCTGAGTCTGCCAAGACAGCCTCTTCGCCCAGGGACGCGCCTTGTCTCAGGCAAGGCCGCAGGCGATGCACGAACCGGAGGCGTACCCTTTGGGGCGCACGGTGCGACGGATAAGGAGCACCACGTCTGTGCGCGCCGCCGAGTGGTGAGGTGGCCGTGTCCTCGTTGAGGATCTGAGCGATGCGAGAACGATGCCGACGGGCTTTTTCAGCATCCGCTAAGATCGATAGCTTGCGTTGATGCGGACATAGTCAAACGACAGATCGGTCGTCCACATATGAGCCCGGTGACGGCCTCGCCCCAGTCCGACGGTGATCGTAAATTCTTTCTGGCGAAAAACCTTTGCGATTCGGTGTTCAGCAGCGAGCCCGAGCCCGATCCCTTGATATACCATCGGGACTCCACCAAACCACACACTCAGCTTGGATGGAGTAATCGGAACCCCAGCTCGTCCGATCGCCGCCATGACTCGACCCCAATTGGCATCCTCGCCGAACAGGGCCGTCTTCACCAAGTTCGAAGTTGCAATGGTCTGGGCTACCTGCCGTGCCTGCGCGACCGTAGCTGATCCGGTCACCTCAATCTTCACCAACTTGGTGACACCTTCCCCATCGCGACAAATCGACAACGCGAGAGTCTGGCAGGCTTCGGTCAGGAGCTGGAGGAATCGGCGATAGGCAACCGTGCCTTCCTTGATTGTGCAGTTCTGAGCCAGCCCGTTCGCCATGCACAGGACGGTATCGTTGGTGCTGGTGTCTCCATCAACCGTGATGCAGTTGAATGACTCGTTGGCCGCCAGGCTGAGAGCCCGTTGGAGGGCGCTCTTTGTGATTGATGCGTCTGTGGTGAAATAGGCCAGCATCGTGGCCATGTTGGGATGGATCATTCCAGAGCCCTTGGCCATTCCGCCGATGGTGACTAAGCGCCCACCGATAGTGTCCTGAAGGGCGATGGATTTTGGGCGCAGGTCGGTCGTCATGATCGCCTGAGCGGCATCCGAGCCTCCATGATCGCTGAGTTGAGCAACAAGATTTGGTAGGCCTTTGACGATTCGATCGACCGGCAACACACGACCGATGACGCCGGTGGACCCGATGAAGATTTCGTGTGCGGATACTCCAATGTGTCGCGCGAGCAACCGTGCGGTTTTCTTAGCGGCAGCCAATCCTTTGGCGCCGGTACAAGCGTTCGCGTTGCCGCTGTTGACGAGAATGGCTCGACCGATTCCCTGACGCAGATGCAGACGATCAAGAATGACCGGCGCCGCGACCACCTGATTTTTCGTGAAGACGCCCGCGATGGGACCACTGTGCTCTGAGACGATGAGGGCGAGATCCAGTAGGCCTGGCTTCTTGATGCCGCAATGAATACCTGCTGCGCGGAACCCCTGCGGTGCGGTGACTCCACGGCGCGGAGACGAGGTTGGTGATTTCTTGGCCATGATCGAGAGAGATATATTTCGGTCAGTATGGATTTAGGGGTAGGCGGCGGGTGCCATCAAACCTGTTTCTTCAGGGAGTCCCAGCATGAGGTTCATGGCCTGAATAGCCTGGCCTGCGGCGCCTTTCACCAGATTATCCAGCGCGGCCACCGTAATGACCGACCCTGAGCGAGGATCGAGGTAGACCCCGATGTCGCAATAGTTGGAGCCCTTGATATAGCGTGGATTCGGAATGGTTTCTTCCTGGACCCTGACGAACCGCTCACCTTTGTAAAAGTCTCGATACAACGCGCGCAGGTCCGGCAGCGACATCGGACTCTTCAGCTTGCAGTAGGCGGTGCTCAGGATACCACGGTTCATCGGTACGAGGTGTGGAGTGAATGTCACGATCGGCTGTGCGACCGGTGTTTTCGATGATTGTGCTGCTCGTTGAAGTAACCGGCTAAGCTCTTGTTCGATCTCAGGGATATGACGGTGCCCTCCGATTTTGTAGGGCTCTAAGGATTCGTGGGCTTCAGGAAAATGATAGGGGAGCGCCGGGCTTCGCCCGGCTCCGGAGATACCCGATTTCGCATCGATGACCACCGTGTCCGTTTGCGCAAGATCCTGGACGAACAACGGGGCCAACTGTAGAACAGCCGCAGTCGGGTAACAGCCGGGCGAGGCCACTAACTTCGCTTTGGCGATGGCGGTTCGATGCAATTCAGGGAGACCATAGACTGCGTCCTTCAGCAAGTCCGGATAGCTATGCGGTGTTTTATACCATTGCTCATAGACGGCAGGATCTGTGAGCCTGTAGTCGGCGCTAAGGTCCACCACCAGCTTGCCGGTTTTGAGGCAGGCGGAAACCGGCTCCAATGATTTGGTATGGGGAAGCGCCAAGAAGACCGCATCTGCCTGCTCCGCCAAGGCTTCCGGTGAAAGAGCTTGAAAGGAGTGCGACACAAGGCCGGCCAGACTGGGGAAGACCGCTGCCACAGGAGTGCCTGCGGATTTTTCCGATGTCAAGGCATGGAGCTCAAAGTGTGGATGGAGGGCTGTCAGGCGAACGAGCTCCGCTCCGGCATATCCACTGGCCCCTGCAATTGCGACGCGTACTTTTTTCATCTCTACCACCTGTCATGTGTACCACGGGCACAAAAAAAGGGAAGGCGTGGAGCCTTCCCTTTCTCTGTCTGTGGCTCCGACGATTATCGTTTGGAGTACTGGAACCGCTTCCTTGCACCCTTCTGTCCGTACTTCTTCCGCTCTTTGACGCGCGAGTCACGTGTCAGCAAGCCTTCCTTCTTCAAGGGCGTACGAAGGGGTTGGTTGAGCTCCACCAACGCGCGTGCGATAGCATGACGCAGGGCGCCGGCTTGGCCGGTCGGTCCACCGCCATGTACGGTGGCTTTAATGGAGTACTGTCCCATCACGCCACCGATCTCAAGCGGGAACTGAATAATCTGCCTCAAGGTCAGTCGCGGGAAAGCTTTCTCGATCGGTTGATCGTTGATCGTAATGTCGCCTGCCCTCCCGGTGACCCAGGCTCTGGCAATGGCGCACTTTCGTCGTCCGGTTGCATATTGAGTCGCTACTGCCATGCTACAACATCTCCTTCTTCGCTCGCGGTGATAACAATTATAGCGTGATCGGTTCCGGTCGTTGCGCCTGATGTGGGTGAGTGGGTCCGACGTAGACGCGGAGTTTCTTTGCCATATGATTCCCCAACGGGTTCTTGGGAAGCATGCCCTCGATCGCTTTCGTCAAGAGTTCCGTCGGGTCCTTTCGGAAGACATGCTGCGCCGTCGCGGTCTTGAGCCCGCCCGGAAAGCCGCTGTGGCGTCTGTAGAGTTTCGTCTCCATTTTGCTGCCGGTCAGATGGATCTTCTCCGCATTCACGATCACAATATGATCGCCCATGTCCACATGGGGGGTAAAGGTCGGCCGGTGTTTGCCGCGCAATATCCCGGCGACGCGAGCTGCCAATCGGCCCAGCGTTTTCCCTTCGGCATTCACGAGGTACCACTTCTCCTGCACGTCCAAAGGCTTTTGCATGTAGGTCAACATTGCTCTTCCCGCTCCTTCGCTATCGAATAAATCAAGTTTCCTGCACTTCCGGTGTTCCGATGTCTTTCGACTCTAGTTTTGCCAGCCAGGCGTCGAGATTTGTTGTGCTCCGCCGCCTCAGCACATCCTGGGTAATGTAGATCGGGCAAGGAGCCCTGAGGGCCAACGAGATGGCATCGCTGGGCCTGGCATCGATGGTCCGTTCCACGCCTTTGTTGGAGACATGGAGCATCGCGTAATAGGTGCTACTCTTGACGTCTACAATGACGACGCGTTGAATCGTGATGTTCAAATGTTCGGCGAAACTCTTGATCAAATCATGGCTCATTGGCCGTGGTGTGATCATGGTATCGAGCGCTAGCTTAATGGCATTACCTTCTGAGGCTCCAACCCAAATCGGAAACGTATCCGGAACGCCGTCCTGTCGCGCTAAGACGACGATTCTCGTGTCGGTGTTGGCCTCTTCTAGGATGCGATCCACCCGGTATTCAACCAGGTCTTGTTCTTTGGGCGAATCGATGGCGCTCATATCGCGTCTGATGACTCAGGAGTCCAATTTGCCGAAATCTTCCGGCTTAAGATTTTCCAGCCACTGCCCGAGTTCTTCGGAGCTCTGTTTGGCGATAACCGAATTATTCGCAAACACCGGTGCATTACTTCGAAGCGCGAGCGCAATTGCGTCGCTGGGTCTGGCGTCGACGGTATATTCTGAGTCTTCGTACATCAAGTGGATTTTCGAAAAATAGGTGTGCTCCGACAAGTCCGTGATGACGACGCTGATAACTTTCGCATTATAGGCATCGAGGAGCGATTTCATGAAGTCATGCGTCATCGGCCGGGGAGGCGTGACGTTTTCCAGTGACATGCTGATCGCGCCAGCCTCTGATTTGCCGACCCAAATGGGGAGCATGTCGGAGTGCTCTTCGTCACGCAGCACCACGATATATGCGTTATTATAGGGGTCGAACATCAACCCTTTTACGTGCATCTGTGAAATCACGACAAACCGGCTCCTTATCCCTTTTCTTAAGAGGGCTGTGAGGAGATGCTGATCATCCTGACAGATGGATCAAGAAGTGCAAACTCTAACATTTCCGAAGTTGGCCTGTCAACGAAGCCTGCGAGATCACTGGAGAATTCACAGAATATTCTTGTGATCAAAGGCCTCGTCGAGGACCGTATGCCGACGCAGCGCTGTTTACGTTTAGGCCGGTGGGCGATAGTTCTGATCCAGTTTTCCGGTATCAGTTTGCTCGCCCAGCTTGAGAAAGGCTTTCATCTGTTTCTTCACGAGTTCTCTACCGCTCTCATCGCCCAGATTGATCTGATATTCGTTGATGACCATGACCCGCATGCCCTCCCACTTTTTCCAGCAGGGCTTGCAGACCTTGGCTTTGATCTCGGTTTCAAGCTTCCCCATGAAGAGGGGGTCTGTAATCGTTTCTCCGACTTGTCCACACGTGACACACTGGACGTCTGCCATGGTATGAGCATCCTTCCGCATAAATGATGAAGTGGCAGTGAGCAAGAATTGTAACATTGCGCTTGAGCGAAGATAAAGAGGGGGACCGGATTGACCAGCGCAGGGCTTCGTGCTATGAAGATTCGCCCGTAGAATGAACAGGCCCGGATGGCGGAACTGGCAGACGCGCCGGACTCAAAATCCGGTTCTCGTAAGAGAGTGGGAGTTCGACCCTCCCTCTGGGCACCATCGGTTTACGGCTACTCGATAGCTACTGACACGGGGGTTTTACTAGCTCGGATGGAAATCGGATTGTGCGCGAAACCAAATCGAATCTAAGCCACAGGTCTTCAGTTGACATGTCCGAATGGGTAACCTATAGTCTGTGGCTTAAGAGAGACGAAGAAATTTCAATGCCATGATAGTAGGCCCATTTTTGGTATTCGCTATTGCACATCATTTTCTTTTCTAATCTCACGATGGAGGCAGCACATGCGTAAAGTGTTGGCACTGGGAGCGGCAATTCTTTTTGTCGGTTCAGCTGGTGTGTCAATCGCTCAAGAGCGCTTGCAGTCTAATCAATCCGGGATGGGTGTGGGCGAGGGAGTAGGCGATGTGTCTGGGTCGAGTACCCGCGTGACGACCTTCGATCGAACCCAGTTTCTCGATCGGCTGTCGCAGGCGGAGACGATTTATGGCCGTGTGATTGGTCTCGATCTTCCGGCCAAAAAAATGTATCTCGAGGGTGGTGGAAGCTCCCACGATGAAGGCCGTGCAGGTGGCGGTGCGATGAACTACCGGACGGTGTATTTCGACGACAAAACCAATTTCGACCAGATTCGCACGCTTGAGGCCGGAGACGACGTGACCATACAGGCATTCGAAGAAACAAGCGCGAGCCAGCCGTTCGGCACTGGCCGTAAGATTGTCCGTGAGATCACCGTTGTGCGTGGCAATGAGAAACTGGCTGGTTTCGGTGGGCTTGGACAACGCCCGAATCCGGCGACGGAACGAGGGATCAACACGAACAGTGGCTCCACCACCGGTGGTATTGGTGGCGCTGTCCTTCCAGGAAAGATCGATTCCGGCATCACCAGCTCGATTGGTGAATTCACCGGCTCCGCTCCTTGCTGGCAGTGTGAGCCTCAGCCGGGATGGGGGAATGCCGCAACCGGAACCAAGTCGGACTACGGGGCGGACTATTCCAAACCAAACTTGGTCAAGGGTCTGAATTAATTCGAGACACATTCGGCGGAGGGTTGCAGAAGGGGCAGCGAGACGCTGCCCCTTTTTTTTGTGCACGGCATATTTGTATGACCGGTACCATATTTGCCGGGCCGTCGATTCCTTGTTAGGATTGACCACCAGACTGGTGCGCTAAGCACCAAGACCGGTGCAAAGGAGAGAGAAGTGGTGGTGGAAGAAGAAGGGCACGCAACATTGACCGATCAGCCGAATACTGAATTGGACTTGCGGGGAGTGATTTGTCCGTATAACTTCGTCAAAACGAAGTTGAAGCTGGAAGCGATGGAGCAAGGGCAGATTCTTTCAGTATTGTTGGACGATGGCGACCCAATCCGGAATGTTCCCCGCAGTGTGAGCAACGAAGGGCATACGGTGCTTTCGCAAGACCTCGTTGAAGGATCCTATCGAGTACTCATCCGCCGCCGCGAAGACGAGTAATACGCGGCATTCTTCTGCTCATCGTTTGTGAGTGGTCCTCCTCGATCGCCTTCAATGACGACCGTCACTGCTGAATTCTTCGGCACAGCCCCGATTCGATCAAGCAGCTCATTAGGCTTTCCGCGAAAGAAGGTTTCCCTTAGCGTCGTGAGGTCCATGGCGATGGCAACTTGTCTGTCTGGGACTATCTGTGCCAAGGTTTTCAGCAGCCTGCTGAGGGCTCCTGGATCCACATAGAAGACGAGGGTTCTTCGTTCTTTGCGAAGTAGAGAGAGATATTGCCCGAGACGATGACTAGTTGAGGGAAGGCGCCCCTCAAAGATGATTGCATCACCGGAAAAGCCAGAGATTGCTGCCGCTGTCGTCAGGGTAGAGGGACCAGGAATAGCCTTGACCGGGATTCCGGCCTGGTGGGCAGCAGCCACAAGCCGAGTGCCTGGGTCGAAGATGACTGGTGTCCCGTTGTCTGAAACAAGGGCGACATCCTGTCCCTGTGTAAGCCGATGCAGAAGAAGCCGTATTTTCTCGTCGCGATTGAGCGGCCCGTAGCTTGTGATTGTTGCAGTGATACCATGATGAGCCAGGAGTGCCTGAGTCACGCGAGGATCCTCTGACGCAACAACGGCAACGAGGCGCAGTGTGGCAAGGGCCCGAAGCGTAATATCATCGGGGTGACCAATCGGCATACTGACGACAAAGAGGGTGCCGGTGGAAGGAGACATGATTGTCCGGCCTCTCACTCCATGATCGTTCGGTTGACTCCCATCTCGCGCCATCGATATAATTCCCCGCTTAATGTCAGTCTGTTTGTCCTGAAAAGTTGAGAGGATAGCCCTCTATGGCCGCCATGTTTTTCGTGGTGACGATGGCCCTGTATTTTGCGGCCACCATTTCCTTTCTTGCCTACCTGCTCTGGCCTTCTGAAGGCCTGTCACACGTCTCGTTGGGTATGACCGCGACGGGGTTTGCCTCGCACACGGTCGCGTTGGGCGCAGGGATGATCGGCGCGACGGAAGTTTCGACGCCAGGATTCCACGTCGCCCTGTCGTTTTTTTCCTGGGTGCTGATTTTAGTCTTTCTTATCGTGGAGTTTCGCCATCGTATGCACGTGATTGGCTCGTTCATCGTGCCCCTGGCATTGCTCTCACTGGTCTCTGCCGCCGCATTGCCGGAAACCGCTCCGACGCTCACACCGGTGTTCCGAACGTTGTGGGTCCACGTGACGTTGAGCATGCTCGGTACCGTGGGGTTTGCCGTGGCCTTCGTGGCTGGTGTCATGTATCTGATTCAGGATGGACTTCTCAAGTCCAAACGTTTCAATGTTCTCTACTCAAAGTTGCCCGCCCTGGATTTTCTCGACCATCTGAATCAACAGTCGATCGTCACGGGCTTTCCGCTACTCACGCTCGGCATCATTACGGGTGCGCTTTCTGCCGAGTTCTCTCGAGGCACGTATCTGAACTGGAACCCCGAGCAAACCTTTGCCTTAGTGACGTGGGTATTCTACTTTGTCGTACTGACCGGACGACTGACGGTGGGTTGGAGAGCCAAGCGCGCGGCGTATCTGACGATTATCGGATTTGCCGGCGTTATTCTGACCCTCATCGGCGTGGTCCTCAAGAGTCACGGACCGGTGTCGTAGTATGCATATTATTGCCGTTGGGTTAAGCCATAAGACTGCTCCGATTGAAATTCGCGAGAAGCTTGCGGTTCCTGAGAGCCGGATGGGCGAAGCGTTAAGCCGTCTTTGTTCGTATCAAGGGGTGCGGGAAGGGATATTGCTCTCGACGTGCAATCGTGTTGAGGTCTATGCCGTCGTCGATGAGATCGAATCGGGGTATGGACGAATTCAGGATTTCTTGGCGGATGCCCATCTTTCGCTGTCTTCGGAGCAACTGACCCCCCACATGTACTGGCACCAAGGGGATCGGGCGATCAGCCATTTATTTCGCGTGGCTTCCAGTCTCGACTCTATGATCATCGGTGAGTCGCAGATTCTGGGCCAGATCAAAGAAGCATTCGAGGTTGCGCTCACACATAAGGCGACCGGCATTATTCTGAACAAGGTTGTAAAAAAAGCGATTTCGGTCGCGAAACGCGTGCGGACGGAAACAAAAATTTCCGAGATGGCAGTGTCGGTCAGCTATGCCGCGGTCGAATTAGCGAAAAAGATTTTCTCAGATTTAAGCGAGAAGACGGTTCTATTGGTGGGGGCTGGAGAGATGGCGAAGTTGGCGGCAAGACATTTTATTGCCAACGGTGTCCGGCATGTGCGGGTGACGACCAGGAATCCGCAACATGGGCTGGAATTGGCTAACCGGTTTGGTGGTACCGCGGTTGCCTTTGAGGAGTTTCGAGAGGACATGGCTTCCGCCGATATTGTCTTGGTATCGACCGGTGCCGCGCATTATCTCGTGAGTGAGGATGATGTGCAGCATTCAGTCACGCAGCGGATGAATCGTCCAATGTTCCTGATCGATATCTCGGTCCCGCGCAATATCGATCCGGCGGTGCGGCACGTGGACAACGCCTTTCTCTTCGACATCGATGATTTGAAGACACGGGTCGAGCAAAATCGCGAGGGGCGTCTCAACGAGGCTGAAAAGGCCGAGCGGATTGTGGTGGATGAAGTCGGAATTGTGCAGCAATGGCTCCAGTCGCTGGAGGTCACTCCCACTATTGTGGCTCTCCGAGCGCGAGTCGATGATATCAAGCAGGCCGAGTTGGACAAGACTTTGGGACGATTGGGGAATTTATCCGCGCCGGAGCGTAAATTGGTTGAGGCAATGGCGTCGTCGATCGTGAACAAGCTCATTCACAATACGTTGGTGACGCTCAAGACCGAGGTGACTTCTTCTGAAGGGGCCGCCTTTGTCGAGGCAGCGCGACGGTTTTTCAGTCTCGGTGACCCTGCGCGCGCTCATGTCAATGATCATGTGTCCACTGAGTCGGAGACGTGTCATTCATCACAAGAAGATATCCAGGATGTTGAAGAGGTGATTCCGAGAACCGGCTCAAAGATGCCGGATCAGTGAGGGTGAGAAGACCAGTATTTTGTTTGGTTGGTTGAACGAAACTAACTAGATGAACCAAGTAAACAAAACAAACCAGATCAACCAGAGAAACTAGATGAACCAGACAGGCCGTGAACGATCAACCATCGTACTTGGAACGCGCGGCAGTAAGCTGGCGGTGCAGCAGAGCGAGTGGGTGCAGGGACAGTTGCGCGTGCTGGCTCCGCATGTGACGGTGACGCTGCAGAAGATTCAAACGTCGGGAGACAAGATTCTGGACGTCCCGTTGGCCCAAATTGGCGGAAAGGGATTGTTCGTAAAGGAGATCGAGGAAGCGCTGTTGAGCGGTGAGATCGATTTGGCGGTACATAGCATGAAAGATGTTCCCACGGAGTTGCCCAATGGATTGGCCATTCTCTGTGTGCCGCCAAGGGAGGATCCTCGGGATGCCTTGATTAGTCGTGATGGACGGTCGTTCATGGATCTTCCTCATGGCGCCCGAATCGGGA
The DNA here is from genome assembly GCA_035275205.1 of Nitrospiraceae bacterium. Classification (GTDB taxonomy): domain Bacteria; phylum Nitrospirota; class Nitrospiria; order Nitrospirales; family Nitrospiraceae; genus Palsa-1315. The sequence continues at coordinate 51,155 of DATENE010000063.1, forward strand.
CCAGCAGCCTTCGCCGGCAATCGCAGCTCCTGCATGCCAGGCCTGATCTCACGATTGCCATGTTACGTGGGAACTTGGATACCCGCCTCAGGAAATTGCGAGAGGGACAGTTCGATGCCATCGTGCTTGCCGCAGCCGGGCTCAGGAGATTGGCCTGGGCGCATGAGATTACGGAGTATCTTGCACAGGAGATCAGTTTGCCGGCTATCGGCCAGGGGGCGCTGGGCATAGAGGGCCGGCGAGACGATCTCTTCGTTCGCTCACTGTTGAGTGGTTTGGACCATGCGTCGAGTATGACAGCGGTTCTTGCCGAACGGGCGTTGCTCCATCGGCTTCAAGGAGGCTGTCAGGTTCCGATCGCAGCGCATGCGACAGTGACTGGGACAAGGGTGAGACTGGAAGGATTGGTATCCAGCGTGGACGGCAAAGAACTCCTTCGCGATTCCGTTGAAGGAACTATTGAGAATCCGGAGTCGATCGGCATTCAGCTCGCGGAACGGCTGCTTACCCGCGGGGGCGATAGGATCCTCCAAGCGATTTACGGGACCACATGACAAAACCGAGCAAATCGGGGAAGGTCTATTTGGTCGGAGCGGGTCCAGGGGATCCTGGGCTTTTGACGCTGAAAGGGAAGGAGTGTCTTGAGGCGGCCGATGTCGTTCTGTACGACTATCTCGCCAATCCGTTCTTGCTGCAGTATGCGCCGGCCACAGCACAGCGCATCTATGTCGGTCGGCGGGGACGTGGGCAGTATCAAGACCAAGCCGATATCAATCGACTGCTCATTGAACGCGCCAAAGAGGGGAATGTGGTGATTCGGCTCAAAGGGGGCGACCCATTTGTCTTTGGACGTGGTGGAGAAGAGGCAGAAGCGGTGGCCGCTGCAGGAGTTGACTTCGAGCTTGTGCCTGGTGTGACGGCGGCGGTTGCGGTTCCTGCTTATGCGGGCATTCCGGTGACCCATCGCACGTTGGCGTCCACGGTGACGTTTGTGACCGGTCATGAAGATCCCACCAAGCCGGTGGCATTGTTGGAATGGCCCAAATTGGCCAGTACATCCGGGACCCTCGTGTTCATGATGGGTATGAAGAATCTCCCCTTGATCGTCAGACAGTTATTGTTGGAAGGACGTCCGTCCGACACGCCGGTTGCGACGATCCGTTGGGGGACCAAAGCCGCTCAACAGACCATCGTGGGGACATTGGGCGATATTGTCTCAAAGGCGGAAGCCGCGCATCTCGAACCGCCGACGGTGATCGTCGTGGGTGAGGTCGTGCGATTACGAGGACAGCTGAATTGGTTTGAAACCAAACCGCTCTTTGGGAAACGGGTTGTACTGACCCGCCCACAGGAGCAGGCAAGAGAATTTTCCCAACTGCTGGCGGCCTATGGCGCGGAGCCGGTCGAAGTTCCGACGATTCAGCTCGTGCCTCCGGCCAGTTGGCAGGCGATTGATGACGCGATGACTCGTCTCAGTACCTATCAATGGCTTATTTTTACCAGTGTGAACGGGGTGAGACCCTTTATGGACCGGCTTCATGCGGCAGGGAAAGATGCGCGCGCACTGGCGAATCTTCGCCTATGCGCGATTGGACCGAGAACTGCGAAAGAACTAGGAGCCTACGGACTTACTCCAGATGTCATTCCAAACGAATTTCAGGCGGAGGGTGTGATCGCCGCATTGGCTTCTGTGGGAATTCGAGGGAGCCGCATATTGATCCCACGCGCCGAAGTCGCTCGTGAAATCTTGCCGGATCAGTTGCGTGAGTTGGGCGCAACCGTCGAGGTGATTCCTGTCTATCGCACGATTGTGCCAGCAGTGGACATTGCATCCTTGACGCAACAGCTTCAAGATGGCCAGGTGGCGGTGGTGACATTTACAAGTTCCTCCACCGTCCGCAATTTTGTGGAACTGTTTGGAGGGCGAGACAGGGTGAGGCCTCTTCTCGCAGGTACGGTGGTGGCCTGCATCGGGCCCATTACGGCACGCACGGCGGAAGAGTATGGAGTAACGGTCACAGTCATGCCGGCTGAGAATACAGTGCCGGCGCTGGCAGAAGCGATTGTGAAGTATTTCAAGGAAGAGGCGCGAGTCGCCGTTTCTACTCGCAGCTAGGCCACTGTAGACGGCAGGGCAGTGGAATGAATTAGCCAAGGGAGGGCATTATATGGTTCCAGTCAAGTCATTCATGGTTCCGAGGGAGAAGTTTGTTAACATTGAGCGGGATACGGATGCGCAGACAGCGGCACGGATCATGCGGGATCGTGGCATCGGCAGCCTGTTCGTGACGAATGGGAAGGAGATTATCGGCATCCTCACGGATACCGACATGGTTCGGCGCGTGGTCGCGACCGGAGTCGACTCTCACAAGACGACGGCCGAACAGATTATGTCGGCCCCGATTGTGACGATCGAAGAAAATAAGACCGTATTAGATGCCAACGATCTGATGGCCAAAACGCATATCCGACATCTCGGCGTGACTCAGAGTGGAAAATTGGTCGGCATGATTTCTGTGCGCGACATCGTGGTGTTCTTGACGAATCTCCCAAGGAAGTGACCGATGGCTTTTCCAATACAGCGGCTGCGGCGGCTGCGACAGCATGAGACCTTTCGTCGTATGGTCCGGGAGACGAGCCTGACCCCGGCAGACTTGATCTATCCGCTGTTCGTCGTCGAAGGGCGGGACCGGCGGGAGGAAATCTCCTCGATGCCTGGTCAGTACCGGCTTTCGGTCGACCTCTTGGTGAAAGAGGCGAGTGAGGTTGCAGCTTTGGGGGTTTCCGCCATTATCCTCTTTGGGGTTCCTGATCGGAAAGATGATCGCGGAAGTTCGGGGTTCGATCCGAACGGCATCGTACAGCGGGCCGTCAGAGCAGTGAAGGATCAGGTCCCAGGGATGATGGTTGTAACCGACGTCTGCATCGATGAATACACCGATCACGGCCATTGCGGTATCGTCAAGGACGGTCGCATCCTCAACGATGAAACGTTGGAGTGTCTTCGCGCGATGGCCAGAACCCATGCGCAAGCCGGCGCCGACATGGTGGCCCCGTCCGATATGATGGATGGGCGGGTCGCGGCGATCCGGGCGGAGCTGGATCAGGCTGGTTTTCCAGAGCTGCCGATTATGGCCTATGCCGCCAAATTCGCGTCCTGTTTTTATGCGCCGTTTCGGGCTGCGGCATGTTCGAGCCCTCAATTCGGTGATCGGCAGTCGTACCAGATGGATCCCGCCAACCGCCGGGAAGCGCTTCGGGAGATCGCTCTCGATGTCGAAGAAGGGGCCGACATTATTATGGTGAAACCGGCACTGCCGTATCTCGATATCATCGCCGCGGCCAGGGCGCAGATGTTGTTGCCGGTAGCGGCCTATCAAGTGAGCGGGGAATACAGCATGATCAAAGCGGCTGCCAATGCCGGTTGGCTCGACGAATCGCGGGCCATGATGGAATCGTTGCTCTCGATTAAGCGGGCCGGCGCCGATCTTATTCTGACCTACTTTGCCAAAGACGCAGCGCGTCTCCTCCGCTGACGACCATGCTGAAAGTGACGCGTGGGCTATGCGGCCAGTGTCCACGTGCCTATCCGGTCGCCACGATCGGCAATTTCGATGGCCACCATCTAGGCCATCGAGCGTTGCTGCAGACGGTGGTCGAGACCGCTCGGAAGGCACAAGGGACTGCGCTCGTGCTGACCTTCGAACCGCATCCGGTGAAAATTCTTGCACCCCGCGTCGATCTTCGCTTTCTCACCAGCCCGGAGGAAAAGCTTGCACACTTCGAAGCTGCGGGGATTGACGAAGTGGTCTTCCTGGACTTTACTCCGACCTTTGCGGCGATGAGCCCGGATCAATTTGCCGAAGACATCCTGCATCGCGCTCTCACCCTGTCTGAATTGTTCGTGGGGAATCATTTTGCGTTTGGAAAGGGCCGG
>DATENE010000064.1:0-5780 GCA_035275205.1 Nitrospiraceae bacterium
CCCTCCCGCCCGGCCATCCCTTTTCCAACATCGAGTTTCATGGCTACTGGACTTCGACGGAGCACGAAGAGTATCCGTTCAGCGCATGGGACGTAAACTTCGACTATGGTATCGTGGGCAACGATTTTAAGATCAACAAAAACTTCGTCTGGTGCGTGCGCGATAACAGTTAGGATCAGAAGTGCCTCTTAGGTCATTGGCTGAGTTGGGGGTGGCGCAAGCCACCCCCTGCTCGTCCCTCCCTGAATCAAGCACATCGATACTGCTGAAAATCCTATAATCCTCGGGCTTCTCCCGCAGGTCACCCCAGCGGTGCTCGACTGGGTTGAGCCCTGGTGAGTAGGGCGGGAGTTTGAGCAAACGAAGTGTGTCGGCCAACACTCTTTAGCGCCGTCACAATGCAGTCGTGTGGTTGGAGAATTGGAATGAGCCTCGTTCTGGCGGTGCGTGAATTAGGTTTTGTCGAGAGGCTCAACGGCAAGATCATGGTTTTTAAATGAGGTGCTGATGGCCTGGGAGGTAAGACGGATCTGCGTTTGAAGATCCTCACGTACATGACCTCGAAAACCTAACAAGCCCGACAGTCTCCCCATTCGTTCATGATTATAGCCCCTAGATGTAAGCCATTCACCGACATGGTTCAGGCCACGCGATAAGAGAGGCCCTCCAGTGAGGGCCACCGCATCAACAAGGCAATACCAGACAGCAACCCCGCTTGGAGGGTTTCCCTGGGCCAAGCCAAACACAGGGTCTACCAACGCCCATTTCCAGGCGCCGGCTGCTGTGCCCAGTATCTCCAGCCAAGTTGTAATAAAGAATGCCGCGAGGTACACCAACGGCGAGCGACCTCTAAACAGACAGATCAAAAACACAGAGAAGAGCACTGCCCCCCCTACATCCCCTTGCTCTGGAATACCGCTGATCCCCCAAATCGACCATGCCCCGCACACCACAATCACCGTTGCGGCGATGGCTCTGGCATATTTGATAAAGAGCCCGGAACGCGCCAAGGCAATGGAGGTCAAATACACCATGCCGTGACCAAGTGGGACATAGGCCGGTACGTTCTCATATCGATAGGTGTAGCCACCCATACAAACAGAAGCTATGTATTCGCCGATTGTCGTAAACGCGACAGCCACGGCGACCTGCAATCTCACCTCTCTTGTCTCACCACGCAAAAACCCCATCAGACATATGAACGCGATACACCCTAGGGCATACTGTTTCCACACACTCCCGCTTACTTCAAACGCCATGCAGATTGCTACAGAAGCAAACGTGACCGCCGCTATGACGTAATCCCGTTTCCTATGCGCAGAAACGGCATCAATCTCCGGGAAATGACGTAGCAAACCTGACCTCATTGACTTTCAACCCCTCATGAATCTGTCACGTATGTTCAATTGTTCAATCAATTTTCCTGAGACCGAAATCTAACCTGTAGCCGGTCTCACGTCAACTCGACTGAGATCTGTCGAAACCATGAGTTCGTCATCGAGGGCAGCGTTACGCGTGGGAGGTTGATCATCAGATCACGAATGGGTAAGAACGGACCAACATGTCTTAAAAAGATACCGGATTGGTTGCAAATACGAGGATGGCGGGAGAACTGCCGTTGTATGCAGCCTCCCGCCAAGAATAACGAAGTCTGGTACCGGTTCGAGAAGGGAAATCCTCTAATCAGTCTTTCTCTTCTTTCTCTTTCTTCTCTTCCTTCAACACCGCCTTGCCTTGAGCCAGACTGGCATTGAGGTCATGCTCAGGGACTTTCTTATGGACCAAGTTCTGATGGCAATCGATACAGGTTGCCCCCTCGGTCTCCATCTTCTTGTGCGCTGCTTTTGCCGATGCTCCTGGCGGCTTGGTATTCTTGTGGCAAGCCCGACAGGTCATGCTGTCCCAACCCTTCAGTTTCATGCGCGCCCTGTAGGCTGCCTCTGGACGGAACTCGTTGAATTTCTCGATCGTGGAGTAGTCCTTGGTGAACTCGTCGATCAAGAACGGTAACCCATCGACTACGTGGGTCCATATAGCCAGATGGAAATTTTTCAAGCCCTGCGGAACGTGACAGTCCTTGCAGCCAGGGTCCGCCCCGAGCGCACCCCAGTGCGATGACTTTTTCAGCTCCTCGTAGGGGTAGGTCTCGGAATGGCAGCTCACGCAGAACTCGGTCCTGGATATCGCAGCTTCGCCGCCGAATACCACGGCAATCGTCCCAACGGCAATCACTGCGCCAAGAGCCAAGGCGCCGACTGTCACAATGCCCCTCTCTGACATTACTCCTCCTTGCCTATCTCCGCCGGCTTCGCATCCTTCTGGAATTCCTCATGGAACTTCGGGGTAGGCGGACCTTCGAACGTTCCCGCTAGTTTGAAGTGTTCATGCATGGCCTTGTTGTTGCGCACGGACTTTTCAAAGTCAAACGCATACTTTTTATCAACGGTAGGGGTGAACGGGGTGTAGGGCTTCTTGGCACCCTTCCACGGGGAGCCTTCATAGTTCAGATGACAGGCACTGCACTTCTCGATAAATTCAAAATCCTGCCCGGCTTCCGCGAGGGACTCCCGCGCTGTGACCTTTTTCGACTTTTCAAAGGCCTCGCCAGCCTTACGGTGGATCTTGCGGTAGTCAGTGCCAGCTCCATGGCAGGATTCGCAACCGACACCGATAAGGAATTTGTCGGGGTCCGAAGGTTCATACCCTCCCTCAGACCCGAACCCGGTCACATGACAGCCGATACAATCCTTGTCCTTGGTGTAGTCCTTCTTCGGGTCGAGTTTCGCCTTGACCATGGCTGCATTCTTTTCTTTATTCCTATCGGCTTTGAGCGAGTCGACTGCTTTCGCGTGAGCAGTCTTTATCCATGAGTCTGCCTCGCTCTTGTGGCAATTACTGCATTTCTTCCGACCTTCAAACGGTGTCTCGGCGGAAGCACTTCCAGCAAAGACCATAAACACCACAGCAGCCGCTAGGGCAAATAGAATGGGATACTTCGGATACTTCACGGGGCCTCCTTTCGTCAAAAAAACTATTCGTGGTCGTGCTTGGAAAATCGAATATGCGTTACTCTATCGTGACTGTGCAAGATTTACAATAACGATCCTTCTACATCTGCCACTCAAAGAATCAATTATTCGATGGCTGTGCAGACGGAATCTTATACACCAAATAGCCTCCCTCTTTATAGACCATCTGGAGGGGTTCGAAATCGAGAATGAGAGAGGTCGTCATCGGCAGCATCTGGGCGAGCAGGGTTTTCGTGCTTTTATCATCTGTGAGGAAGTAGGCGCGCATGATATTCTGCGAGAATCCATGTACCGTATGGGCAGTAAATTTGTTGTCCTCTTCCCAACGCTTCACAAACGCGTTGAGTCCATGCACATCGCCGCTCCCCTTCACAGGGAAGTCCTTATAGGCAACACCAATACGATCCGGACGCATCAGCCCAAGCTTATAGATGTCTGCGATGTGAACCACGACATACCCTTCGCGTCCGCCGACCAGCTCACGCAGGATCTCGACGCCTTCTTTGGGCTCTGAGGCTAACGCGTCCGCAAATCGTTGGAATTTACGCTGCTCTTCCTCTGTCGGTGGAGCCGCCCAGAAGTCTCGTTCATACTTCAAAATGGATTCCATTCTTGGCTTCCAGACCATCGGCATAATGAGAGGTTCATTCAGCTGAGTGGTGAAGACAGGATCTAATCCGGTGAGAAGTTGGATCTGACGCGAGGTGTCCCACCAGGCCAGAATAGCCGCATCCTTGGGCATATGTTTGGAAATTGCCGGCGCCAAGATGGACAGCTCGGAGAGCTTACTATCAAGAAAGATCATTGGTTCGCCAACGTGATTTTCCCATCCGATCATCACGGGCTTCGAATTTCCTCGGCGTGCAATATAGGCAGCGGCTATCGCTTCTTCCATCCCCTCGACGTGGATTTCTTGCTTTGTGAGCTTAAGATCCGGCCAAGCCCCTAATTCTAGCTTGGGAAACTTTTCTATCCCGCCTTCTTCCACTAACCGATATTGATACGGTGCCGGACCCGGATCGAACCATAAAAATGCAAACCAACCAAGCAATAAAAAACCTCCCGCCGCCAGGATGACTCCTAGTGACGGGAGGATTTTACTACTCGGCCGCGTCAGCGTTGCTTCCATTGTCTGCGCGGCGCCCTATTTCACTTCTGGTTCTTCTTACGTCGGCTCCATCCGGCCAGCGCCAGCGTTCCGGTCAGCAGCATGCCGCCGCCCAGACTGCCCAGCGTCAGCTTGCCGTCGGTGCTGTCGAAATCCAGGAGCCGGCTCGTCTTGCTCTTTTCTTCGAGCTTGGTGACCCGTTCCATCAACAGCATCCGGTCCTTCAGCTTGGTGTCCTCATCCATGATTTCGACATAAGCCCGGTTAATCGCGGCCCAGCCGACCGTATAGGTGAACCCCGGATATTGGTGCGCCAAACTCACGTGCAGTTGCACCAGATGGTCTTCCGCCATCTCGAAGAGTCTCAGCTCGATCGCGGTCGGGCTGTTGCCCTTCGACCAATAGATCTGCCAGAACTGGTCGAACAGCGCCTTCGCTGGGGCCGGCGGGGCCGGCCGGTTGGTCCTCTGTCCGGTCAGGAGGCGCGCCTCGAACTGTTTATGCACGACGTTGTGCGCCTCGTCGTATTTATCCAGGCCGGCGCTCGTGCCGTTATCCATCATCTCCAAGTAGGCGCGGGCGAAGGTCTCGGAATGGCACGTGGTGCAAGTCTTGACCCACGCCTCGTACCGTTGCATACCCCAGTTGTCAAATACAGCCTCGCGAATCCCTGGCACGAAGGTATAATTCGCCCAGCGAACCTTACGCACCGTGTTGTGGCTGAATTTACCCTGGTACTCCATATGACAGCTTTGGCAGGTCGGGAACTTCTGCCCGCCCTTAGCAACCATATCTTTGAGCTGTAGATCCCAATTCCATCTATTTTTAGAGGACTGGTACCCCAGCCCATGCTGCGACCCGCTGTAGGCTTCCCAGTTGTTGTGATCGGCCCCGCTGTGACAGTAGCCGCAGACTTCAGGCTTGCGGGAGTCGGCCACTGAGAATTCGTGCCTGGTATGGCAGTTATCGCACTTGTTCTGATTCGTATGGCACATGGAGCAGCCTTCAGCAATCTCGCGCTGCGACATGCCCGCCCAGATATCGGTCTCGACGTTGGCGCGCCAATCCAGCACGTGCGACGGACGACCCCGTGGCCACTGGTTCTTCGGCCATAAGATCGTGTCGCGCTCAGACTCGCGCTCGGCATATTCCATTAGATGGCAGTTGCCGCACACATCGGAAGTAGGCATCTTCAGGTCGACCCGGTGATCGGCCTTCTTCTTCGTGTTGATTTCAACGTGGCAATCGATGCAGCTGACTTCCTTCAAGTTCTCTTTTTCACCGAGCTTGCCAATCGAGCGCAGGTTTGCCTCGATTTCCTCCAACTTCGCTTTCTTATAGAACGTGTCGTCTTTGGGGGTCAACTTGCGAATCTTGTCAAGATTGGCGTGGGAACTCTTTTTCCACATTTGCACCCACCCAGGCGACTCATCGGTGTGGCATTTCACGCACTGCTCGCGCGTCGCCACTTCCTTCACCGATTGCGGCGGCTTGTAGAAGGTCGCAGGATCGAGGTACTTGGTGATGGGAATCGGCTCCCAATACTGGCCGTACTGCCCCTTCCCCGCTCCTTTGCCTGGATCCTTGTAGCGCTTCGTCAACGCCTCATGAAACTCCTTGGGGCTGGCGGACCGATCAAGGTT
>DATENE010000065.1:0-3535 GCA_035275205.1 Nitrospiraceae bacterium
AAGAGCACCGTCTGCGATCCGCGACGCAAGGGCGAATCAGCCCGGAAGGTATAGAGACGATCCTTGAGAATATCGAGGTACACGGCGCTCAGATCCACTGAGCAGAAGTTGTTGAGCGCATGGAAAATCGTGTGAAACTCAAACTCGTCATAGGATGTCCTGACCCGCGAAATCAACTCGTTGAGCCGATGCAGTGCCCAACGATCTATTTCAGGTAACCGTTCATACGGAACTCGGTCTTTGTCCGGGTCGAAGTCGTATAGATTACTCAGGAGAAAACGACAGGTATTCCGAATTTTCCGATACGCCTCGATAAGATGGGTCAGGATTTCAGGGGAGATCCGAAGATCGTCGCGATAATCCTGCGCCGCAACCCACAGACGGAGAATTTCTGCGCCCGATTGTTTGATCACGTCCTGCGGCGCAACAACATTTCCGGCCGACTTCGACATCTTCTTACCCTGCCCATCGAGAACAAAGCCGTGGGTCAAGACAGCCTTGTAGGGTGCGCGATGATCAGTGACAACGCCCGCCAGCAAGGCGCTGTGGAACCAGCCTCGATGTTGATCCGACCCTTCGAGATAAAGATCGGCCGGCCACCACTTCCTCGGTTTCAGCACCGCCGCAAAACTCACCCCGGACTCGAACCAGACATCGAGAATATCCCGTTCCTTCTCGAATGCCGATCCACCGCACTTCGGACAGACCGTGCCCTTGGGCAACAGCTCGGCAGCCGATCGCTCGAACCACACATCGGCCCCTTTGGATTCCATCAACGTTGCGATGTGCTCGATCACGATCGGATCGGCCAGGACAAATCGGCATCCCTGGCAGGTGAAACCGGGAATCGGTACGCCCCACACACGTTGACGCGACAAACACCAATCGGGGCGATTCTCGATCATCCCGTTAATCCGATCGCGACCATACGCTGGAATCCAGTGAACCCGTTCAATTTCCGCCAGCGTCTCTTTTCGAAGATCGTTCGTGTCCATCGAGACAAACCACTGTTCAGTGGCGCGGAAAATGACGGGATTTTTACAGCGCCAACAATGCGGATAGGAATGGCTCAACGACCCATGTCCCAGCAACCGGCCGTTGGCTTGTAGAAATTCCACGATTTTTGGATTCGCCTTCAACACATGTTGCCCGGCAAATTCCTTCACAACATCGGTAAACCGCCCGGCGTTGTCGACCGGTGCCAGAATCTCCAGCCGTTCACCCTGCGAAGCTGTGGCATTGTGTTCAAGGACGAGAATGTAGTCTTCCATGCCGTGGCCCGGCGCAATATGGACACACCCGGTCCCCTGATCGAGGGTCACGAAATCGCCGAGGAGAATCGGTGACAGGCCCGTGGTCAAAGGCCGTTGCGTCTCGATTCCTTCAAAACCTTCACGCCCCTTCTTCACCCCGAATGCGCGAGCCCCTTCAAGCTTGCAGGCCTTCGTCACGCTCTCAATAAGCTTCTCAGCCACGATCAGCACTTCGTCACCGACCTGGACAAACGCGTAGTCGATCTCGCCATGGAGACAGACCGCTTGATTGGCAGGAAGTGTCCATGGAGTGGTTGTCCAGATCACGACGGAGACCGACTTGATGCCGTCGGGGAAGGAGATGCCGGGAAACGTCTGGCTGAGAACCGTGGGCGACGTGACCAATGGAAACTTCACATAGATCGATGGCGAGACGTGATCCTCATATTCCACTTCTGCTTCGGCTAGGGCAGTCTGGTCCGCCGTGCACCAGAGCACCGGCTTCAATCCTTTATACACGCCTCCCCGCTCTACGAATGCGCCGAATTCACGAATGATCGTGGCCTCATAGCCGGGATTCATCGTGAGATAGGAGTGCTGCCAATCGCCCAACACGCCGAGACGTTGAAACTCCTCTCGCTGAATTGTAAAAAACTTCTCCGCATATTCTCGGCAGAGTTTGCGGATGGCCGGAGTATCGAGCGTCTTTTTCTTATCACCAAGTTCTTTCAGGACTTGATGTTCGATCGGAAGGCCATGGCAATCCCATCCTGGCACATAGGGCACCTGATAGCCTGCCATCGTCTTCGATTTGACGATGATGTCTTTGAGAATCTTGTTCAGTGCGTGACCGATATGAATGCGGCCATTGGCATACGGTGGGCCATCGTGCAAGACGTAACGCGGCCGGCCCTTCCCTGCCTCTTGAATCTGCTCGTACAACCGTTCCTTCTCCCACAAGGCAAGAAGTTCAGGCTCCCGCTGCGGCAGGTTCGCCTTCATGGGGAAATCGGTTTTCGGCAGATTGAGTGTTGCTTTGTAGTCCATGGACTGACAGCAGCCTGTTCGATCGTGATGAATTGATGAGTGAATATACCGGAGCGAACGGGAAAGGACTAGCCCTAACTCACTGCCATCATGCGGTCTAGCGCCACCTTCGCCCAATGCTTTTCGTCGTCCGGCACGACGATATGGTTCACAACCTGGCCGTCGGCAAGGTTTTCCATGGCCCAGCAGAGATGGGCTCCATCGATCCGGAACATCGTGGCGCACTGGCAGACTGTAGAGGAGAGGAAGAAGACTTTCTTATCGGTAAGATCACGCTTCAATCGATTGACCAAATTCAATTCAGTTCCAACTGCCCAAGCCGTCCCAGCCGGTGCCGCCGTCACCGTTTTGATAATGAACTCCGTTGAGCCGGACAGGTCCGCCTTGTTCACGACATCCTCGTGGCATTCGGGATGGACGATCACCTTCCCCTCCGGATACTGCTTGCGGAAATTATCCACGTGCACAGGTTGAAACATCTGGTGTACGCTGCAGTGGCCCTTCCAGAGAATGAGTTTCGCACGACGGATCGCCTCTCTCGTATTCCCCCCGTTAGGTTGATAGGGGTCCCAGACGATCATCTCTTCTCTCGGCAACCCCATCTTGTTGGCTGTATTGCGGCCCAAGTGCTCGTCCGGGAAAAAGAGGATTTTCTCGCGCCTGGCCCAGCACCACTCAATGACCGCTTTCGCATTGGAGGACGTACAGGTAATCCCTCCATGTTCACCGCAAAAAGCTTTCAGTACGGCGGCAGAGTTTACATAGACCGCCGGCATGACGGTCTCTTCCACTGGAAGGATTCGGCCCAGCGTTTCCCAACATTGATCGACCTGTTCGATGGCCGCCATGTCCGCCATGGAGCAACCTGCTGCCATGTCCGGCAGGATCACCGTTTGCTTGGAGCGGCTCAGGATGTCGGCAGTCTCGGCCATGAAATGCACGCCGCAAAAAACGATATAGGGCCGTTCCGATCGCTCGGCTGCCAATTTCGAAAGCAGGAGGGAATCTCCGCGAAAATCCGCATGTTCGATGACTTCATCTCGTTGATAATTATGGCCGAGAATCATGACGCGATCGCCTAGCACACGTTTAGCCTCAGCCGTCCGGCGGAACAATTCATCCGCAGGCAGCTGCTGGTAGTCCGTAATCGGTTTCGGAAGTGTCGAGAGTGTTTGCACCGTTTCCTCAGCAAAAGAGTGAGCGATGTCATTCTACGTTAGGACTCCCCCACAATC
>DATENE010000066.1:0-29622 GCA_035275205.1 Nitrospiraceae bacterium
ACTATTCATCGACTGTCGGCTCGGCGAGTCGCTTCTAACCCCGGCGTGCAGTGTCGTGACCTTTCGTCCAAGCTCCCCAACATTGCGTTACATTCCATCCAGGGAGAAAAGGCGTGCTAAGCTTCCTACCATGCGGAAGCCCAACAATAGAGCCACGAAAGGACAGATATCAGGAGCGAGAATCGGATCCCGTTCCGAGCCTCCCCAAGACTCGCCACCTTCACATTCCAAACGGTTCCTAGGAGCAATGCGAGGAGCCGCGGAGCTCGTGGCGGCAGCCCTAGCCATCGTCGTTGGAGTACACGACGCCATCCAAGAGCCGCAAAATCATGCGCAAACAGCACAACCTTCCGCTTCATTGTCGCTCTATTTCTCACTTCACAACCCCAGCTTGGTATTGCCAATGGGTAATGTGAAGATTGAATGTTTTCTGAAAAACGCCCGTACCGACCAAGGGGTGATTGATACGTCGTTTCGTTCCGTCACGGCGAATATTCAGAAAGTTTCGATACCGCCTGGGGAAACGATCCAATCGAATTGTCCATTGGATGCCCTTGTGGCTCAGGCGAGTGATGGACATGTACAGGTGGCACAACTCCAACTTGTCTCCACATTCACAACCCTGGGCATCGAACGAAATACCTCGTCTGAACTGTTCAACTGGAACCCCCTATCACGCAAATGGACCGAGGGGAAGATCAGCAAGTAAACCAGGCCTAATCACGTCCGGGATACTTGGCTATGATGCCATCAGTTCTACTCTCATCCGGATTGATTGACATCCACATAGGCAAGTCCGTAACCCGATTGACATCTACGGATGAGACGTACTACCGTGACACCACACCTGCAAGCTCCCCCTTCGAATCATTCCCCGGTCCACCAACCGCGCCCGGCTAGTACTGGTTCAAAAGCGACCCGACTCCACGGGTGGAGATGTTCGAAGATCGGCTGATTGACGGCGAGTTACGGATGATGCGGTACTATGCTGACCACACCCGTCGCAGAGGCAAAGGGTGCGTGGCGTAGACCGCTCGGACAATCGTATGGACCGATTCCCGAATAACCGATTAGGAGGGTTTGGACTAACCATGCAAAAAGTTGTACCTCATGAACGGCAAGAACCGACACAGTTGGAGCAAGTATTGTGGTTACACGGCCAGTACAGACGAAGCTTGGAACCGCTCGGCGTCACCCCGCTCCAAGCTGGTGTACTCCTCTATGTGCGTCGTCATACGGAAACGAACATGACGAACATTGCAGCGGCACTCTGCCTCAGGCTGCCGACGTTGAGTGAGGTCGTGAAGGATCTCGTGCGCAAGCGATGGCTCACAAGACGGCGCTCAGTGGAGGATACCCGTGTCGTACACTTACGGCTCAGCTCACGGGGGAACGCCCTGGTCGTCAAGATTGAACAGCGAATGCGTTCTGTGGAGACCATGCGGACTGGGTAGGATCGAGTCTCCCCTTAGAGTCGGGCGAGCTCTGTAGAATTGCGAGGTACTGCTCGAGCATCTGCCTTGTACTACGTCTGCTACACTTCAATCATGCACATGGATGTACCGTGGATAGTCGCACGAATGACTCAGACGTTCTCTGCCATGAAGCAAGTGTTCTTGGTGACCGCGTTCGTGTCCCTGAACGCCACGGCGTATGCCCAGATGCCCTTGTTCATTGGCGAGAACGCGAACACGAAGACCTTTATCGACCTGCCCACGATCCTCCAAGACAACGTGGCCCCAAAGATACGTCAAGAAACCGGTGGGGGCCTGAGTCCTGTGTCGCAAGCGTCAGCCTGGGTCGTGGCAGAATTTAAGCAAGCACAGATCCAAGGATCGCAGACAGTCTGGTCGCTGAAGCTGCAGTATGAATTTGATTGCCGAGGTGATCGGGCTCGAATCCGCACCGTGGTCGCCATGTCAGATCATATGGGTACGGGAAAAGTACTCGCAAAGGAAGCGAAACCGGGAGAATGGAAGCCCGTGGGTCACACTACAGATCGCGCTGCGATGTTGAACATGGCTTGTGGCAAGAGCCTGGGGTTCCTTGGTAACCTTATGCAACCTCCCGCGCAAAAGGCGGCTGCGGACCCGAAGAAGCCGGAAGCCGTTGCCGTTACGCCGGCGGGTCGCAAATAAGCCCTGGTCCTGAGCGTGTCCGCCTCAGCGGGATCAACTGCCCTGAGAAAGGCCAAGCAAGGTTTGAGGATAAATCCGCCCGCAGATGCCCGCCGTGGGAGTGGAGGAAGAGGTAAATGGTGAGAGAACATAACCTTCCCTCCCTCGTATACTCTTAATGCTCTGAACACCCACGTAAAACAGTAGATCCTTTTAGGCGTGGCATGATTTAGCTGAATCTCGCGAAGAAATCTCTCTTTATGGTGGAACCAGTACGTCTCCAAAAATTCAATGTTGTCTGTCTGTTTGGAAGTAGACGACACCGGATCGCAAAAATCCGTTTTCATCGCGATGGAAGTATCTTCGTAATGTTTCCTTCGTTCAACAAGGACGAGGGACTGGTTGGTGCCTTGACGCTCCAGAGTGGCGTAACGTCTACTGCCTGTAATCTTGCAGATTTCGGGAGCATCACTAGTCACAAAGTAAAATATTCTCATCACGTTGATGGCAGAACTCATTTCTCCCAAGATGGTCAAGTACAGACTGTGATCAAGAAACAGTCAGTCGCATTAGATCAACAGCAGCCCCATCTGTTTACAGTGTATGCGGAGGGTCTTGAAAGTTTTAGCGCACCGAGGCCAAACGACAAGACCACAAATCTAGAATTTTTGACACAAGGGAGATCAGTCAAGCTGGTGGCTTCGTGGGCCGATCTGAAGAACCTGGGGAGCACCGATCCGGCACATAGAGGGTCAGGCGCAACTATGATGAAAGTTTCGAAGGACCACTTCCAGCCAGCCTACTTGATTGGCCCTCCTAAAGGTAGCCCGTGTGAAGGCTTTGGTTTGATAATAAGACTAGAGACTATCTCTCCGCTATCATCCGATGGAATTGCCGCGCTAATTTTAGTGGGTGGATTTGATCCTCGCAACATTGCATTCGATCACAGTAGAGAGACTTCCTTTCTTGTCATGAAATACCCATGTGAAAGCCCAAATGAATTGCGAGGAGTTATTGCTTCTATTGACTTCGTTCCAGGCACCCAGCATTGAGACCGGAGCATGGTGTGCGTGGGGAAAACATCAATATATGAAACCAATTTAGCGATTCTAGCTTCTTGACGCGACTCTATTCTTCAAATATCCTCAGTCGCTATGGAATACGTCGTTTACTGCGATGAGAGTCGTCACGAAGCTTCCACTGAACATCCCTATATGGCCATTGGAAGCCTTTGGCTTCCAAGAGATCAGAAAGATGACCTGACCAAGCAATTCAAACTTTTATGTCGCAATGAGGGGCTTCGAGGGGAAGTGAAATGGAATCGAGTGAGTAAAAAATATCTTACCGCCTATAAACATCTGGTAGATTTCTTCTTCAATCAAGAGAGCATACGGTATCGAGTCATCGTTGTAGAACATTCAAAAATCGATGTTGAGAAGTATCATGGCGGAGATCGTGAGCTTGGCTTTTATAAGTTCTATTATCTATTGCTGAAGCAGTGGTTCGAAAACAATGACGAATATCTTGTTCTACTGGATTTCAAGAAAAACAAGGGCTCTCACCGATACTCATCCCTCCGACGACACTTGGAACGCTCGGTCCAAGGAAAAGCATGGATCTCTGACCTCACTGTAATAGATTCTTCAGAAACCCCTTTAGCCCAGCTTTGCGATCTGCTCACAGGTGCTGTGGCGGCCGCATGGTGTCACGACCTTGTGTCGGGTAGGCCAAAGAGTGAGCTCGCTCAGCATATCGGTGAGCGACGAGGGGGAGGATCGCTTCATCTCGCAAATTTCAATGCCCAGCCCAGCAAGTTCAACATCTTCAACATTTCTCTCAAGTGACTCAACCAACATCAGTGAACCTTGACACCCTTCTTGTATCTACGGATGGGCACGAGGACTTCCAAGTGAAGAACATTGCTCGTTCAGTCTACTCATATACCTACCTAGATGGTAAGAAGGTTGGCAAATCCACATGTCATGATGGGGCCCTTGTTCTCTTCCATGAGGATCAATTTGATCACGCCTTTTATACTTCGAGTAACCGCGGAAGGTACCCGAATAAGAAGGATATTATTGATCGAGAGCGGATCAAAAGAATGAGATGGATAAAGCCCGTGATCGAAGGGAGTGTGACCAAGACTATTTGTTACAAGGTTGTTGACTATGAGTCGAAGAGAGAGAGGAGATTATACGTTGTACCGGAGCGCATGTATGTTGTTTGGCTTGAGGCTCGATCAGACGAGGGCTGGAAGTTTTCTACAGCTTATGTAGCCACTGCTGAAGATTTGAGGAGATACTGTAAGGGACAAAAGAAAGAATGGGTTGCCCCGTGATTAAGCTGGCTCACGGGGCCAGAGGCCGTATCCAGCGCCATAAGGCGTGGATTGACTGCCACACCATTACGTGTAGCATCAAGACGAAAGATACAGTCGGTGGTATCCGATGTCAAGCCTCCCCTTTAAAATATCAATGGATTCATGCACTTTTATGTAGTCCATAAACGCTCACCGGCAATTGGTGTAGGTCTGATCGCCAAAGCGTTGTGACGTGCAGTTCGTGGTCCGGTTGCCGCGTAGGATGATGCACTTGTCCGTTTCACCTATTACTTGCGGGGTGAGCCATCTGGCCCGCAAGTACATTCAGGATTTCCACCAGTTCCGGGCTTGACCTCACGCCAATTCCCTTGTGGTACGCTTCATTCAAGAGACGAGTTGTTTTGCCGCATCCTAGTCGGCCTCATCGGCTACCGAAGAGGAGATCCCGTGCTCAGCATCATGTTCATACTGGTCGTGTCCAGTGTGCTGATCGGATTCGGTGTATTGGTGAACGCATTGATGTGCCGAATCTGCGAAGGGAAGCAGAGGGAAGCGCCCGCATTTCAAGAACGTGAACCTGCGAAAGCGTCCCCGATCTCTAAGGCCGCGTGATTGAACAAGGCGGGAATCCAGAAGGATTCGTTGTGGGCCGTCCTGAGCGCTACAGTTGCCTCTCCACAGTTGCCACCAACTTGCTCGCCGATGCCTTCAACGCACGAGACAGCTTCAACATCATGTTCAGAGTAGGCGACTTTAGCCCACGCTCAAGCTGGCTGATGTATGTGCGGTGCACCTCAGCTCGGAACCCTAACTCCTCTTGTGAGAGTCCAATTTGTCGCCTCAATCGGGCGATCTCTTGCCCCAGTATGACTTCAGGAGTGGCTCGGCGGGCGTGCATGCTCGCGATGCTGCCCTGTTGAATACTATTGTGCTACAGACTAAAGTATTCAGCTCTTGGTGGCATAGGTTTCCAATTCGAAATGAAAATGTTGCTAATATGTAATGTAGTCGTCCTTGTCTCCTTGTTCACTGGTCCCGTTCACGCTGGACTATTGGGGCCAAGCAATTATGATGAATGCATTACCGATTCGATGAAAGGAGTATCGAGCGAGGTTGCCGCCAGGGCTATTATGCAATCCTGTCGAGAACGGTTTTCAGGGAGAGTCAAGAACAAGCCAGCTTCCCGACCTTTGTCAGATGAAGAACTACGCAAACTTACAGGTCGTGCTGAGCTGGAAGAGGCTAACCACTCTAAAGCTATAAATTTTAAAGCTAAAATTTATAATGGAAATCAAAATCTAACGATTTCCGAAATTACCCTATCCATCACAACTACGCAAAAAGGTGAGAAAGCTATCCGCCAATACGCCGCCGATATGCAGTATAGTAGTGATATCCCGCCATTAAAAACCGGCTCCATCAGTGCCGAAATCATCACCGGTGACAAGAACACAGAGTATTCATGGGACATTATTGGGGCACGGGGATACTGAGTCAGTGCCTTCTTACATTTGGATTGCACCCGTGTCTATCGCAGGCCACTAAAGAAATAAAATGAACAGGGGGCGCGTGCACCCACGAGTAAGACAGATCGTCGTGATAATCCTCGTGCTGCTCCCGCTCACCGGCTGCGGCCGGATCTTTCCTGTCACCAGTGGCTTTCATGCCTCTGACGAGACCTTTATGTTGGGCAACGACGTGAACGGGCGGTTCATGCCTAGCAAACCCGAAACTGTGGTCATCTGGGCGAACGACATAGGCGTCGAACACCACCTGGCCGGTATTCTGTTACAAACCGGCTATCGTGTGGTCGAGCGAGGGCGCTTGCAACAAATCTTCAACGAGCAGAAGATTCGGCTGATGAACACACCAGACAGCGAAGCGGACGTGCTGCAGGTCGGTCGATTGGCAGGGGCAACCCAAGTGGTCTTCGTCGATGTACAACGCGAGCCTCAATATGGCCGTGAAATCAAATCGGCCAGCATAGCCATCCGCGGGGTGAGCGTAGAGACAGCGCAGGTGCGCTGGAGTGGGACGGCCCGTGTAAAGGCTTCAGGCATGTTTGTGTTGGAGGATGCGCAAGAGGGAGGCCTGGCAGAGCTAGCGTTGCGACGAGCGACATGTCCGATAGAGACCGGCCGCTTTGAGTGGATTGAGAAGTCAGATTGGGACCACGCTGGCGGCTGTCGTCAGCGTAGACCGTGAGAAGGAGAGTCCGATGTCCTAGCCCGAGACCTCGGCGCCGGCAACTCTTTTGACTCAGGAAGCCCAAAGAATCCCTATGGCCGCGGCTGGAGAATTGAAGGACGATAATGCTGTGCCCCGCCAAGAGTAATAAATCAGGAGTCGTCGTGGGCTTGGAAGTATGGAGCACGGTGGCTCAGATTCAAAAGAGAGGTGGTCGTATCAATCGCCGATGGTCCGAGCCTCGGTGTCTGGGATGGGAAGGGCTGTAAGTCAGCATGTTAAACGTCACCTCCATGAGCAGAGGACTAGCATGATCGGACTTTGGATTATCGGCGCATTGGCTCTAGTGGTTATCGGCGTCCTGGTGTTCCAGAAGTGGGAAGCCCGGAGACGACACCGAAGACCGGAGCCACTGGACCATTACTGTGTCCATCGCGTCTTGGAAAACGGCGAGAGGATTTCTTTTATGATGGCAGGCAAACCTCGTGTGGATCGAGCCGACTGACCAATAAGACATCCGGCTTCTGGTCCGGTGATGTGAGAGAGAGCAAGACTGAATTCATATCTGAGCGCATCGATGGATGGAATCATGAGAAAGCGTGCCATGACGGAATTCGGTTTTAAATTTTGCAGTAGGCAACTCAATGTTTAGCTTCCTCAATGGCCAACGACCTACGAAAGCGGACCTCGAAGAGGACAATCGTCACTGTGTCTGTCACCGGTATGAAGATGGGACCGTGATCCATTTCCTATTGAGGGTGAACAGGCTCGATGCAAGGGACCAGACTAAGGTCGCAGAGAAACCTGAGTGAGGGTGTGACCGGTCACCCAGTGATTGATGGCTCCCCCTTCTACATTCCCACCCTCTGAGGCTTGCCAGTGCTCTTTGCAGAGTTCTTCTCTAGAGCCCCCAAGATGCCATAGGTGTCTTGCCAATATTGCCTGAGATGCCTCTCCGACTTACCAGGGTTATCTTGAAGAGCAGCGGGAAGAAACGTCTCCCACGTCGGCAACGTGTTCGGATCGACATGGCCATACGTCTGATTCCAGTACGCCGCGAGTCGCGACCGAGGCACACCAGGGTTCTCCTTTTGTGCCACATTCAGGAATGCATGCAGGGTGGGAGTACGAGTGATGGGTTTAGCTATCGACGGAGGACTGGCTGTCACGGAGGATCCTGTCATATCGGCGGGTCGAGTCGCTCCGTATTGACGAAGGGCGCTGGCCAGATCATCCCCGGGGAATTCGTCGGGCAGTTCGCTGGGATCGACTTCCAGAGATGCCTGGTCGGCGCGAGTCAGTAATCCAGGTTCCACCGTTCGGTTCGTTCCATACTGACGAATGGCGTGGCCCAAATCATCCTCGGGCAGCTCCAACGGCTCAACCCACGTGAGTAAACCCTGTTCCATCCTCATGCTCCTTTCAGATCCCAGACAGTGTGACCGGCAACACCTCGACGGTGTGCACCATGGTCTTCGTGCGATCGGCCGCATAGGCCTCCAGGGCCTCTTCGACCACATCCCAGGTGGCTCGATGCGTGACTTTTGCCAGGTGACGGATGTCCTCGATGACGCCCTCCCCAATCCACACCTCGAACCGGCGACATTGTGCTCGTCGAAGTTTCTCACGGTGTTTCCGGACACGGGCGGTGATCGTCACAGGTGTCCTCCATTGAATGTGATGGTCGTGCTCACTCCACAAACTCGATGACCAGATGATGTTCAATGGGTCCGCCGTCTTGTCCAGAGTGCTCAATCGACTTCAAATCCGGGATTGATTTCCCGATTACGACTTTCGCCGCGTGTACCTGAGCCGAAGACATGCGGACCGTTCCATTGGCGAATGAATTCAAGCGGTTCAAGAGCTGACTTGCCTGGATTCTTCGCTTCGTTTGCTCATCGTGCCGACGTTTGTTTGTACGGGCGGCCATGATGCTCCTCTCGCTGAACAATGTTCCGGATCGCCGCGACAATCGCTTCTGCTAACTGTTCGTCATGTGGAGATCCGCGCAAACTCTCGCACGTCACGCCATTCGGCCAACTATCGACCATCTTCAGCCAGTTCCGAAGATACTCGATTGTTCGTCGACGCTTCAGCGTGCCCGTCGCATTGCCCGTGTCTTTTCCTGAGTGAACAGCGTGCTGTGCCTCTC
Source organism: Nitrospiraceae bacterium (assembly GCA_035275205.1). GTDB lineage: Bacteria > Nitrospirota > Nitrospiria > Nitrospirales > Nitrospiraceae > Palsa-1315. The sequence goes on from DATENE010000066.1 coordinate 8,777, forward strand.
TCTGATGCTGACCCATTCCTCCCTCCGTTTCCGGTCACGTCCCACGTGCCATCTCAGTTCCGATCCACCGTGCGAGGTGGCGGCACTCCTGCAGACTCTGCCTGCATCTGGGCCTCAATCGTCGCCAGCATTTTTAACAGTACCGCAGTCGGAACCTTCTCCAGTAAATCCTGCGGTCGCTCATCTTTGTCATGGAAGAAGCCGCGGACTTTGGCCAATACCTGCTGCGCGGCCAAACGATCGACGAGCTTGACCTTCTTCGTGAAGCCGATCGATTTCCGGTTCGCCCCACGCCCTTCGAACTCTTCGGTGATCTCGAAACCGGCCACGGCCGGCGCCACGTCATCAGGCAAATTGGGAATATCGATGGCATTGTTGTGTTGGTCGAACATCTTGCGGACGTCGAAGTACGCCAGTTGCTCCAGCCGAGTCAGAAAACACTGGAATTCGGTCTGGGTTTGATCGGAGACGGATGTTGTCAGGAGGGCAGAATGGTTAGCCACAAGGTTAGCTTCTGGTTGAGTCTCTGTCACATGATCTCGAATCATCTTGACCAGCTTTGCGCCGGTCACTTTCGCTGAATGTTTCTTATACCCCGCCCGAATCGCGGCCCGCGTCGCATTCAGGTCTTTCGGAAACTCGTGGAGGAATCTCTGCTGCTTGGCGGTGAGGGTCTTTTTCGGTGTCCGTGCCATTTAGGCCTTTCCTTCCTGCTCGCACTGGAGCTCCGGTATGATGCTTTGGTTCGCTGAGACATGAGCCAACTCAGCACGTCCGCAGTATTCGACCAACAGGTGTCGACCGATCAGATCAGGAAGACTCGTGCAGTGCTTGAGGCGATCATGTCCTGAGACCGACCCATAGGGTTCAAACTTGGCGCCAGCCAGGAGATCACCGACTTTCTCAAGGGGAGCGCCGTACTGCAGAGCCAGACTCATTAGGCGGGCAATCACGTCGTAGAGACCGATCAATTCAGAGGAACAGTCGGACCCTTTGAGACGCAGAAAGATTTCCGCCGGCTGCACGTCATCATGGACGCTGAGGTAGAGCGTCCTCTGGCCGGCGACTTTGACCTTTTGCGTGATATGAATGCGGCGGTTAGGGAGGGCCAAGCGGGTGCTCATGATGTCTGCTCCTTGTCAGAAGCAGACGATTCCGTCAGGTCGTCTTGCGAAGTGAAATTCTGGTTGCGGCTGGTTGCGGATTTGCGTATTTCCTGCTCGATTTTGCCGCGATCTGCATCCACAAGTTGTTGATCTGATTGAATCTCGTGAGGGTTCCGTGTATTTCGAAACCCGTCACTCACCCCAGTATTCTACGTAGATCGGCTCCCAGAGCCACTTTCCAGCCATCCTCCAGCGTGCTTGTAGCCTCGCTGCTACGGTGTGCTACGGCACAAAGGAGGTTGTATGGCTACGGTCCCGTTCCTGCCTAAGGGACGCAAGTCCCTCTACGTTCGCATCTCCGTTCCTCGCAAACTTCAGCGTCACTTCAAACACGAAGCAGAGCTGTGGAGAACGCTGGAAACGCTAAGAGTTAAAAAGACTGCGATCTTCAGGGACAATCGAAGTTGATGATGAGATGCCACGGTTAGACCAGTCATTTCGCCCACCTATTACTTTCCCATTAGTTCTCCGGTAGAACCGGTGTGAGTGAGCGCATGTGCGGTCAGGAAAGTTTACCTTCGTCCCGCAGCTCCACATGAATGTGGAGCATGAACACATTGAACCTGGTCAGCTTCTCTGGATGGTCGGTTAAGAGCCGGAGCCCTCTTTGGGCGAGGGCCAATTCCACCCTCCACCCGACCGGGGAGTCGCTCGGCGTGTCACGCCAGGGCCCCCCACTGCGCTAGGCACTGGGCAGATCGCACTCACCAACATGCCCAGCGGACGAAACATCAAAACCGTGCGACCACGGTTTGTTCTATTGCGTTTACTGTCGATACATGAGTGAGTAAATCCTGACGGGCCCCCTTGAGATGATGGTGGAGGCGGCGATCGTGCACGGTATTGGCTGTATTCTGTACTAAATCAATAGCCTGCTCATGCATCTCAATTTGAGATTTCAGGTAGACTTGATCGAAGTCTGCGCCCGACAGTCTTCGCAATTTCTCCATCGTCTCCTGATGCCTCTTTCCGACTATCGATGCTAGTGGAGGCGTCTTAGGGTCGACTTTGATCTGTTGAGCGAGCTGACGCGTTTCCTGCAACATGGCTGTGTGCTCGCTCAACATTAGAGTAGCGAACGTTCTTACATACGGGGAGGAGGCTTTTTGTTGAGCAAGGTTAGACGAATCAATCTCACTCAGGTTGATGACATCGAGCATGGCCAGCACGTTCGCATCTGACAGCGTGGCCCCGGCCATGGCCCACTGAAACTGGGAACAACCAGACAAGATGACGCCGACCGCGATAGTGATAGCCCTATTTAGGAGTTTCATATCAGTACCTCCTCGTAGAATGGCCGAGCCACCGTCACAGCACCACGTGCGGGCGAATTGAACACGGGTGGATCTCCGCTAATGGCAAGGGGATCACTCGTTCCACCAAGGACATGAGCAATCCCCCCACCCTCACTCTTAATCGGCGGGCGGTAGGTTCGACCCGCTCGCCATCAGTTTTTGACCGCGTAGTCTACCGCCGGGCAGAACGCAGAGGTGACGACTCATCGGCCGATGCACCTACGAATTGAAGTGTCCTTTCGCCTGTAAGATGCTGCGGCTGCACGACGTAATCACCGGTCATTGTAGGAATCCACACAGCCTTGGCTGTCTCGGTATTTCCTCCCGTCACCGCCCAAGTTATGCCCCCCACAATGCCCCCACCGATTGCCATGGCGGTCTTCACGGCACCATATGGCACGGTAACGAACCAGCTCGCTGCATTAACGCCTGCGTTTTCAGAAGTAGTTCGTGATGTTTCTGCTGCGTTCGCCAGGGTAGCTGTTGATACGATCAGCAATCCGAGTGGTACTCCAAGCACGAGATGCCACTTACGACGCATCCAGGTGTGAAGATGATTGATCATAGGTCCTCCTTCTCAATAGACGCGTAACACAAGGTTTCTCGGAGCATCCCGCGGCCGTGCCCCCGTAGTGCTACCTTGCGCGACGTTCGTTGCCCGCGGCGTGGGGCTCTACTTTCTGGATTTTTACTGCCATGTCGTCACAGTACTCCGTCTATGGAAGAGATCAGTGCAAAAGAGCGACCAAAGCGTTGCGCAAAATGGACGCGAGTGGATCAAATCAGAATCCGCTTGTAGTTCCGAAAGATAGAGCATCTTGCACTGGCTGAATGTCTGGGCGTGTGATTCGAGCGGCTGGAGACACTTTTTAAGGCATCGCGTGATTCGGACTCGCCCCAACTATCCGACTCACAATGAATTTATCTGTGGAAGAGACATCTTGTCGCTCAGGAACGAGATGTCCTCTTGAACGCACTGCCTGCCAGATACCTCTGCAAAAGGCACTAGGAGTGACCAAAAACAGCGCGACTGAAAGGATCAAGGTTCGTTGGATCGTGGATAAGGTGAACATGGTTAAACCTCCTGCGGGCTGACTCTGCAGCACGTTGACCGGGGTTGATTAGTTGAGGGAAGTACTGCTACAAGATTCTCGATAATTCCTGCTACGGTACGTTGGTCGATGCCTGCGAAATGGCGTAGATATTGGGCTGGCGTGGATGGATTACCGAGTACCCGTCACTCACCCCATACTTTTTTCTCTTAATAATCAGTCCTCTCCACGCCAACCTTTTTCCATTATCGAACTTCCTTCCAGCAACGAGGCCAATAGCCTGTTCCGGCATGTCTAGGATCGGCTCAATTTGGCTAAGAGGGGGGTGGCATATTCTTTTCGCAGGTCCAAAACCACATCATTTCGGTTTACATGCTCGATCAGAGTGAATCGTTTTGAGTCCTTCTTGTACCTCATAAGCAAGCTCAAAACCCGGTTTCGCAAGGCCTGTCAGGACTTCTTGACAGGCTACCGAAACTCTGTGTTAACGTCAGACGTTTTCGGCAGCGAATTCTAACCCTGAGGGAGATAAAGTTGATCAGCAAATTCTACCGTGGTGTCCTCATTCTGGCTGTGCTTGGAGCGTTTGTTGATGTGCCCATGGTGAACGCCCACCCGTCCCCCGTGGGTAATGTCAGGGAGGCCATCGATCACGCCAAGCAAGCGGTGGCCCATGGCAAAGAGGGGCATGCTGAGGAGCTTGTGAAACATGCGGAAACGTCGCTGGAGTTTGCGAAGATGGGAGGTAGAGGTTCGCATTTGAGCGAAGGGATTGATCATCTCAACGAAGCCATAGCACATGGCAAAGCTGGTCATGCCGACGTGGGCACCGAACACGTCGAAGCCGCCCTACAGCATTTGTTGGCTGAGATCGAATGATGGACATTTTCACAAGCGCATGCAGGGGGCTGTAGAATTCCCTCTTCCTTCTCAGTCGCGGTCTGAGGGGAATGGCGTGATGGATACGGAAACAAGCAGCGGAACCCACACTCTTTTCGCGTCGTCACAGACAGCGGTTCCAGAATTGGAGCCGCCGTTCCTGTTTGACTCTTGCAAGGGTGCCACGCCGGATGGTACCCACGTCAATGACGAGCTGGCTCAAGACGGCTCGTGCGGACACGCGTTCCTAAACCGCGTGTCTCAGATTCAACCAGAAGTCGATTCAAAGCAGGGTAATTCTGGCTGACTCGCAAAAATGTTCTGAAATCGTTCGCGCACTCACCCCATAGCTGCTTCTCCGTTCTTCCATCGTTTCAATAGCTTCCGACTCTTGCCCCTCTTCACCCGAATGTGGAGAGGTGCGCCTGGGGTGCGGGTTTCCCCTCTGACAGCCTGTTTCCCATGGGTCCATCCAGTCGATCAACTGCTTGCTTGTTGCCTCAAAGCCGGCCTCACACTCAAGGCCTACGCAGAGACTTGGCAAGTGCCAGCATTTTCTTGATCTGGCATCGTATCGCATGGTCCATACCGAATCGTTCTGTATTAGATGTCTGTGTAAGGTCGCATTGCTTGACGGCCCCCCTGAGTCCAAGACATTTGTTGATGCCAGCCGGCCCTCACAACGGAATGAAATGGTCTTAGGCGCAGAGGGGGTGTGTTTCACGTGCGGAAAGCACGGCCGAGTTGTGTGCTACAAAATATTAACGCCTCCCTAAAAGTCCCTCTCGCCTCCATGTCTCCGACGTCTTCAAGATCCGCGCTCATCGAATTCACTTCGAGCAATAGAGCGAGTTAGTTGCGCAGCAACTCGGATAGTCCTTGAACCGTCAAGGGTGCATCCCGCTCTGACCGATTATTGACCAGCACATACGCTCGCCGATTCTCTGTTACAGCCTTCCTCACTAACCCCACCGTATCTCGTCGCATCTCCGATAGCTCGCCGACAATCTTAGTATACGGTTCAGCCCGTTTCTTGGCGGCCTCATATGAAATTTTCAATGGTGCGAGGAGTCTCAACATCGTGAACGGGGCGGTGAAGGTTCCCCATCCGCGTGTGTTACTCGACCAGCGAAGGCATGTAGGACCAATGATTATAGACATGGGCCACACCATGCGCTTCGAGCACCTTCTGATATTCAGGTCCAATCAGGCCGGCATTGCGAATCTCAACGGCATAGCGAAAGTCTTTCGGGAGCTGACCAAAGAATCCATCCAGGCGTGAGCAGAACCCTTCAGAGGATATCCCGTGCCGCTGAAACTCGAAGAGGAAGGGGCCGACATGCGGCTCGAACTTCGCCTCACGGTATGGCGCTAACACGAGATCATTGAACAATTTGGCATCGAGGAATCAGGGATTGGGTTGTCCCGCCTGGGTCCATAACGTGGCTGCTTGGCGTAGGTGAGGATGGTGATTTTCTCCCACACCTTGAAGTACATCTGAAAGTCTTCTGGAATTTGAGTCAGGTAATGCCGTAGCTGGTTCGCGGTCGGCGGTCGGTAGAAGGTCGAATCATTCCCGTGCGCCTGGAATAGGCGTGTATCATTTCGAAGAACCGTTTTACCCTCCTCGCCAGGAACGCCCAAAGGAAACAGACTAGTGTGCTTGTTGGCACGCTCTTTTTCATCGGCTCTACGGTGGTGACAGCCTCCCTTGCCTTCACTGACGCCACAAGTTAATATCTGTGGGAAATTTTTCCCACATCAATGGCGCACACCATGCCTGGTACAGCTTTTCCCTCCTCACCGCCCAATTACCGGATATCCATCATTGTTCCGACCCTGAACGAGGCGGAGAACGTCGACGTGCTGATTGGGGACATTTTCAGAGCGACCTCCTCGCTAGGCCAGGTGGAGATCATCATCGTCGACGACGGATCGACCGACGGAACACGCCAGCGCGTGATGGCCTTAGAGGCCGACCCGAGCGCTCGGGGCGCTGTACGTCTGTTGCCTCGCGACGGCGAACGGGGCCTTGCGAAAGCGGTCGTGGCCGGGGCAGAGTTTGCCCGTGGCGAGATCATGGTGGTCATGGATGCCGATCTGAGCCACCCGCCGCAGCGGATCCCCGACCTTGTCAAGCCGATTCTGAATGGCACTACCGACATGGCAATCGGCAGTCGTTACGTTCCTGGTGGTTCAACGCCCGGCTGGCCCGCCAAGCGCCGGCTCATGTCGCGTGCTGCCGCCTTGCTGGCGTGGCCCATCACGGACGTTCGCGACCCAATGTCCGGGTTCTTCGCTGTACGACGGGAGCGGCTGCTCGACACGGGCTTGCGGGCCGAGGGGTTCAAGATCGCCTTGGAGGTCCTGGTGCGTAGTGGGGATTTGCTCCGCGTGACGGAGGTGCCCATCGAGTTCCGAGATCGGACGCGGGGCAGATCGAAAATGGGATGGCACGCGATGGTCGCCTACCTGCGCGGACTGTTGTCCCTGGGCGGCCGAGCGGTTTCCCTAGGCACCGCTACCCGCTTCGGGGCAGTTTGTATCCTGGGAATGCTGGTTGATCTCCTGACCTTCTGGATCTTGTATGCCCCGAGCCACGGACTCGCGTCGGCTCACCTGTCGAGCTTTCTGGTGGCCACAGTGTTCACCTACGTCCTCAATGCCCGGTGGACTTTCAGGAATGAGGCGAAACGTGGGAATGAAATAGAATGGTCGCGGTACTTGCGGTTCTCCGTTGTCTGCCTGATGGCGCTCTTTCTGAGAGGAGCTGTACTTGCCTTCCTCGTGGAAATCGTTCGATGCCCCCCTACGTGGGCGGTACTGGGCGCGGTGGGAGCATCTGCGGCAATACACTACCTGAGCTCCTCATTTTATATGTTTGCCTCGGAGGACGCGCCCCCGGTGGAACTGCGTTGGCGTATCCCGGCGCTGGTCATAGTCGGCTATTCCGTGGTGATGCGGTTGTTCTACCTCGGCCTACCCGATCTGCTGGCGCAAGAGGCATACTACTGGAACTATGCTCAGCACCTCGACCTGAGCTACTTGGATCATCCCCCCATGGTGGCTTGGATGATCTGGCTGGGTACGGGGCTGTTCGGGGACAACGCCTTTGGGGTGCGCATCGGCGCATTTCTGTGTTGGCTCGTTACGGCGTTCTTCGGGTATCGATTGACGGCCAACATGTTCGGCAAATCGGCAGCGTTCGGCGCTGTGCTGCTGCTGGCCGCACTCCCCTTATTCGTCGTATTCGGATTCTTCATGACTCCCGATGCGCCCTTGATCGCCTGCTGGGCCGGAGCGATCTATTTCCTGGAGCGGGCGCTGGTGGGGGAACGCCGCCGAGCCTGGTGGGGTGCCGGGGTCTGCTTGGGGCTGGGCATGCTCTCGAAATACACGATAACGCTTCTGGGCCCGGCGACCTTGCTGTTCCTGTTGTCGGACCGTTCTTCCCGACACTGGCTGTCGAGACCCGAACCATACGCTGCAGCGTCCGTGGCACTGTTGCTCTTTTCTCCGGTGCTGGTATGGAACGCAGACCACCACTGGGCGTCGTTCGCTTTTCAAACCATCGATCGGCTTCGGATCCAGCCTGTGTTTTCGCTCCACATCCTGATTGGATGGATGATGTTACTCCTGACTCCGGTCGGATTCGTGGGGATAGTGAGATCGTTGCTTCCTGTCATGAACCGTTCCGGCGTGCCCACCGGGGAGGTGCCTGCCTCGCGCCAGCGGCAGTTTTTCCTGTTTCTCACCCTCGTGCCGCTCTCCGTGTTCGTCGCATTCAGTCTCCTCCACCAGCCCAAGTTCAACTGGGTGGGACCTCTCTGCCTGGCCGCACTGCCGTGGCTGGCCCGTGAGATGACCCCGATCGCCATGCGGCTCACGCCGAGCCGATGGGGACGGTACGCGTGGCCGGCCAACATCGTCGCAGTCGTGCTTTTCTATGGCGCAGCGCTTCATTATCTCGTGCTCGGTTTCCCCGGCCTTCACTATCCGAAAGTACTTCCCCTGGTCGGCTGGCACGATCTCGGGAGCCAAATCGAACGGATCGAGAATGACGTGGAAGCAGAGACTGGAAGCGAGCCGCTGGTCGTGGGGATGGACAAGTATAACATCGCCAGCGAGCTCGCGTTTTATCGCACACGTGCGGAAAGAGACTCGAGAGATCCATCGGTACGGGAAGGTATCCAAGGGACTGCTGGCCGTCATCTTTTCGGCAAGACTAGCCTCATGTACGGATATTGGTTTCCCCCGGACAAACAAAAGGGGCGAACCCTCATCCTGGTCAGCAATAAGGCTGGGGACCTCGACGGACCGGGTATCACCAGCAGGTTTGACCGGCTCGAACCGGTCCTGCAATTGGTCGCCAGGCATAACGACATGTCTGTAGCCCGATTTTATTACCGCATCGGTTTTGGCTATCGCCCCCAGGATTCTTCCTGAGGTGACTTGCTCGAATGGATGACCGCGTCATGCCGTCTTTCCCTTTTGCACCGATCATATTACGCTCGATCGAAAGGATGACACATATGGACCGATGCGTGTTTCGCTATCTTCCACTCCTGTTCCTTGGTGTACTGGGATGCACAAGCGTCCAGTACACCACCACCAGTGACTGCGGATCACTCCCGAGTGACACGTTCTGGTCAGGGAATGTCGCGCTGCAGGTTGTGGAAGAACGATCTAGACCGGGCTCGGGTGGAATTGTAGTCCGACTCATGCCCCGCCGTCGGAGTGGCGGAAGAGAGCCCGTTGAGTGGCGGCCAGAGGGTCCCGGGGCTTCTCTTAGTCGCGCCCCCGCTGATTCAGTGCTATCGTAAAGAATGTTCAGCGAGGTTTGTCCCCAGTGTGTCTGGCGCAATGTCGTGCCGTTTCAGATCCTGTATAAACTCGGCGGCTTTTTGGTACAACTGGGATGAGCTTCCAGCAGTGAAGGCCTGACTCGTAGCTGGTCCGCGAAATACCATACTCCCACGCCCGACGCCCCCTTGCGCCAGCCTTCGCTTCCCTCCTACAATACGCCGCTTTCACAAGGCCCACTATGCCGTTCATCTTTCGTCGCCATCGTCACATTCCGGTGCTGTGTTCCGTTACCGACTCCATAGGTCCGTTTCGAAAGATGCCTGCCAGGCTCTTTTCTATTCTTCTTCTGGTCATAGCCGCGTTAGTAGGCTGTGCATCCGAAAACTTAGACGAAGTCCGTGCGGCCCAACCCATTCGAACTACCACTTTTGAGACACCCTATGACACACTTGCCACCTGTGTGAAGACACGCGTTGAAAGAGAGTTGTGGCTCTTCGGAGAACCCGGCGTACACTGGAAGCGGGAGAAAGGCCGCCCGTTGATTCGAGTCTACGCAATCCATTCACGCACTCTGCTCTTTGATGTCACGTTTGAACAGACCCAATCCGACCGAACCATCGTAGAATACCGTGAAGGTGTTAACGGTTACGGCATTGAGAGTCGAACCTGGGCCATCATCGATTCATGCAACCGACAAGGTCTCGCACCAGTCAATGAACCTGGTTGAACGATTGGGCAGGATCATTGAGATGGAGCAGCGAGTGGCGAAGGAGGGACGACGTACCAACCCATCCGTGGTCTTGAGCCGAATGGCTAAAAGAAGCTGACACTCCTGGAACAGGTGTTACGGTTACAGGGCGAGTTCAGACGAAGCCTTGAACCGATCGGTTTCACCCCGGTCCAAGCTGGGGTGCTTCTGCACGTGCGTCGTCATGTGGAAACGAATATGAGTTCAGTCAGACGGTCTTGAGAAGTGAAGTTCTGGTTGCGGCTGGTTGCGGATTTGCGTATTTCTTGCTCGATTTTGCCGCGATCTGCATCGGTAAGTTGTTGATCTGCTTGAATACCCTGAGGGTCCCTTCATTTCGAAACCCGTCACTCACCCCATACCCCTACCAACCAATCTTTACAGTTATTACGTTGAGTTGTTGACGTTACGGCAGCGATTGCCGACGCTCTGATTCAGAGATTACTCGGGTCGCACGGGTGGCGGGAGCGGAACGGATGGATCTACTGTATTTGGAAAAGGGCGGGGAGTACCGTTCTGGCGTTCGAGTTTTTCCAAGACATCTTGCTTGAGTTTCGTGGGTTCCTCAATCTGACTTTCGCGCTGCAGTGTCCCCAATTCCGCTGATTTGCGGGCATTCAAATCCACTACGTCCATCTCATCCCTGACTAGGGTTGGGGTCAGGAATACGAGCAAGTTGAGCTTCTGGACCGCTACGCTTTGGAACTTGAAGAGCCAACCTACGAATGGGATATCTCCAAGGAGAGGGATTTTCCGTTCGTTGACGATGACGTTATCCCGCACGAGCCCCCCGATGACGATCGTCTGTTGATCTTTTGCGATGGTGGTCGTTTCCATTGAGCGTTTGGTCGTGGTGGGTCCGACCGGGACACTGGATGTCCCGCTTCCGATCGTTTGTGCGACATTTTCTGCAATCGCGGTAATCTCCTGCTTAATTTCTAATCGGATCAGGTCGTTCTCCATCACTTGTGGAGTGAGTTCCAGTGTGACGCCGACATCTTTTCGCTCGATCGTGACCAGAGTTCCGCCAGTGATTCCCTGGGCCTGACCGGTTGGGAACGGGCGATTTTCACCCACGACGATTTTGGCCTTTTGGTTATCTGCGGCGAGCACTTGAGGGGTCGACAGGACATTCGTGTCCGTGAGGCTCAGCAACAGTTGTAAGAATGCGCGCACGTTGACAGTATTCAGGAGCGATGCTCCTCCAGTTGCGCCACCGGTCGCAGCGCCCCCAACAATGGCAGCCGCGAGGGCTGACAAATTTTCTGGTGCGAGATTGAATCCAGCAATGCCTTGCACTGAACCGCTACTGCCAGCAGCGATTGCCTGTACAGGGTCGCTTCCAATCTGTCTGAGCCGATCGACCTGCACCTCCAAGATGACAGCCTCGACAAAGACCTGCTTTCGGCGAGTATCCAAGTCCCGCATGACCGTCTGCAACTTGGCGTAGGCGCTTTTAGTCGAACTGATGATGATCGAGTTTGTGGCTTTGTCCGCAAAGACCTGAACGGGGGCTTCGAATTCGCTTAAGGACCTGAACGGTGGGCGTGTCCCTGGCGCTGTCTGCGCGATGGTTTGAGAGCGGGCAACGAGATTGGTCAGGATGGCGGCAAGGTCGGTCGCATTGGCGTGCTTTAATTTGTAGACGAATGCCCCTCGCTCAGGAGGAAGTTCTCCCATCGCCACGATTTGATGGACATTGCCCTTCGAGACGACCGCGAGACGACTGACCTCAAGCGCCGCCACAAACATCCCGTATGCTTGGTCGTGCGTGACCTTGGTAGGGGAATACACGCTGATTTTCCCCCCGGCCTTCTTGACCACATCGTCCAAGACAAAGTTCTTACCGGTCAACTCGCTGATGAAGCGAACAAAAACAGAGAGTTCGACGTCATTAAAGTCGAGGGAGACACGTCCGGAGGAGTTTCCTCCAGATTCAGCCCGCAGGGTGAGAGGAAGCAGAAATCCACTTAGCACTGCCAGCAGACAGACGAGCAAGGCTTGCCTGATCCACCGCGATTGTCCAAATGAAAAGAAATCCATGACTTCCAAACAGTGTCAGTGGAGAGACCGATCATCCCCTGGACCAGGTCGAGCATGAAAATAGGAATAGAGAACGGTACCACAAGGCTCCTCATCTACACAACCAACTAGCATGTCTGTTGCCTGAGAGTCGCTTCTGCACCCGCTGGTTTCCCAAGATTTCCGCGATCAGTATGGTCGGACTTCTGCTTGTTACTCGTCCTCTTGTGTAGAAATGCCCTTCGCCTAGTCAGCCCTGATTCCTGCTGTGCGGGTTCGTGCGGAGTAGGATCAGCCCAGTTGGTTGGAGTTCCCCCCTAGTTCCTTCAAGAAAATGCGCTGTCGACGCGATTATTGTCGGGCTTGTTCATTCTTGAAAAAAGACCGAGGAAAAGTAAAGAAGAGAGTCGCCTAAAACCTGAAAAATCAACGACATTCAAGCTCACTATGAAGACCATAATGGCACTAGGATTGCATTCCTCCGTCCAGTTTGCCTTCCCCCTCAAGATCGTAAGAAACCGAACGGAAACGAAATCTGGTGTAAAGAGGCTAGGGGGAGCCACCTCGTATATTTCGATGATCTGCTAAGGTTGTAACGTGCGGACCGACAAGAAATCCTCTCAAAAAGCTGACAAAAAGTCTCATTCCCGAGTGCACAATCGGGGTGTTGTCGGCTACAGCAAGAAAAGCGCGCTTCTCGAGGAAGCCATCACCCACATGAACACCGGCAAGTATGGCCGGTCGTCCGCTGCGTTGAAAGAGCTGCTCACGCTTGATCCTCACAATACGGAAGCTCGACGGCTCTTTGCTACGTTGCATCTACGACTAGGGAGTCTTGTCACGGCTCGGCAAGCATTTGAGTCTCTCGCCAATGAAGCGATTGGGCGACAAGACTTCTGGTTGGCCGAATCTTTGTTACGCGAATACTTGGCGGCTGGACCCCGTTGCGTCCCGTTCCTCGAACTCTTGGCCCATGTCCACGAGGAAAAAGGGGATTCCATGGCCGCAGTGGTCGAGTTGGGCAAGGCCATTGAGATTCTTATCGAAGGTCCAGACTCTGAACATCCCAATAAACCGTCTCAGCTCTATGCCAAAGTGAGAGAACTTGCGCCGGGGAGCCCCGTGGCCTTTCAGTATGCCTCTCTCTTCGACGTACAAACAGGCGAGCTTCTTGCGCCTCATCCGCAGGCTTCTGCCGCGGGCGCGTCATTGGAAAATAATTCCTCGCAGCCTCAGAGCGAAACCTTCCTTGCCACTGGAGAAACGAGGGCATCTGATGTGATGCCGTGGGAACAGGTCGATGGGACTCCTCCGATTCAGGAGACTCCGCCACCCGCTTCGTCGAATCCCGTCGTCGAATCGCTCGACATTCCCGACGTGTTGATAGACGCGGCGCCGGTCGGTTTGGCTTCGCAGGAACTGGAGATCCTTCCGTCAGAATCTACTGAATCAATCCAGGAGGCCGATAACGAGGAAGGTGTTACGGCTAGTATCTTGGAGGAGCGTGCGAGGGATGTAGAGAGAGACATTACCCCTTCTGTCGGGGCGCCGGAATCATCTTCTCTCATGCCCTGGGAGCAGATAGAGAACTCGACAGTGAGAATTGAGGAGGCGACCCCCTCATCGGTTCCGTCAGCTCAGTCAGATGAAATGCCTTTATCGGGCAGTGAATCCGTTCTTGCCCGTTCCTCTACCACTCAGTCTGAACTTGTTGATCATTTGCTGACTCCATCTCCTGTGTCAGATCCGACGGAACCGAGTGAGTCGATCTTTGCGACAGAGCCGTCAACAATTCCCTCGGTGCTTCCAGAGCCCGAAGTCTCGACCCCTCCCACGGATGACTCCTCGCCCACGGTCCCATTCTCTTGGAACACCGTCTTCGACGGCGCATGGAAGTTTGCTTCAGAAACGTTGTCGTCGAGCTCGTCTGCCGCACCCTCCAGGCCGGATGCGGTTTCCCAAGATGCGTCGGAGGTAGAATCAGTCCAAGCAGAACCTGCGTCAGACCCAGCGATCTTTTCTCCATCCGGTACATCAACCTCGGAGCCGCCCGGCGCAATCAGCGATCCAGAGCCGTTGCCCTCGACTCACCCTTCGATCTTGAGTGCAGCGAGTGGATCAATTGTAGAATCAGATGCGGTCGGAGAGTCCGATCTCTCACAGGCAGCGCCGGTTCGTTTTTCAGCAGAACCCTCGCAGCCGGAGACGCTATCAACTCATTCGAACGATCCCCCAAGCGCCTTCCGGGTAGAGCTTCCAGTACCGCCTCTACCAGAGCCAGCCGAACCTGCTCGTGAACTTGAATCAGTTTTCTCCCCGTCTTTTATGGCGCCGGAGCCTTTAGGTTCAGCGGTGATCCCGGAAGCGCCACCAGCGCCTGAATTGGTTTCCACAGAGCAACGTGAAATGCCGAGCACGCTGTTCAAGGTCGCCGAGACTCCTTCGCCCTTTGTTGCACCAAGTGATGCGTCGCCGGCATCTCCCGTTTCGATGGATACAGTGTCGAGTTGGAGCACTGGCGAAGTCGAGGTTCAGCCACATCGTCCATCTAACAAGAAACGAAAATGGGACAAGGAAAAGGATAAGGGGGACGCTCCAGTCGATTCGCCGGCTCCGGTACCGTTAGTTGATGAAGCTCCTGAAGCGGCCGTCGAGCCGTCGCGTAGGGGCGGACGGAAATCCGTTCCTTCCGAGGCGGCCCCTGTCGCGGAAGCGGTCGCTCCTAACTTGGGGAAAATTATTCCTCAGGAGGATACGAGACCGGAGTGGGTTCGGGCGAGTGAGTCGATCACGTTTGTGAACACTGCTCCACCGCCTTCCACAGCGTGGGAGGATTCTGGTGTTGAGGCCACTCAGGCAATTTTAGAACCTGCACCCTCTGTCGCTGCGTCGGCTGTTGATGTGCTTTTTGACTCAACGGGAGAGAAAAGCCAGGTTTCCACACGGGATCGTTTGAAGTCGCCAAAGCCACGCCCTCGCTTTGCCGCTCGAGTGGCGCGGGTCCGTATTGGTATCTCGTCGTTTATCGGGTCTTGTTTTTCGACCACCCGATCGATTGTCTTGTTGTGTGTGGGACTGGCGCTCGCCTGTGTTGTGCTGGTGGCGGTCGGCATCGGGGCCGTTGCAGTAACCTGGATGGTGATGGAAGCTCCCCCGTCGCCGGTTTATCAAAATCTGACAGCAAGCCCTCCACTGGCGCTCACTGATTCGAGAAAAAACGGGTATTTCTTGTTACTCGGGTTCGAGGCTTCCGGAGAACAGGATCCGCTCCAGACGGGTTACGACCGCAAAGTGGAAGCGAGCGATCTTCAAGCTGCGAGCGCATGCATGCTCGGTGATGATGGGAAAGGGACGACAGGAGCGTCCGCTAACGGGGTTCGTAGCGTGTTCACCAGTGCCGACCCGGTGGCACAGCTGAAACCTCACGCTGCAGCTGTCCGATCTTGGGTGGCTCAAGAGTCGCTTGCCCTCAAGCGTTACCAGCAATGGCTTGGAATGCCGTTTGAAGATGTGGGCTACGGACAAATTCTGAGTCCGAACTGTGCCCATATTTTGCTGGCTCATCGGCTGTACCTTGCAGAAGGATTTGCGCAGGATCTCAGCACCGGTCTCGGGCGACTTGAGACCGATATGGGATCCTGGCGCGCTGTGATGGGACAGTCGAAGACATTGATGGTGAAGATGCTGGCAGCGACGGCAGTCCAGGACGATGTGGCAATTGCATCCGGGCTCTTGACCCGTCCAGATATCGATGGGGCATCGATTAGTCGACTCGGCAAGGTTGTTCGCCCCTTCGATCAGGTTGAGCTGTCGCTCCGATGGCCGATGCAGAGCCATCTCGCGTGGGCAACGAAGGCTGTGACGAGGAATCTGAAGAACGACAAGACCAGCGAGCGTCCTCTTCACGTTGCCCTAACGGCGGCGATGCCCCTTCCCGTGCAGCGGCGATCCAATGCCTATGCGGATTATTACGAAGCCGCGAGTAAAGCTGTGGCGGAAGGGCGGTACACCAACTTGCCGAAACCATCCAGTTTCATTCGGACTCCCGCTGTCAGCGTGGTGGACTATGTGATGAATCCGATTGAGCACATCATCGGAATCGAGCCACTCCCCTCATGGGATCCTTATGTCGGGCAAACAGTGAAGACCGATGCGCAGCTTCGTCTGGCGAGCCTGCAAGTCTGGATCAGACAAGGGGCGCAGGATGGGAATGTGGTCACGCGTCTTGCAAAGGCAGGACAGGCTTACTACGATCCCTTTACCGGTCTTCCTATGTTGGTCAATCAGCAGAAGGGGATACTATACAGTGTTGGGCAAGACGGTAAAGATCAAGAAGGTGACCCCTTGCTCGATGTCGTCGCAACAATTCCCAAGACTCAATCGGTTGTGTCTGAGAGCAACCGCTCCGTGCCCCCGCCTCGGTCCAAGTAATACACTGCTCCGCCCTTCCGCAGTCGAAGATGTCTGAATACTTCGCCTGCTTTGGTTGCTTGACACTGCCGGCTGTATTCCACAGAATCACAGCGCACCGTTCATGAGAATACACACCATGGCGTCCTCATCTCCACAATTTCCATACCTGGCCTCGGCGAGGAAAGGGATTACTTTCCCATCCGCCATCCCGACGCAAATCGTATCGAACGAAGAATTCGCTCCCTTCAGCCAGACGGCAGACCAAGCCCGCGTTGAAGAACGTGCCATCACGCTCGTGGAACGGACCGCAGCGCAACGAAATCTGACGCGGCGCGATTTTCTCAAGACCACCGGTGGGATGGCGGCCGCATTGCTGGCTATGAACTCGATCTTTGGGAAGTTCTTTGAAATCGGAGAGATCGAACTGTTTGAAACAGCAGCCTTTGCCGAGGAACAGGGCACGCCTTATTTTATCTTCGATGTGCAGACGCATTACGTCGGCTCGCATTTTGACCCGACCGATGCCGAAGACAATCGAAAAGGCGTCGTTTCTAAGCAGGGGCTGCTGTCGCTCAGGCGTTCGATACGGGAATCAGGACTCAACCCGAAGCTTGCAGGCGATCGAGGCACCATCGACGACCTTTCGTGGGAAAACTTTGTGAAAGAAGTATTCCTCGACAGCGAAACCGCCATCGGTCTCATCAGTACGCCGCCGGGACCCTATCCGCAGGAAGCGGTTGTGCCGCCCAAGGAGATGGCGCACATCCGTGATGAGATCAATCGCCTTGCGCAGTCCCAACGAATGCTCGCGCATGGATTGGCTACGCCTCAACTCGGGTCAGCCGATTTAGAATTCATGGCGATGCAGGCGGAGACACTCAAGGTCGATGCCTGGAAGTGTTACACCGGGTCTTGTCCGAAGGGATTCGATCGTGGCTGGTGGATGGACGATGAGCGAATTGCCTATCCAATGTTGGAACAGGCGCGCAAGTTCAATATCAAGCGTGTCTGCGTCCACAAAGGACTTCCCCTCGGGCCGGTGCCGGACTACAACCATCCCAGGGATTTGATCAAGGCGGCAAGAGATTTCCCGGACATTGATTTTCTGGTTTACCATTCGGGGCTCAAGAGTGCCTCGGCGCTGGATAGGGTGTTTGCGAAGACAGGTGAAATCCCCTGGACTACTGAGTTCTGCCGCATGAAGCAGGCGCAGCCCGGGATCAAGAATATCTACATGGAACTCGGTTCGACCTTTGCGCAACTCGTCACGACCCATCCGGCGGTCTGCGCACATGTGCTTGGGCAGATTATCGCCGCGTTCGATGTCGATCACGTGCTCTGGGGGACAGACTCGATTTGGTATGGTTCGCCGCAATGGCAGATTGAAGCCTTTCGGCGATTCCAGATTCCGGATCAGCTGATCGAGCAGCATCGATACCAGCCGCTCACACGCCAGGTGAAGGAACGGATCTTCGGGCTGAACGCGGCGCGTGTATTTGGCGTCGATGTCAAGGCAAAGCGGAATGAGTTGCCGCAAGACGTACTGGGCCAACTCAGAATGAGTTATCTGGAAGAAGGACCGGAGCCGAGTCGCAAAGCCTACGGATGGGTAGCGTAATAGCCGGTAGGAATAGATGGAGGACGTGACGACATGAAGAGCGAAATCCTATATCCGGGCGCATTTCCCATGGTGCGAGTGGAATTGGCGGCCGGTGAGAACATCAAGGCCGAGTCGGGCGCCATGGTGGCGTGCTCACCGACTATCGACATTGAAAGCAAGATGGAAGGTGGTTTTTTAGGGGCCCTCTCGCGAAAGCTCCTGACAGGAGAAAAGTTCTTTTTCCAGACACTGCGCGCGAGCCGCGGCCCAGGCGAAGCATTGCTGGCTCCGACGGTGCCCGGTGAGATAGTGATCTTGGAACTTGATGGAGTGAATGAGTACATGGTGCAGAAAGACGGCTTCCTCGCGGGCGCCGATGGCATCGTCATCGAAAGTAAAATGCAGGGTCTGAGCCGTGGACTGCTGGGCGGAGAAGGATTCTTTATTCTGAAAATCACCGGGAAGGGGACGCTTGTGCTGAACAGCTTCGGGGCCATTCACAAGATCGAGTTGAAGCCCGATCAGGAATACATCGTGGACAATAGCCACCTGGTGGCCTGGTCCACCACAACCTCATACAACATCGAAAAAGCCACTTCCGGTTGGGTTGCCAGTTTCACCTCGGGCGAAGGGTTTGTCTGCCGGTTCAGAGGGCCCGGGCTCGTCTATATTCAAAGCCGGAACCCGGGCAGTTTTGGAGCGTGGATACGACAGTTCATCCCTGTCTCCGAATGACGGCTGCTGAAAATGACCGCCAACTTCGTTCTCAACTCGCAGGAAATCCTCAACGTACCCAAGAGGGTACGCCTCCGGTTTCTGCTCGTCTGCGGCCTCGTTCGCGGCCATTTTGAGCAGCCGTAACACTAAAGATGGCTGCTATCACTCCCAATGCGCTCTGTTTCGGTGAAGAGTTTCCCGCTACCGGCGCGGCTTGTCTTGTTCATGTCGAGGAGCATGGACTCACCGTCACTTTTTCATCTGATGCTGCCGACGGCCAGCAGGAATCCGTTCATTTTTCAAGCCTGACCGTTTCGGCAGGCGGGCTCGATCACGATCAGCTTGTCGTGAAATGGGCCGGGCAGAATGGGGAACGAACGCTGTATCTGAAGAATCCTGACGTGATTCGAGCGTTTCGGGAAACGGCGCCTGACCACCTCGGTCTTCCGCTTGCAAAAGTTGCGGAGCAGGTGCGTCAGGTACGTCACCGGCGCCGGCTTGCCTGGAGCGCGGTCGGCGGGGTGATCCTGGCCACGGTGTTGGGACTCTGGCTCGGGTCCGATCTGCTCGTCGAAATTGCCGTGAGCCGGATTCCGGTAGAGTGGGAACAAAAGCTGGGCGAATCGGCCTATCGAGACTTTCTCAGTCATCAAGAGGTGATGAAAGAGGGTCCAGCGGTCGCAGCGCTGGAGGAGATGACCCAACGTATGACTGCGCAGATTCCTGATAATCCCTATAAGTTCGAAGTGACTGTAGTGAAGAGCGATGTCGTCAACGCCTTTGCGCTGCCTGGTGGGTATGTGGTGGTGTTCACCGGACTTATGAAAAAAGCAGAAAGCGGCGAAGAAGTGGCGGGTGTGCTGAGCCATGAGTTGAACCACGTATTGCAACGGCACGGGCTTGAACGGATCGTGAAAAACCTTGGGCTGATGACGGTAGCGGCCATTGTGTTCGGCAATCAGCAGGGCCTTATCGGGATGATGAAGCAGCTCGGTGTCGAACTATTCACTCTCAAGTTTGGCCGTGAGCAGGAGACCGAAGCCGATCTGACGGGATTGCAATTACTTCAGCGAGCGAAGATCGATCCCTCCGGCATGATCAGGTTTTTCGAACGGCTCTCGGAGAAAGACGAGGGCAGGATGGAATGGCTCTCGACGCATCCGATGAGCGCCGCCAGGGCTGAACGATTGAAAGCGGAGCTTGCGGCCTTGCCGAAGAAGCTCCCCGAGCCATTTAAGTTTGATTGGAAGCAGGTGCAGGTCGGGCTGTAGTTGGAGAGAAGTGACCTTACTTGCGCACGCCGGTTACGATCTCAATGCAATCTTTTGGAGCGGAGCTAACTAGGGGGTTGGAGTCATACCCGTCTCGGGCAACAATGTTATTTCGAAGTCCGCAGGATTGTGCTGCCAGGCAGCGGAAGAAGTCAGGCCGACAAATGGTATCAGCCAAAAAAATCCACTGACGACATCGAGAAGACCCAGGCCACTCAGATTGCTCGATGACTTTCGATATTCCCTATGGTATCCCAATTTCTGAATTTCGAGCAGCATATCGTCTCTTCTATCGACGTCGAAGCGAAGAGGAGTTATCCCCATGGGTTTCCCATTGACGAGAACTTGGGCTTCTGGAGGGTTAGATCTTACGTCGATGCTTTGCTTTGTCGGACCGAATAGCGAACACCCAGCCATGTAACACGCAATCACAACGAGTGACAAAATACGGCAAAGAAGCATTCCCGCAAATCTTCGGAGTCGCATTTTCGGTCCTCCCGTCTCTGATTGATGTATGCGACTCTCAAGCATGATCATGGATTATTTGGTCCCGAAAATCTTATACAGAGGGCTGTCGGGTGATGTCATGATTGTGACAAACTGACACACAAGCAATGCGCGTTAGACAATCCGAGCCATGATGGGATTCATGAGAGTTCGTTCCCGAACGTCCAAGATCTTCCATATCGGCGTGATCGCCGATACCCATGGCGTATTCGACTCGGCGGTCTTACGGCATTTCCGATGTGTCGATCATATACTCCACGCCGGGGACATTGGCAAGCGATCAGTTATCGATGCGCTGGAGCAGATTGCGCCAGTCACCGCTGTTTCCGGCAACGTCGACAAGGATGAACAGAGCGGATTTCCATCCGAA
>DATENE010000067.1:0-23522 GCA_035275205.1 Nitrospiraceae bacterium
TCATCCGTTCTCGAGTTGGTAAGGCTCTATCGTCGTGAACAGCCCGCGATCGTTCACCACGTCGCGTTGAAACCCATTCTGTATGGATCACTGGCGGCATGGATTTTCGGGGTTCCCGTCGTGGTCAACGCTTTCGCAGGGCTAGGGTATGCTTTCACGGATGAGACGCGACAAGGGTCTATAGCGCACATGTGTCTTCGCAGAGCGCTCAGAATTCTTGTGAGGTTGAGTAAGTCGGTCGTGATTCTCCAGAACAAGGACGATCAGGATGTACTTGTTGAGGAGGGAGTGATTGAGCTTCAGCAAACCCGGATTATTCCGGGCTCCGGAGTTGATACCAAGACCTTCGATGTTCGCCGATCGGCTGAAGAAGTTCCCATTGTCATGCTCGCGTCTCGGATGTTGTGGGACAAAGGGATTGGAGAATTTGTGGTGGCATCCCGACGTCTCAAGCAGAAGGGGGTATCAGCTCGCTGTGTGCTCGTTGGACGGTGCGATGAGCACAATCCCGCTGCCATCGAACCAGCTCAGATCCGTGAATGGGTTCAGGAAGGTGTGGTTGAGTGGTGGGAACATCGTGACGAGATGTCCTCGACACTCGCATCGGCGACCATCGTCGTATTGCCGTCCTTTCGTGAAGGGCTTCCTAAGGTATTGTTGGAGGCGGCTGCTTGTGGAAAACCGCTGATTGCCACGGACGTTCCCGGGTGTCGGGATATTGTCACGCACGGAGTCAATGGTCTCTTGGTGCCTGTTCGTGACTCGGATGCTCTGACGGCAGCCATCGATTCTTTGCTCCGTGACTCCTCGCTCAGAGCGGCAATGGGAGCAGCCGGGCGCGAAGTGGTTATTCGCACGTTTTCCGTGGAGAAAGTAGTGGGTCAAGTTGTTGATCTCTATCGAGAGCTTCTCGCGAGACGGAAGCAAGGACAACGGTCAGCGAGATCGACATGACGGCTGTCCTCGTCACCGGGGCAAGAGGCTTTCTCGGCAGCGCGGTGGTGCAAGAACTTCTCGAATTGGGCTATCACGTTCGTGCGCTGGTCAGAGCCCCTGGATCCTCATCCCATCTCAAGGCGGTTGAGATTGTAGCGGGAGATATTCGTGATCCGCAATGTGCGAAAGAAGCCTCGGTCGGATGTGAAGCGATTGTACATCTTGCGGGGCAAGCGCATGCGCTGGATGACGATCATGTCAGTGATCAGGACTATCAGACCGTCAATGTCGACGGGACGAAGCACCTCTTGGACAGTGCGGTAGCCGGCGGTGTTCAGAGGTTCATCTTTGCGAGTTCGGTGAAGGTATTCGGTGAAACAACCTCAGGCTGTGTCGATGAAAAGGAACCGCCTGCTCCCCAGTCACCGTACGCACGATCCAAATGGATGGCAGAACAGCTTGTGGCTTCCTATGCGACGGAAGGGAGTCTTGCCACACTCTCTCTTCGCCTTCCCCTTGTCTATGGACCTACAGAGAAGGGAAATCTCTTTCGCATGATTGCCGCAATTGATCGAGGTCGATTTCCCCCGCTTCCTCGCATCCAAGCTGTTCGGAGCATGCTGCACGTGAAGAACTTTGTGCTCGCTGTTCGCGCAGTCTTGCAATCGACCGGATTTCTCAAGCCCATGTATGTGGTCACAGATGCCAAACCCTATACAATTACAGAGGTGTACGATCTCTTGCGAAAGGGGCTGGACCGGCAGCCTCCTTTTTCGCGAGTGCCTGTATGGGCACTGTCATTGGGAGGACAATGTGGAGATATTGTGCAGTCTCTGTTAAGAAAACCTGTACCTCTGTCTTCTGCCACATTGGAAAAGCTGATTGGACAAGCCTGGTACAGTCCCGAGGCGATAATCCGTGACATGGGCTATCAACCCCACTACACGTTCGAAGCTGCCGTACCAGAATTAATCCAGCATTACCGGAATTCGTTATCGTGATGTGGTTGCTGATTGCCGGCGTGGTTGGGGTACTGTCCTGGTGGATCAGTGGTTTGTTAGTGCGCAAGGCCTCGTTTATTCGTTCTATCGATTATCCGAACGACCGATCTCTGCATGCCGAGCCAACCCCACGCTCCGGA
Source organism: Nitrospiraceae bacterium (assembly GCA_035275205.1). Lineage (GTDB taxonomy): Bacteria > Nitrospirota > Nitrospiria > Nitrospirales > Nitrospiraceae > Palsa-1315. The sequence continues at coordinate 2,078 of DATENE010000067.1, forward strand.
GGCGTGGCTATTCTTGCCAGCATCGTGATCGGATTGGCCGTGGCGACGACTTGGTTTGCGGTTATGCCATCTCCAATGGAATTGCTGCCAAAAGGTCTTGCGTCAGCAAGCTTTTGGATCGTCGGCTCAATTGCATTTGTCGCCGCAGTGTCCTTTCTTGACGACAGAGCAGGGCTGCCGGTCGGTGTTCGCCTTGCGGTGCAAACAATCGCCGCCATTGTTGTGGTGTGGGGAGGTGGGTTGACGCTGTACTCTTTTCCGATTCCGACCATCAAGACCGTCGAGCTTGGCTGGTTTGCGGCGCCGGTGAGCGTGGTGTTTTTACTGTGGATGACCAATCTGTACAACTTCATGGACGGCATGGATGGTTTCGCCGGCGGAATGACAACGCTGGGGTTTGGTTTTCTGGCGTACTTCGGTTGGAGGGCAGGACATCCATTCATGTTGTTGACCACAACTGTAGTTGCCATGAGCGCATTTGGATTCCTGTTTCACAATTTCCCTCCGGCGCGCATTTTTATGGGCGATGTCGGCAGTGTTCCACTGGGTTTCACAGCCGGTACACTCATGCTTGTAGGTCTGCGAGATGGCCTGTTTGACATCTGGGTTCCGATTTTAATTTTCTCGCCGTTTATCCTGGACGCAACAGTCACCGTTCTTCGCCGTGCATGGCAGAGACAGCGGATATGGGAGGCCCATCGGGACCATTATTATCAGCGGTTGGTCTTGAGTGGGTGGAGCCATCGGCAGACGGTATTGGCAGAATATGGAGTCATGGTTCTATGTGGGGGTCTTGCGGTGCTCTATCAGGAGGTATCGGAGGAATGGCGGCTCGTCATTCTGGGGCTCTGGGGAGTGTTGTTTGCCTCGCTCGCCTTTGTAATAAATGGAGTGGAACAACGGATGCAACCGGTTGGTCCTTGAAAAGATAGTGGTGCCTACGACTTCATCTATTGCCATGTCGTCATCAGAGCGGGTGCCTTATGTCGATACCATCATCCGCGTGGTTTTGGCTGTCTTTATCGCGGTGCTCCCGTTCAAGTCACTGCTAATCGTGGAACGAAACGGGTTTATTCTTTTGCTTGGTTTGCTGGTGGTGTGGTGTGTCATCAATCGGGGTCTGTTCTATTCCCGGACACCGTACGATAAGCTTTTGCTGGCTTTTGTGGTCTGGGTGGGGCTGACGACCCCATTTTCTGTGGATCCGTCCTATAGTGTGAAAGAGTATGGAAAGTTGCTTAAGCACATGGTGGTGTTTTACGCGGTGATTTATTTCTTCAGGGGGTTACTTTATCGACAAGTTCTCTTCGGACTGGTCGGGATCATGGGAGCTCTTGTTGCCGGCTACGGACTCTCACAGTTCAATCTGGAAAATCCTCAAGCGGTGGTCTCCTTTCTTCTAGCTGAACAATGGCTTACCACATTTCTGGTCATGATCATTCCTTTCGGGCTGGCTGTGGCATTAGGAGAGGGGCCCGTAGCAATACGAGCCGGCGGTGCGTTTATCGTAGGCATGATGACAGTCTGCTTGATTTCCACTCAGTCGCGCGCGGGCTTGGTTGCCCTTGTTGCGGAGCTTTGGGTAATTGTTTGGTTCATTCGTTCGACCTCCGCCAAGATTGTCGCGGGGCTTGCCACGGTATTTGCGATCGCTGTTTTCGTGATAGTCTTCAATGCACTAGCCACTCCTGTCATAGGGCAGACTGCCGATATTACGAATTCGATCCCAGTCAGAAAGGATGTTTCCTCCGTAGTGCATCGCATCGATATTTGGTGGTTTGCCCTGTCAGAAATTGCCAAACACTGGTTGGTTGGAATCGGATATGGGATCCAAAATTATCAGCTGCTCTATGGCCAGGGCGAAGAGGTAGTCATGCCTGGACATCATCCCATCACGCGCGCCGGGACACATAATATCTTTCTCTACCTGGCGCTTCATGTCGGGCTTCCGGGGATGGTCCTATTTGGATGGTTCTTTGTTCGGGTCGTTCGGAAGACCGCTGAAGAATATCGCCAGGCTCACGATTGGCTGTCGAAAGCTGTACTTGTGGGATCAGTTGTCAGCGTCATAGGCTTGATGCTACGTCTCCAGTTCGATCAGATGCTTATCGGGTCATTGGCGGTGCTCTTCTGGGCGCTTCTGGGGATGGCGGTCTTGAGTTACCCGGCATATAATCGGGCAATTGAGACGATTCAGATTCAACGGTCTGGAGCTGCCACGGAAATCTAATGCGAACAGTCGTGATCTCACTGTTTCATCGTCTCGTCGGCCGTTACGGCCAACTAGTGCTTCGGTACAGATCTGCTCTTGTTATTTGCACACAACTTGGATTAATTGCAGCAGCGAATGTGACAGCCTTTGCCCTACGATTCGAAGGGGACATCCCCCCCGACCATGCAAGACTGTTCCTGTGGGGACTTCCCATCGTATTGGCAATCTATGGTGTTGGTCTTGTCGCATTCGGCATTCAGCGAGGCCTTTGGCGCTATGTCGGCCTTCATGATTTAGGCCGTATCCTTTGGGCCTCCGTCATCAGTTCAGCGGTGTTCTATGGTGTGGTGCATGGTCTCCTTGGATGGGTTGCCTACCCCAGGTCGGTCATTATTCTCACGGGTGTGCTCAGCGGACTCTTCCTCGCTAGTATCCGGTTGGTGGTTCGCTGGTTTCGTGAGTGGCTTCATGTGCTGAGCCCGACGGCTCGACGAGTGTTGGTGGTCGGAGCGGGCAATGCCGGGGAACTGTTGATCAGAGATATGCTGAGCACCGCCAGCTCTGACTACCGTCCGGTCGGCTTGGTGGACGACGACCCGATCAAGCGGAAGATGAAGATTCACGGAGTTCCCGTCGTAGGGACGATTTCGGATATTCCAGGTCTCGCTCGAGGCCTCGTCGCACATGAGATCATTGTGGCGATTCCTTCGGCGTCAACGTCATTGAAGCAACGAATTCTTGCCGCGTCGGAGGGGTGCAAGGTTCCGATCAAGACCTTGCCGAGCGTGAAACAACTGCTGGCAAATCCGGAAGCGCTGAGGCAGGTCAGGCCAATGAGCCTGGAGGATCTTCTACAACGAGAACCTATCCAGATGGATCGGCAGGAGTTGTATCCGCTGCTGGAAGGGAAGCGAGTACTCGTAACCGGCGCCGGCGGATCGATCGGCTCTGAGCTCTGCCGGCAGATCGCTCAATACGACCCGGCCACGCTGATCCTTTTTGAGCGTTATGAGAATGGACTATATGCATTAGATCTTGAACTGCGGAGGAAGTTTCCGAAAATGACGATCATTCCGGCGGTGGGAGATGTCACAGTACACGACCGGGTTGTCGATGTATTGCATCAGACGAACCCTGACCTTGTCTTTCATGCCGCTGCCCACAAACATGTGCCGCTCATGGAGCTAAATCCAAAGGAGGCCGTTCGCAATAACGTGCTTGGAACAAGAACTGTGGCGGAGGCCTCGTTGGCGAGCGGTGTCGATCGGTTTGTGCTCATCTCCACCGATAAGGCGGTCAATCCGACGAGTGTCATGGGCGCCACGAAACGAGTAGCCGAAGACCTGATGCAGAACCTGGGTCATAGAGCGCAGACGAAATTTACGGTGGTGAGATTTGGGAATGTACTGGGCAGTAACGGCAGCGTAGTCCCTCTATTCGCGGAGCAGATTCGAAAGGGAGGACCGGTCACGGTGACCCATCCCGAGATCAAACGGTTCTTCATGACGATTCCAGAGGCAGTGCAGTTGGTGTTGCAGGCCAGTCTTTTGGGGCAGGGGGGCGAGGTGTTCGTGCTGGATATGGGGGAGCAGGTCAAAGTGGTCGATCTGGCCAGGAATATGATTGTCCTGTCCGGCCTTGTGCCGGATCAGGACATTCAGATTGTGTACAGCGGCTTGCGTCCGGGGGAAAAACTGTTCGAGGAACTCTTTGATGAGACAGAACAAGTCGAACCGACCTCCCACGCAAAGATCCGGCGCGCCGTCACTGCTTCAGCGATTCAATCGGATCGCTTGGATCGAGCGATCGCACATCTTGAGGCTGCCGTGAATCATGGGGATGATGATGAACTGATTCGCCGACTCCAAGAGGCTGTCCCGAGCTATACACCGATGTCCTCCCGCAGTATCGAGCATATCCATTGAGTGTGGTCGGCGTTTCCTAGAACTACTTTCGATTTATCCCACGATGTTATTAGTGTGCAATCCATCTTGTTCACGAACTATGCGTCACAATCCCGTCCTGAGACGAGCGGCCAGGAGATGAGATGAGAGGCGTCGTTCTGGCCGGCGGATTGGGCACCAGGTTACTCCCTCTCACCAAAGTCACCAATAAACATTTGCTGCCGATCTATGACCGGCCCATGATCTATTATTCCATTCAAGCGCTGGCCAATGCGGGGATTCAAGAGATTATGTTGTAACAGGAGGAAACAGTGCCGGAGATTTCTTGAAATTGCTGGGAAACGGAAAAGAGTTCGGCCTGAAGCGGCTTATTTATTCCTATCAAGAAGGTGAGGGTGGCATTGCCGACGCTCTGCGTTTGGCTGAACACTTCATCGACGGTGAGCCTATGTGCGTAATCTTGGGCGACAACATTATTGAAGGCAATATTGTCGCAGCCGCCGATGCGTTTCGGAAGCAGCGGCAAGGGGCGAAAATTCTGTTGAAGGAGGTCAAGAACCCGCAACGGTTTGGCGTGCCTATTCTTGAGGGGAATCGTGTCGTGAAGATTGAGGAGAAACCCGCGAATCCTCGATCGTCATATGCGGTCACGGGCGTGTATTTTTATGATACCCGTGTATTCGACATTATCAAGACGCTCAAGCCTTGGGGTCGAGGTGAACTCGAGATAACCGACGTCAATAATGCCTATATCGCAGATGGAACACTGACCTGGGATACGTTGGAAGGGTGGTGGACCGACGCGGGGACGATCGAATCCCTCCACCTAGCCAGTCAGCTCGTGGCGCAAACCGGCGCCAATAAGATGTAAGACTCACGCAACGATGAACCTCGAACTCAAGCAAGTCCTAAGATGCGAATCCTCGTAACCGGAGGGGCAGGCTTTATCGGGTCGCATCTCGTACGTCGTCTGGTTGTTCAGAGCGGTCATGAGGTGGTGAATCTCGATGCGTTGAAATGCTCCGGCAATCTTGCAAATCTCAAGGCGATCGAGACGCATGCTCTGTATACATTTGTGCACGGTGATATTGGAGATCAGCCCTTGGTCGAACGTCTTATTCGCGAGCATCGGGTTGAAGGGGTGATCAATGCTGCGGCGGAGACTCACGTCGATCGCTCGATTCTCGACCCAGGAACCTTTGCACGGACTGATGTAGTGGGAACCGGGGTGTTGCTTGAAGAGGCCCGTCGTGCCGGACTGGAGCGATTTCTGCAAGTGAGTACGGACGAAGTCTATGGGAACGTCGAAACCGGCATGTCGATTGAGAGCGATTGTCTCGCTCCGCGTAGTCCCTATTCTGCCAGCAAAGCTGGTGGCGATCTCTTGGCCCTCAGCTATTGGACGACCTATCGATTTCCGGTTATGGTGACCCGAGGGAGTAATACGTATGGTCCGAATCAATACCCGGAGAAATTCGTTCCGCTGTTCGTCACGAATGCGATCGATAACCAGCCGCTCCCGCTGTATGGAGACGGACGTCAGCGCCGTGATTGGCTCTCAGTGCAGGACCATTGCTCGGCGATCGAGCTGGTCTTCTTTCGGGGTGAGCCGGGCCAGATCTACAACGTCGGCGGGGGCAATGAACGGGAGAATATCAGCGTGGCCGAACAGATTATCAGCCAACTTGGCAGATCCCGTGACCTCATTCGATTGGTGCAGGATCGTCCGGGACATGACCGCCGATACGCGGTGGATTGCAGCAAGCTGCGTCGATTGGGGTGGAGTCCTGGTCTCCCGTTTGAAGAGGGACTACGCGATACCATCCACTGGTATCAGGAGCACGAAGATTGGTGGCGTTCGATCAAGTCCGGAGTGTTTCTCCAGTACTATGAGCAGATGTATGGGAAGCGCCTCAAGGAAGGTACGAAGTACAACGTTCGACGTTGAGTGGCTTGTGAACTTCGAACGTTGAACCGTATTGTAAGAAGCGAATCCTGATCACGGGTGCGCAGGGACAACTAGGTCATACCCTCCAGCAGGCCTTCTCGGGGGAAGATCTCATCTTGAAAGATCTGCCGACATTCGACCTGACAAAATCTGACAGCGAATCACAGATCGTGGCAGCTCGTCCCTCTGTTATTCTGCATGTTGGAGCCTATAGCAATGTCGATGAGGCTGAGCGTGAGCCCAATCATACGCTGGCGGTGAACGCTCAAGGAACCATGTTTGTGGCCCGCGCTGCCGCAACGCTCGATGCGAAACTGATCTATCTATCAACCGACTATGTGTTCGATGGAACTCAGACCGTCCCTTATCGCGAGGAGGACGCGCCCCACCCCATCAATGTGTATGGGCAATCCAAGCTCGAGGGAGAAATTATCGCGTTGGCGACTTGCCCCAATACGTTGGTGGTTCGAACGGCCTGGCTCTATGGACATGCGGGGAACAATTTCGTGAAGACGATTATGCGCTTGGCCCATGAAAAGCCATTCCTCGAGGTGGTGGGGGATCAACGGGGTTGTCCGACCAATGCGGATGATCTGGCTCCGGTCTTGAAAGATATACTCGCGAGCGACCTGCGAGGCATCTGTCACGTGACGAATACCGGCGATTGCACCTGGCATGAATTTGCAGAGGCCATCGTCAGCCTTATGGGGCGCTCCACTCCGGTTCGACCCATTACGACCGCTCAAGCAGGGCGTCTCGCGAAGCGTCCCGCGTATTCCGTCCTTGCCAAGGAGCGGTTGTATACTGTGCGCAATCCCCTGCCTCATTGGTTGGATGCCCTCGCCAGATTTATGAGTCATGCCTCACGCCTCGCATCCACTCCCGGCTAATGTGATCGGAGTACGCTCGCGAATTCATTGGATCTCCTCGTCTCAGTTTTTAGTCGCTTTGCCTGGCGAGTCTTGTAAAATGGCAACCAATCACCCCTAGGATTCATACATGGTTTCACAATCGTTATCTCGGAAAACATCGCGATCCGGAAAGGTGGCACGCACGCTGCTGAGTCGGATCCGTCTATTTGCCACCGACGTCGACGGCGTCTTGACCGACGCAGGAATGTACTATTCGGAAACCGGCGACGAGTGGAAGAAGTTCAACACGCGCGATGGCATGGGGATCAAGCTGTTGCAGCGGGCCGGGATCATTACCGCCATTGTCACGCAGGAACGGACGAAGTTGGTGGCACGGCGCGCCGAGAAGCTCGCAATTCCCGAGTTGCACCAAGGGGTGATGGATAAGTTGTCGTGCGTTCGTGAAATGGCCGCCCGCCATGGGCTCACACTTAACCAGGTCGCCTATATCGGGGACGATATCAACGACCTTGAGACGCTGAAGGCAGTGGGGTTTTCCGCCTCACCGGCGGATGGAATGCCGGTCGTCGCTGCTGCGGTCGATTATGTTTGTCAGAAGAAGGGTGGAGAAGGCGCGGTTCGAGAGATCATTGAGATGATCCTGGATTCCCAAGGTTCGAAGTTCGGGGTTCGGGGTTCGAAGTTCAATGTTCTGGATTCAGGAAACGCGCATAAATAGGAGTCTCAGCGTATGCCCTTTCTCAAACCTCGAACCTCGAACGTTGAACTGCATAAGCATCTCTATCCCGTGATCATGGCCGGCGGCAGCGGAACCAGGTTTTGGCCTCTCAGCCGACAGTTATTTCCCAAACAGCTGTTGCGGATTATGGGAGATGAAACGTTGATTCAACAGACCATGCGTCGGGTGATCTGTGCTTCGGCGCCGAACAGAGTGATGATCTCCACGAATCCCGCCCAAGCAGAATCGATTCGCGTCCAGTTGAGTGAATGGAAAGACGCGCTCACAGATAATTTCGTGCTTGAACCGGAAGGGCGCAATACCGCTCCGGCTATTGCCTTGGTGGCGTTAGAACTGCTCCGTCGAGACCCTGCCGCGATGATGTTGGTCGTTCCGGCCGATCATGTCGTCAAAGGCCAGCGGGCGTTCGATGCGGCCGTATCGTTGGCTGCGACGTTGGCGAAGCAGGACTATTTGGTGACGTTTGGCATCAAGCCGATCCGTCCTGAGACCGGCTACGGGTACATCAGGCCCAACCGGAACGTGACGTTGGGAAAACAGGGGATGCTCAAAGGACATCCGGTCAGCCGATTCGTTGAAAAACCCAATGCGGCCAAAGCTGCGCAATATCTCAAGGCTGGGGACTACTACTGGAACAGCGGCATGTTTATTTGGCGTGCCGAGGCGATTCTTGATGAAATTCGACGCCATCAACCCGCCCTCTTTCGTGGGATCGAATGGATTGGCCAATTAATGCAGACAGGGGCATCCAGGCAGGCAATCGACGATGCCTACCGGTTACTCACGCCGGTTTCGATCGATACGGGTGTCATGGAGCGATCGAAGAAATCTGCGATCGTGCCCGTGTCCTTTCAGTGGTCTGACGTCGGGAGTTGGGGGAGCCTGGATGAAGTGGCGTCAAAGGATAAGGCCGGCAATGTTGTGGTCGGTCGCGTGATCGACATCGGTAGTCGCCGGTCAATCGTCTATGGAGATCGTCGTCTCGTAGCAACGATCGGGCTCACCGACATGGTGGTGGTCGATACCCCGGATGCGACGTTAGTCTGTCCAAAATCACGCGCGCAAGATGTGAAGCAGTTGGTCGAAGTTCTGAAGAAGCAGAAAGCACCCGAACATCTGGAGCATCTGACGGTGCATCGGCCCTGGGGGTCCTATACGATCTTGGAAGAAGGACGTGGGTACAAAGTAAAGCGCGTGACAGTGAAGCCTGGAGGGCGACTCTCGTTACAGATGCACCATCAACGGAGCGAACATTGGGTCGTGATCACTGGAACGGCGCGAGTGACCAGGGGCGACGAGGTCTTCGATCTCAAGATTGGCCATAGCACCGAAATTCCTGTCGAAACCAAGCATCGGTTGGAAAACCCCGGTCAAGAGACGTTGCATATTATTGAAGTACAAAATGGACCCTATCTTGGGGAAGACGATATAGTTCGGTTTCAGGATGACTACGGGAGAACGAAGGGCTAACGGTCAAAACGTCATCAAGTATTCAACGTCTTTAAGTCGATACGCTTCGACTTTGGACGTGATGACGTTCAGACTTTCCGACTGATTAAGGAACTATGGGTTTATTCCGCGAATATGATCTGCGTGGCATCGTGGGCCGGGAACTCACCGATTCGATCGCGGAACAAGTGGGTCGCGCCTACTCCACCTATGTCAAAGACCGTGGAGTGAAGACGATCTCAGTCGGGCGGGATGGCCGGCTGAGTTCGCCAGGGCTCCACAAGGCCCTCGTGCGTGGGCTCCTCGCCGGTGGACTGAATGTGGTGGATATCGGTATTTGTCCCTCGCCACTGGTGTATTTCTCTCTGTTTCAGCTACCGGTTGACGGCGGCATCGTCATCACCGGGAGCCACAATGCGGCAGAATACAATGGATTTAAGATCTGCATCGGGAAAGACGCGATCCATGGGGAGGAGATCCAAGCACTTCGAGCGGTGATGGAGGCCGGCTCTTTTGTTTCTGGATCAGGGAAGTTATCGGAGCATCCGATCATTCCAGACTACCTGGCCTACATCAAGAAGAGCTTCACCCATGTCAATGCCAAGCGCCTGCACGTCGTGATCGATTGTGGGAATGGGGTGGCGGCGTTGGTGGCGAAACAGGCCTTGGAGCTTCTCGGCTGTCAGGTCACAGGGATCCATTGCGATCTCGATGGGAGATTTCCAAACCATCATCCGGACCCCACGGTCTTGGAGAATCTCGATGATCTGATTCAGGCGGTCAAACAGCACAAGGCCGATGTCGGGATTGGCTACGATGGAGATGCCGATCGTATTGGAGCCATCGATGAAGAGGGAAGTGTGTTGTGGGGCGATCGCCTGATGGTGGTCTATGCACGCGATATTCTGGCGGTAAAGCCGGGGAGTACCATCATCTCAGAAGTCAAATCCTCGCAGAGCCTCTATGACGACATTGCGAAGCGGGGGGGGCGACCGATCATGTGGAAAACCGGTCACTCCCTGATCAAGGCGAAGATGAAAAGTGAGCACGCCGTCTTGGCCGGCGAAATGTCCGGGCATATGTTCTTTGCCGACCGGTATTTCGGGTATGACGACGCAATTTATGCCTCGTGCCGGCTGGTGGAGATCTTGGCCAAGACGACTCGTTCACTCTCTGCATTGGTGACGGATCTTCCGAAGACGTCCGTCACCCCGGAGATTCGGGTAGACGTGTCTGACACCATCAAGTTCGAGTTGGCCAAGCAGGTGCAGGAGCGGTTGGCAGCCTGTATGAAGACCCGAAAAGAGCTTGGTCCGGCCAAGCTAGTGGTACGTGATATTGTCACCATCGACGGGGTGCGTGCCATCTTCGAGGATGGGTGGGGCTTGATCCGAGCCTCAAATACTCAGCCGGCCCTTGTGTTACGGTTTGAAGCCGCGTCATCCGAGCGATTGGCCACCATCCGTGCGGTCATTGAAGGTGAACTGACTGCGGCTAAACAAGCCCTTGGCTGCTAGCGCGCGCCGCGCGAGACATGCGAGAGAGGCGCGACGTGAATAGATTCAATTCCCACCCGGCTCTAGGCGCAGGTAGAGCTTGAGACAATAGTGTCACTCTTCGTTCAACCTTCACCGCGTCATCAACCTACCGCACATGGCTTTTCACCAGCCTCTTCTTCATCATCAGCGAGGCCATCTACGGCTACTGGCTCTTTTTTCTCGCAGATGGTTCGTAGTCACATGCATGATCCTGGGCGCTGCGAGTGGTTTGGTCTCGTGGGCTGAGGCCGGCGAGCCTTCTTCAGCGCGATCATTCCAAGTCGGGGAACAGCTCACCTACGAAATTTCTTGGCTGGCTATCACAGCAGGCACAGCGGTGATGGCAGTCAGTGATGCCGGCTCTGATGGAGACCGGCCGCTGGCGAAATTGATCACGACGGCACAGTCGACGCCCATGATCACGAAGTTTTTCCCAGTGGATAACCGGGTCGAGTCGATCGTGGACCCCGCCACGCTGCTTCCGGAACATTTGATGTTCAAGCGGCGAGAAGGGAAGAAGAAGGAAGATATCGAATACACATTTCACCAGAAACAGGGGACAGTCACGGTTGTGAAAAACGGGGCGACTGAAATGCGGGAGATGCCGCCTGGTACTCAGGACGTCATCTCTTGCCTCTATTATGCGCGGAGCGAATTAGCGCTACTGCCAGGGTCATCGCTGACGATGAATGTGTATCACGATAAAAAAAATCGCAAACTAGACGTGCGGGTTGAAGAGATTGAGACTGTCAGCGGCCCGTGGGGGGAAATTGAAACGGCTCGTGTCTTGGTCATTATGCCGTTCCAAGGTCTCTTTCTCAACAAGGGTAACATCCGGGTGTGGTTTACCAACGATGATCGGCGTATTCCGGTTCGAATGAAGGCCAAGGTTGTGATCGGGTCGATCGTCGCCGATCTCGTCAGCGGATTGCCGCCTACGTCGCTGACCCAATGAGCGAACCAGCCGTTCGTTGCCCACCCGGTTCAAAACGGCTATACTTGCCGCTACTATGGGACAGTTTCCTCTTACTTTAAGCAGATTTATCGCCCAGAACCAGGGGGGCCATCCGGGAACGGCTGGGGAATTTTCCGGTCTTCTGACTCAGATCGGTCTGGTTGGGAAACTCATTGCGCAGGATCTTAGCCGCGCAGGGCTCATCAATATCCTTGGAACGACCGGCGAGATCAATGTGCAGGGGGAGACGGTCAAGAAGCTGGATGAGATTGCGAACCAGACGTTCCTGAATGTGTTTCGCCATAGTGGGCTGGTGTGCGCACTGGCGTCAGAAGAGATGGAAAAGCCGGTCCTGCTTCCGGAGAATTGGCCGCAAGCTAAGTACATGCTGCTCTTCGATCCTCTCGATGGCTCATCAAACACGGACTGCAATATGCCGCTCGGCGCGATTTTCTCCATTGTGAAGTCAGAGCGCCACGACCGGATGCCGACTGAGGATGACCTGGTTCGCAAAGGAACAGAGCAAGTCGCCGCCGGCTATCTTCTCTACGGGTCAAGCACCATGCTGGTCTATACGGTAGGGCAAGGAGTCCACGGGTTTACATTGGAGCCCGGCATCGGCGAGTATCTCCTGTCTCACGAGCAGATCAGGATTCCTGCTCGCGGCAAGGTGTATGGTGTGAATGAAGGCAACTATCATAAATGGACAATGGGTACGAAGAGGTATGTGGATTCCTTAAAGGTTATGGATAAAGCCACGGGGCGGCCTTACAGTGTACGCTATTCGGGTTGTCTGGTGGCCGATGTACACCGGATGCTCCTCGGGGGAGGCATCTATCTCTATCCAGGTGAGCTGGACAAGCCGGAGGGCAAGCTTCGGCTGCTGTACGAAGCCAATCCGTTGGCGTGGGTCGTGGAGCAGGCAGGCGGAAGGGCCAGCACGGGGACCATGCGCATCCTCGATGTCGAAGCCAAGCAAGTTCATCAGCGGGTGCCGCTCCTCATCGGCAGTGCGGACGACGTGCGCGACGCGGAGGAGTTCATCCAAGGCAGACGTGACGCGTGAAACGTTAAACGTGAGACGTGAAACGAGGGAAATTCGGCCAGGTTTTGACAAGCGGTGTGTAACAAATAACATTTGACGAATTTACCGGAGGAAAGACATGGCTGATCGAGTTCAAGAGATCCTGAGCTGGTACAGCAGCGACAATGCGGGAACACGAACGAATATCGCCCGTTTGTTGCGTCATGGAAAATTGGCGGGAACGGGCAAGTTGGTGATTCTGCCGGTGGACCAGGGATTCGAGCATGGCCCGGCGCGGAGTTTTGCCTCCAATCCAGGTGGATACAGTCCTCTCTATCATTTTCAACTGGCCATCGATGCCGGCTGCAACGCCTATGCGGCGCCGCTGGGATTTCTGGAGGCTGGCGCGAGTCAGTATGCCGGGCAAGTCCCGCTCATCCTGAAGCTCAATAACCACGATACGCTACACGACGAAAAGGATCCGTTGCCTTCCGTGACGGGCAGCGTGAAGGAAGCGCTCCGGCTCGGTTGTTCGGCGGTCGGATTCACGATCTATCCAGGGTCATCACACTGCCAAACCATGTATGAACAGCTGCGCGCGATTGCAGAGGAGGCCAAGGCCTCCGGTTTGGCGGTCGTGGTCTGGTCGTACCCGCGCGGATCGGTCCTTAGCAAGGAAGGAGAGACGGCGATCGATGTGGTGGCGTATGCAGCGCAGATTGCGGCTCAGCTCGGCGCCCACGTCATCAAGGTCAAGCTTCCCACTGCGCATCTTGAACAGGCTGCGGCGAAGAAGGTGTACGAATCGGCGAAGATTCCGATCGCCACGCTGGCGGAGCGGGTCAAGCATGTGGTGCAGAGTTCGTTCGATGGGCGACGGATCGTTATTTTCTCCGGAGGGGCCAAGAGCGAGGACCAGAATGTGTTTGAGGAGGCGCGCGCCATTCGTGACGGCGGGGGGTTTGGCTCGATCATTGGGCGGAACTCGTTTCAGCGGCCGAAAGCGGACGCGATGAAGTTCCTTCACACCATCATGGGGATTTACTCCGGTGAGATGCAGTGATGCGCCGATTGTGTGTCAATCGTTCAGGCCACGAGAGATGAAACGCAAGGATCACCTATGAAACTCGTTCGTGCGGGGCTGATTCCGGTTGTCCTGGTCACCGGAGGGATCATCATTGGGATTGTGGTGGCTTCCAAGATGGATTGGCTGCCGTCCGGCACGGCCGGGCCTGAGCCTGTTCCCAGCCCAATCGTTCGTCCCGTGGCGACCGCACCACAGCCGCCGATGGCAGGGGGGAGCGGGAAAAACTTTGTTGAGATCGCCAAGTCGGTGAAGCCTGCGGTCGTCAATATTGCAGCGACTCGAAGTGGAAAATCAGGAGAAGGTCCGCACGGTTCGCCGCTCGACGACCCGTTTTTTCGCAAGTTCTTCGGCGATGAATTGTTTAAGCGTGATGCTCCTCAGCGAGAGCCAAGAGAGCGGGGCCAGGGATCCGGAGTCATTGTGGAAGCCAATGGGTTGATCATTACCAATAACCATGTGGTGAGCAAGGCCGACGAGATTCGGGTCTTTTTGTCGGACAAGCGGGAGTTTAAGGGCAAGCTGATCGGAACCGATACGAAGACGGATATCGCGATTGTAAAAATTGAGGCGACAGGGCTCCCAACCGTTCCCTGGGCCGATTCTGACCAGCTGGAGGTCGGGGAGTATGTGTTGGCCGTGGGCAGTCCGTTTGGGCTGACCCAGACTGTGACGATGGGGATTGTCAGCGCAGTCGGACGAGCCAGTATGGGCATTGCCGAGTACGAAGATTTCATCCAAACCGATGCGGCGATCAATCCGGGCAATTCCGGAGGCGCGTTAGTCAATGTGCGCGGCGAATTAGTCGGGATCAATACGGCGATCTTCAGTCAAAGCGGCGGCAACATGGGGATTGGGTTTGCGGTGCCCAGCAACCTGTCGCGCACCGTCATGGATCAGTTGGTACGGACGGGGAAGGTCGTCCGTGGCTGGCTCGGTGTCGCGATTCAAGATTTGTCGGCTGAATTGGCCACACAGTTCGGGATCACCGACACGAAGGGCGTGCTCGTCAGTGATGTCATGGAGGATAGTCCTGCGAAGAAGGCGGGATTTGAGCGCGCCGATGTCATTATCGAATATGACGGCAAGCCGATGGATTCGCCGACACATTTGCGGAATGCTGTCGCGCAGACTCCGATCGGAAAGAAGGTCTCGGTCAAGCTGATCCGAGACAAGAAGCCCAAGACGATCGAGGTCACAATTGTGGAACAGCCGAAATCGTTAGGACAGCCCAGCGCAGAGGAGAGTAGGGAGTCCGCGGTCTCGACGGGAATACTCTCAGATCTTGATGTCCGCGAAATAAACGAAGAACTGGCTTCTCGGTACGGATTGAAGGCCGCCGATCGCGGCGTGGTCGTGATCAGGGTCAAACCAGGAAGCACGGCGGAGGAAATGGGCGTACGCGAAGGCGATCTGATACTCGAAGTCAATCGCAAGGCAGTGGGCTCTCTGAAGGCCTATGAACAAGCCGCTTCCGGCCTTGCCAAGGATCAAGCGGTCCTCTTGTTGCTCAAACGGAAGGGCCAAGCGATCTATCTCACGCTGCGGCCGTAGCGCGTGAAGCGAGACGCGCAAGACGTGCGCGACTCGCGAAGATGAACTGTTCGACCCATCCAGTGTGTCTTGCGAGTCTCGCGCGAAGAATGCAGGCTAACAGGCGACTTTGTCTATGACCTCGACTCGCGCGCCTCGCGTCGAACCGATTCCTCGTCAGGCTCCTTTGGTGGTGGCGCTCGTGCCGGCTGCCGGCCGAGGGCTTCGGATGGGTGGCTTCGTCCCCAAGCAATTTCTTTCACTGGGTGGTCAGCCGCTCATCATTCAGTCGTTGCGGATGTTGCAAGCCGCTCCTGTGGTCGACCGGATTATTCTTGCCGTTCCGCTTGCAGACGTCGAATACTGTGAACGAGAGATCGTTTCGCGGCATGGCTTCACTAAAGTGACGAAGGTGGTGGTTGGTGGCGCAGAGCGCCAGGATTCAGTGCGGTGCGCGCTCGATCAGGTTCCTTCAGACACGGAGATTGTGCTCATCCACGATGCGGTACGGCCGTTTGTCACGCTTCGGATGATCGACGAGGTGGTGGCGGCAGCGAGAAAAGATGGAGCGGCGATCATTGCGCTTCCAATGCGGGATACCGTGAAGCAGGTAGGGGCAGATGGGGTGATTGAGCGAACGGTCGATCGTACTCCCTTGTGGCTCGCTCAAACTCCGCAGGCCTTTCGACGGGACTGGATTGAGACGGCTCACAGGAAAGCGCATGCCGAAGGGGTGCGGGCCACCGATGACGCGTTTCTGGTGGAATGGCTGGGGCATTCGGTTTCGGTGGTTGAGGGAAGTGGGGAGAATATCAAAGTGACGAGACCTGAAGACCTGGTGATCGGCGAGGCAATTTTGGCATCGCGGATGACAAGGAGCGGGACGCGCGAGAAACGCAGGACTGACAAGTCTCGTTCTTCGCGTCCATCCCGCAAATCTCGCTGAGATAGAGGAGCGTCTATGACGATGCGAGTGGGCTGCGGCTACGATATCCATCCGTTAGGGACAGGACGAAAGCTGATTCTCGGCGGGATTGAGGTCCCCCACAGCAAGGGTTTGTTGGGACACTCCGATTCCGATGCCTTGGTCCATGCCCTCTGCGATGCGCTGCTCGGCGCGATGGGTGAAGGAGACCTGGGGCGGCACTATCCCAGCTCCGATCAGCGGTTTAAAGATATTTCGAGCCTGAAATTATTGGAGGATGTCGTTGGGAAGATGCGGGGGAAGGGGTATCGCATCGTGAATGTCGACACGATCATTATCGCGCAGGCGCCTCGGCTCAGCTCGCACTTGGCCGCCATGCAGAAGCAGATGGCGCAGGTGCTTGGTGTCGATCCCGACCTCGTCAACGTGAAGGTAAAGAGTGGTGAGGGGATCGGCATGATCGGCCGGGAGGAAGGGATCGCCGCCGAAGCGGTGTGTTTGATCGAGAAAGATAACTAGCATAGTAGATAGCCTGAAGGGGTTCGGGCTGAAGTGTTCGGCCTGAATACCTAAGACAAACGACCTGTAACCCAGATGCTCAAAGCAATCAAACAAGACCTCCGTGCCGTGTTTGACCGAGACCCGGCGGCAACCAGCTGGTTCGAAGTCGTGCTGACCTACGCGGGCTTTCACGCCGTAGTGGCCTATCGCATATCCCATTGGCTCAAGACCCATTGCGTCCCGTTTCTTCCTCGGTTCATTTCTCAGACTGCCCGTATACTGACGGGAATCGAAATCCATCCTTCGGCGAAGATCGGCATGGGGTTCTTCATCGACCATGGCATGGGGGTTGTGATCGGCGAGACGGCAGAGATCGGAGAATACGTAACCCTCTTCCAGGGCGTGACGCTTGGAGGGACAGGAAAGGAGCGAGGGAAGCGCCACCCCACGCTCGGCAGTCACGTCGTTGTCGGCGCCGGCGCCAAGATTCTCGGCGCCATTACGATTGGCGACAATGTGAAGATCGGTGCCAATTCGGTTGTGCTCAAGAACGTCTCCGCTAACTCCACCGTCATCGGAGTGCCGGCCCGCGTCATTAGAACGCAAGGCGAACGAGTTCCCGATGCCACTATGGACCACAGCAACCTGCCGGACCCCGTCAGTGACCGGCTCTTGGCACTCGAGCAGGAGTTGATCGAGCTGCGCAAGAAGCTGGAAAATCAAGACTCCCCCCGCCTGCTCTAAACACAATCTCCTGCATAGTCAGTACGTCGGCTCCTCTTGCGGTAGCGAGAAAGACAGCGGTCTCTCTCAGCTCCGTACTACTCGTAGTCGACGCGCATCAGACAGAGTCCATGAGGAGGGGCTGTCTGGCCTGCTGCAGACCGATCCCGAGATCTCAGGATGTCTGTGAGACTTTCGGGAGTCCGTTTGCCCAATCCTACTTCGACCACCGTTCCCACTATTGCGCGGACCATGTGTTTCAGAAACCGGTCGGCGTAGGCCTCGATGAGAATCTGGTCGTCATGACGGATAACGTCGAGTCGCTGCAGATGGCAGATGGGATTGTTGTTATCTGTGAGGCTTCCCTCGAAAGAGGAAAAGTCCTGTGTCCCGATGAGTGTTGCGGCTGCCTGTTGCATGGCAATTTCATTCAACGGTTTGTAAATGTGCCAGACGAACGCGCGATCGATGGTGGGACGGGCCGGACGATAGAGGATCCGATAGGCGTAGAGCTTGCCTCGTGCATCATGTTGAGCATGAAAGTGGTCGTCCATGAGGGTAGAGGAACGAACGGCAATGTCTTTCGGCAGCACGGCATTGAGCGCTCGCGTCCAATTTGACGCGGGCCAATCGCAATCCGTGCGAAAGCTCGCCACTTGTCCACGCGCATGCACGCCGGAGTCCGTTCGGCCTGCGCCGATGACAGATACGGTGGCTTGGCTGACTTGCCGGATGGCTCGTTCGATCGCTTCTTGAATCGTGAGGTGATCGGGTTGGCGTTGCCATCCTGCGTAGCAGGTCCCGTCGTATTCCAGGACTAACTTGACCGTAGGCATCGACGTGAGGGGTACAACAGTGCGGAGATCATCGCGTGGCGGATTTCGCTGAGGCGAGGAAGGACGTAATGCCTTCCATGAGCGCTTCTGCTACGCGCGTGGTGAAGCGCGTGGTTCGGAGCAGTTCTTCGTCAGTGGAGTTCGAGATATAGGCGATTTCAGCCAGGATGCTGGGCATGCTGGTGAAGCGGAGCACATAGAACGGCGCAGTCTTCACCCCATGGTCCACCAGAGCATATTGGCCGTTCAGGTTGGAGACCATCGCTTCTTTGGCGGTCCAAGCAAGTTCGAGGGATGCTTCGATCTTCTTTGCAGTCAGAAGGTCGGCGACGAGATATTCCCATCCTACGCCGGTGCTGTTGAGCGGGGTACCATTTTCACGAGCCGCCACTTCCAGCGCCCGTTGATCTTTGGCCTCTCCGAAGTGGTAAATTTCCAGCCCTTTCACGGAGCGCTGGGGATGTGAATTCACATGGATCGACACAAAAAGATCCGCTTCCTGCCCATTGGCAAACTTTGCCCGGTCTTCCAACTCGACGAACTCGTCCCGTTCACGTGTCATGAGCACACGGATTCCCCGCTGGTGACTCAAGAGCTCGCGCAGTTTCAACGCGACCTTCAGCGTGATGTCTTTTTCTTCCGTCCCCTGATGCCCACGCGCGCCAGGATCTCTCCCGCCGTGTCCTGGATCGAGCACGATGGTTGTAAAGGATTTGGTTCGCGGCTGAAATGGCTGCTGGGGAATAGGGAGTGGCGGCGCCAATTCCGGCAATGGTTCAGTGTGTGGAATCGTCCTGAGCTCATTGGGAGGTACGACATCAATGACAAGCCGTGGAGGGTTCGTCAGTGTGAGCATTTTATAGCTCTTAAATGAACCGGTCGGCAGCGAGACGTGCACAGATCGTTCCGATGGCTGGGTAATGATAAACGGTTTGGCAATCTTACCCTCAGCGAGTTTCGTCTTGGCGGATGAACCTAAAACAGTGTTGGGAATCTCGATGGTTATTCCTTCGGCTTGGAGTAAGGGTTGTGTGTTGGGGTGGACCTTCGCGTTGAGATCGAGAACGAGCCTCGCTGTGTTGGGTGAGTTGGCCGTTCGGAAGTTTTGAATCGTTGTCAGGCCGAGTGCCTGGGGCGCGAGTCGTATCTGGGAGGTGCGAGGCCGTTTGGATTTGGCAAAGGGCTCCTGGCCTGACGCGGACGTCGCTGCAATGGTTGGAGCAGCGCACAATGGTTCGAGGGCATAGCCAGGGAGGTCGAAGAGACCGACCAGGAAGGCGAGCGGAAGGATGCGCCACAAGGCTGATCGCATGGGGTGTTCAGGACGTTGACAGAACTGAGTGTATTTCTCAGATGTTAGCACAGTTGTCAAGAGGTTTGGCCGTATGGACGCGCGGTGAAACCGATTGACATCAAGCAGTGTGAGCGATAGGTTCTTTTGCAGGATGCTGAAAAAGTCCGCCAGCTAAGAAGACCGTTATTTGGTTCGTTTGGTTTGTCTCGTTTATTTGGTTGAACTAGACGAACCAGATGAATAAAACAAACCAAAGAACCAGACAAGCCACCATAGTTTTCTTGCAGCCTGCTAGTCATGGCACTCCACTTAATTATCGATGGGTACAATCTGTTGGCGCTGACGGGCCGGATCAGTGCAGGGACGACCTTGCATTCTGAGATGGCCCGCGAGTCTTTTCTGCGCGATCTGGCGGCATATCGTCAACGAAAATCCCATGCGATCACGGTGGTCTTTGACGGGTGGCAACAGGGATGGGGCACGGAACAGCGGGAGCATCGGCTCGGTCTTGAGATTATCTTCTCTCGACGGGGAGAAAAGGCCGATCAGGTGATTCAACGTCTGGCTGCCGAATTCGGGTCCGCGTGCGCGGTAGTAAGTTCTGATCGTGAGATTATCAACGTGGCGACGGCGCAGGGGGCCTTCGTGATGAAGGCCCAGGAGTTTATCGGGAAACTGCAGGGGTCGTCGAGTGTGCCCCGCGGTTCTCTTCACAAGGAATTGGACACTGGGGAAGATTTCCGTCCGAAACGAGGTACGGAGAAGCGGGGCAATCCAAGAAAGTTGCCCAAGGCGCTACGACAGCGCAACCGGCAACTCAAGCGATTTTGAACAGGCGTTTCGCGTTCTCGGTCGTGATTTGTCCGATGCGGTCGACCGACATGCCTGGCGTATCGGCATGAAGCTCTGCTAGCTTGTGTGCGACGAAGGATACATAGGCTGGTTCGTTTCGTCTGCCTCGATGAGGGATGGGTGTGAGGTACGGGCAGTCGGTTTCGATTAGGAGGCGGTCCAACGGAGCGGTCTTCGCGATGTCTCGGAGCATCGTCGCGTTCTGAAATGTGAGAATTCCGGAGAACGAGAGATAAAATCCTAAGTCTAGCGCATCCTTCGCCAGCCACGGATCTCCAGAGAAGCAGTGAATTACCCCGCCGATTTCTGACGCGCGTTCTTCCTTCAAAATTGTAATGGTATCCTCTTGGGCCTCTCGCGTGTGAATGATCACCGGGAGTTTCAGTTCGCGCGCAAGCTGGATCTGTTCGCGGAATCGCTCGCGCTGTTCCTTCGGTGACGAATGATTGTAGTGGTAGTCGAGGCCGATCTCGCCATACGCGACCACCTTTTTGTTCTGTGCCAGCCGGCGGAAATCGTCGTACCAGCTATCGAGGATATGTTTCACTTCATGCGGGTGGACGCCGATTGAGGCATACACGAACGAGTGTTGTTCCGCCAGTGCGATCGCAGCCTGACTGGTCGCCAGGTCGCAACCGATGGTGAGGAAGGCCTCGACACCGGATTCCCTGGCGCGGGCAATCATCGCCTCACGATCCTCATCGTAGCGGGCATCATCCAGATGTGTGTGCGTGTCGAAAAGCATGCTGGTTATCTGGTTGATCTGGTTTGTTTTGTGTATTTGGTTGGTGTCGTTCAACCAAACAAACGAGATAGACCAAACAAACCAAATAACCGTTTTTAGACGGGCTTGGTCACGATCATGTCGGCGAGTTCTCCGAGCAGTGCTTCGGTTTCTTCCCAGCCGAGACAGGCATCGGTGATGGAGACGCCGTGGGCCAACGCTTTTCCCTGCTGCCAGGTCTGTTTGCCTGGATTGAGGTTGCTTTCGAGCATCAGTCCCACGATGGATTGGCGGCCGTCGCGGAATTGCTTGAGCACATTCCGCGCGACGAA
>DATENE010000068.1:0-10448 GCA_035275205.1 Nitrospiraceae bacterium
TTGAAGGAGGCTACACCATGGGGTCAAGCCAGAAACAGATTGAAGAAGCTCGGTCGAGTGAGCGCATCGCGCTCCAGTGTTCCATTGTCCTGGCAAGTAGCATGCAGGTGGGCGAGGGAGAGATTCTTAACATGTCGGGCCGCGGCTGCTTAGTGGAAAGCTCCGTTGCGGTCAAAGTAGGAGAGTATCTCCAACTGCGTTTTTCCTTTGATGAGTCTGAGCCGTCAATGCGAGTGTCTCGGGCAGCAGTATGTTGGGCCGAGGGTTCCCGATTTGGCGTTGAGTTTATTGGGATGGAAGAGAAGGATCGCATTCGCCTCAACCGCTTTGTCACGCTGCAGGGAGGAGATCCATGGGCAAGACGATACGACTAGTTCAGGATTGGGGACGGTGCAATAATCGTTTTTAGAAATTGCCGCAAATTGATTCTGTTAGCAGCTGACCGCTAATTTCTCCTCTCACAAAGTATCAATCATCGTGCGCGCGACTCGCATGACATGTGAGCCCTGTCTGCCTTGTGTTTCTCGCCCGTCTCGTTTTGAGCAGGCATAAGCGATTATAGAACGATGATTCACGTTGATGTCTTGAAAAACATCTTGGCCGATTCGCGAGCGATGGAGGCGCCAGCTAGGCCGAATGGTCTGGATGGTTGAGAAGGCGCTTCAGAGAATCCCCCAGGAGATGCAGCGAGAATTCTTTTTCGACGTACTCGGTCACTCCAAGTGCACGGACCTGCTGTTCTGCCTCACCAGTCCCTGCTCCCGTCAGAATGATCACGGGTTTCCCGGGTTCGAGCCTGTGGATTTGTCGCAAAACCGTGTGTCCATCCATCTCAGGCATTTTCAGGTCAAGGACAACGACATCGGGGCGCTCTCGGCGAAAGAGCTCCAAGCCCTTCCGACCACTGTCAGCAAGTATAACGTCATATCCTTTTCGACTGAGTAATGTGTCGAGGAGGTTCCGGATGCCCTGCTCATCATCAATCACCAAAATTTTGGCCATGGTATCTCCAAAAATACAATGGTTGTATTGACCATATCATAAGAAGCATTCCAGAGAAGGTGGCGAGATAGCCAGCTCGGAAATACGTAGGACTATTCGAAAGAGACTAAACAACACCTTCCAGGGTAATGGGTGGAATGAAGACAAACGTGCTTCCTAACCTGCGCGTCGAATGACTAGGTTGCTCCTTCTCTAGTCCAGAGGCTGCGCAAGCGTGAGTAAGGGGAGGGCACAGGCCGCGCCATAGTCCCTCTGCTGTTTGGATTTATTTCACCGGAATACTGATGACTATCGCCCCCATGACATCATTGATCTTGAAGTCCCTTTTGGGGCTGTCCGGATGGGAGTTATGACAGCCGATGCACGCCTGGGCCACAGCAAGGTCAGGATAGACCGCCTGGAAATAACGGGCTCCGCCTTCCTTCACAATACCGGTATAGGGTTTCGTCGGATGAGTAAGGACAGTTCCTATACCTAGTTTTTCAAACTCGCTGGAGGCGACATTCCGTTTGTTGATCGGCCAAAGGCTGATTAATCGATACTGTACGCCGATGCCTTTTCTTGCCATGATGCGACCCGACTCCATCAGGAATTGAGCTGGGAGAGGCAGCGTATTCTTCTCTTCCCAGTTCTCCGAGGCCACGACCACTCCTTTGATCTGCATTCGTTCAACAACGTGCCTGGTATACACCTCACGGTCCGCTTCAATGACGGCGTAGAGATAGTCCGCCACCATTTCAACTGGCAGACTAACAGCGGTTCCTTCCGTTGCCGCGCTGCTCGGCCCGACGAAGCCGCTGATGCCCAATCCGAGCATCAGCATAAGAACTCCCCGTCTCAACTTGCTGTAGGATGTCATGGAAACCTCCTTGGTTACCTTGTGGACCGGTCGGCGTCACTCGCCGCGGTTCCATAAGGTGAGGTGCATTGCGGATAAGAGGAGTCACAATCGGCGCGATGAGCGAGCGGATCAGGCCGACCATCACGCTGGCATTGAGAATGTGGTGTGAGGAGAGGAAACCGTGATGCGCACGAGACGATTGAATCAGATGGTCGTAAAGATCGCTGGAGTAGTGGAAGGAAGCCACAGGGGAGGAAAATACCGAAGCCATAGCCCGGTTCTCCCTGTCAGCATGATGCAGCGTGCCCACCGGATCATACGATGAGTCATCATACGCTTCGGTCTGCTGGGAGTCCAATCGTTCGGCTCAGGGAAAATTTCTGCCATACGCCACGAAATGTTTGATGGCAAGACTTTACCCGCAGTCTTGAGAACACCAGTGCGCGGAACCCGCGGTTATCGGATCGGTACCGGGGTCCCCCATCGTTCAGGAACATGTACTTCCCCGGGTTCCGGTGCGCGAAGACTCCATTGTCCGCATCTCGGTATGTGCGCACCATCGTGAGGCTTGCGAGACAAGCAGGACGGATCGGAGTGAATCTCGCTTGTCGCGTACACTACATCTTGCGCATCTGGTCGTATATCTATTTCACTGGAATACTGATCACAATCCCCCCCATGACATCATTGATCTTGAAGTCCCGTTTGGGACTTTCCGGATGGGAATTATGGCAGCCGATGCAAGCCTGGGCCACAGCACGATCCGGATAAATGGCCTGGAAATAACGCTTTCCTCCTTCCTTCACAAAACCGGTATAGGGTTTGGTCGGATGAGTGAGGACAGACCCCAGGCCTATCTTCTCAAAATCGCTTGCGCCGTAATTCCGTTTGTTGATCGGCCAGAGACTGATCAATCGATACTCTATGCCGATACCTTTTCTTGCCATGACGCGGCCCGACTCCATCAGGAATTGAGCCGGGAGAGGCAGGGTATTCTTCTCCTTCCAGTTTTCCGAGGCAACGACCACCCCTTTGGCCTGCAGCCGTTCAACGACGTGCATGGTGTACACCTCACGGTCCGATTCAATCATGGCGTACAGATAGTCCGCCACCGTTTCTACGGGCAGATTAACAGCTGTTTCTTCCGTCGCCGCGCTGCTCGGCCCGACAAAGCCCGTGACGCCCAACCAGAACACCAGCATGAGAACTCCCCGTCGCAACTTGTTGGAGGATGTCATAGAAACCTCCGTGGTTTCCTCGTGGACCGGTCGGCGTCATTCGCCGCGGTTCCACGAGGGGGTGAAGTGCATTGCAGACACGAGGCTGCACAATCGTGTCTATGAGCAGGTGGATAAGTTCGGCCGTCAAGCTGGAGTCGGGAATAAGATGAGGGGAGCGGAAGCAGTGACCTGCACAAGGTGACTGAGTCAGTTGGTCGTTATGATCATTGGAGAAGTAGAGGGAAGTAGCATAGTAGGAAAGTACCGACGCCATGGCTCGGTTCTCCCTGTCAGTATGATGCAGCGTGCCCACCGGATCATACGATGAGTCATCATACGCTTCGGTCTACACGCTGTCCAATTAGCCCGCATGATTCATGAATACTTCTGCGGAAACTACTAATGCCTGGCATATGCGAGACGTGGAGGCTTGCGGGAAAAGCGCGACGCAACGGTTTCTCTGGATTGCGGGTTTATCTTGTTTGTCTTATTGATCAATACCAAACAAACCAGACCAACCAGATAGACCAGATGAACCATGCCTAGAAGTTTCCGGCCTGAACCACATCCTCGATGCTATTAATGTCGAGCCAGTGACCTGCCGTGTAGAGCACGCGGATAGGATACTGCCGTTTCAATAGTTCTTGGAGTAGTTGGGGAATGCCGGCCTTGCGGTTGGCTGGCTTGGCCAGGAGTTCCGCAATGATGTCGGTGATGAGTTTTACTGCGCTGGGTGAGACTTTGAGGAAGCCCATCCAGACTCCGTGGATGGAGTCTTTGGGGAGCGTATCCCCCAATTGCTTGAGATAGATCTTGGCGTTGAAGGCTCTTCGCGAATTGGGAATGGTGCATTCAGTAAAGCCGCCGAGTCGGGCATAGCTGCTCTGCTCCTGCCAATTGCTATCGACGAAAACGACACAGTCATCCGATTCCTGACAGAGAGATTGGGGAATGTATTTGTTGAACAGCACGTCGCCGTAGGAGATGACCGTGCTCTGTACCGGTCCTTTCCTGGATCGGAGGGCTTTCAAGAGAGAATCTAATTCGCCCGTGTCTGCAAAGTCGTCGTTATCGACATAGGTCAGGTTGGGAAGATTGACGGCGTTTTTCTTATATCCTCTGACCACGACGATATCTTTGATGCCCACGGCATTGTAGGCGTCGACAATGTGGGAAAGGATTGGGGTTCCCAGGATGTTGACCATCGTTTTGGGTCGCTGTTCGGTGAGTTCTCCCAGTTCTTTTCCCCGGGAGGCGGCCAACACGATCGCGCAGGTGTCTTCAGCGCCCTTGGGCAGGTAGCGGTCTTCGGCATCCTGTAGTTCTGCCGCATTTTGCAGGCGGAAGATTTCGGAGACCGGTGCAACTTTGTCTTCAATGGACAGCAGGTGCTCATCCTCCTTGAGAGTCCGTGCGGTTTTCTGCATCGCAGCCACGGCAGTCCGCAACATATGATTGGCCCAAATGACAATCGAAAAGCCGTGCTGGCGAAATATATCGGTGGGCGTCGCGTAATATTTCGTGGGCACGATGACGACGGGGCAGCGGTTGCCCCATTCCTGTTTGAACGAGAGAATTTCATCCGGCACTGACAGGGCGCTGTGGATGAGGATGCCGTCTGCCCCTGCCTGATGATAGGCTGCAGCTCGGCGCAGGGCTTCAGCCAGTCCCCAGCCGCAGATGAAGGCTTCAACGCGGGCGATAATAGAAAAGTTCGGATCGGTTTGCGCGTCTTTGCCTGCCTTGATTTTCCCGCAGAACTCCTGCATGTCAGCCATCGGTTGGGCGCCCCCCTTGATGAAGCTGTTCGTCTTGGGGAAGAGCTTGTCCTCAATGCAGACCGCGGCGATCTTGCGTTGCTCCAGTTTGCGTACGAGCCGCTGCATGTTATTGAAGTTGCCGTATCCTGTATCACCATCAAGGAGAATTGGAATCGTGGTTGCATCGGACATGAACTCCAAGCTCTCAAGAACTTGGGTCCAGCTTGCTTCGTTGTTGTCACGGACGCCGAATTGCGCGGAAATGGAGAGGCCGCTGGCCCAAATGCCTCGAAAGCCGGCCTCTTGAACGATTTTTGCGCTGAGTCCATTGTGGGCTTCACAGATGAATTCCAATTGTTCAGACAGGAGAAGCTTCCTAAATTGATGTGTTGCGGTAATGCCTGGTGTTGAACTCATGGATTCCCTTCCTTGTTCCCGCCGAAACAATTCGAGGCGCAATCTCGATAGTGCCTCGTTGCAATAAAGAATACCGGTTTCCCTTGGAGAAATCACCTTGCCTTTTGGGGAAAGTGAACCGTAAAAGGTGAAATATAGGGAAAGAGAGGAGATGGGAGGGCTGATCCGGTCGCAGGGGAGGGCAACCAGCCCTGCAAAGCCGAGCGGAGGAGTATTTTCAATCTGGAGGGAGCCATGTCAATCAAGAGAATTGTTTCACGGAAAAAGGTACAAGGTCGCGCGGTTGGTTCGGCGAAGAAGGGACCCGTTGCGAAGCCAGGGGATTCGGCGCTGAGCCACCAACTTCAGGATTTGCGTGAGCAGGTTGATATCGTGTTGCCTGAGATGACCGCCAGGATCGCGGCTCTGGAGCATCTGTTACTTGAGAAGCGGCTCTGTACCAGAAAGGAACTTATCGAGGCCCGCCAGTTCATCCGCATGCAGGAGATGTAGATAGCGAGCTGAATAGGAAAGGCGAAGCGATGTTCGCTGGATTAAGTGTCCAGGTCGGCGAACGATGCGCCGGGAGCTGATGGTGGATTGGGAATGACGATGTGAGGGTTATTCCGCTGACTGACCATGCAGGAAGAGCGCTTGTTCCAGTGCGCGGAAGAACTGTTGATACGGGGCCGGTTCTTCGATGGCTTGCAGGTAGAATTGTGCGCTGGCCCGGACAATGAGTTGAGACTCCCCGCGGTTGCGGATCGTAGCGGTGAAGCGGACAAGATTACTGCGGTGCTGGAATGGCCCCCATGCATGGATATTGCGTGTGAGGAGAAGGAGCGTATCCGGGCGATATAAGAGATAGGTCGGGTCTGTGCCCTGGGGTTCTTCGGCCTCGATAAACTTCTTCCCGGAGATGATCCCCAACTCTTCATCCAGCAATTCCACGTTAAAGTCCAAGTCCTGCATGGTGGAAATGATCGCCTCGAACATCCGCCGACGGTCCGTGGTGTCAAACGCTCGCGTTTGTGCAGCACGGACTTTGAGCTGGCTCGATTCCGACATCCAGATCTGATCCCGAGAGTTCCATTGGTTCTGGTGCCTCGATTCGTAGGGCGAACAGCCCTGGATCAGAAGCGCACAGAGAAGCGCGGCGCTTATAGCTCCAGGTGTAGCGGCATGTCTCAGGGTTAGGGGTGCCATGGTGGAAACTTCTTACCCCTTCGTCAGAAACAACGAGCGCTCGAGGGATGCAAAGAAATTCTGATACACCTTGGGATCGTCGATGGGCTTGTTGTTGTAGATGGCATTCGCACGAATGGTCAGACGACTCTTCGTGTCCTGACGCACGGTGACGGTGATGCTGATGACGTCGTAGTAGTTAGGCTCGGCGAACCGTGCGGCCGTCACGAGCCCGAGTGGTTCGTTGGCCCGCTCGATGATGAATCCGAGATCTTGCAGTGACGCGATCACTCCGCGTATGGCGGCATTCCGGTCTGTGATGTCGAAGGCGCGCGTCTGCATACTGCGGATCTTGAGTTGTGCGTCGGTTGGCGCCAGAAGATCCTTCGGAGTTTCCGGTGTGGAACAGCCGTGGAGCAGGAGGCTTCCGACCATCAATACGACTCCCCCTATGATGCATCGCTTGTCGCTCATACGTCCTCGTCCTCTCACGTTCAGATGGTATGCGCTTCCAGGAACACGGCTTTGGAGAGCTTGGCAAAAAATTGCTGATAAATTTCCGGATCGCGGATCATTTCCATATACTGTTGGCCCGGCGGAATGTATTGGCGATCGACTTGTCCATCGCCTTTCCATACGATGCGGTAGAACACGATATGGACTTCCTGCCTAGTGGCGTCCTGGTTGAGCGGTCTGGTGATCAAGCCCGCGGCGATCTTCTGGTGTAGATCCACCGGGTTGAGCAGTTTCCCGAGTGAGAGGATTAAGAGTAGGCCTCGTTGGATATATTGTCCGTACTCCCTTGCGCTTCGCTCTTTCGTCGCCCGCAAGAAGCCGACTTCGTGCACGCTCTCCTCGACTTGAAAGCCGAGATCTTGGAGCACGGCGGCCGACGCCGACAACAGTTCCTTTTCATTGGACGTCTCAAAGAACCGGGTTTGCATTGCTCGGTGCTTGGGCGTCTCCGCCGTCAACTGCAATAACTCGGCCGGGTCAGTGTGAGTGACACATCCGGTCAACAGCGCAACTGAAGCCAAGCAGACCGCAGTCCGTATCACGCTGCCTCGTCGTCCTGCAATCGGCCGCTCAGAATTGCGTGGAATTGTAGGCAAAGTCGCGAACCTTCTTGTCTTCGTCGTACTTGATGATGATGGTAAGGGTGCGCTGGCGCTGCGAACTGGAACTGCTACGCGAATTGGCGCCCAGGATGATGATGCCCGCAAAGGAAGAGCTGGCTGTGTCCACCCGGTCGGTCGAGACTTTATCGTACATCCAAACTTCGCGCCGTTTCTCATCCGTCGTCACGATATTCGGAGAACCGAGGAGTTCTGCGACCTGGGACGCCGCCATGCCGACTTTAATCTCTCCTTGGACCTTCCCGACGGTCAACCGGTCTTCTTTGATTTCGGCCTTCTCGCTAGCACAACCTGCAACGACCACCGATAAACAGAGTCCCAGTGCGATCCATACATTCTTCATCTGGTGTCTCCCTTCTGCAAGATGTTTCATTAGCACGTGACGTCATGTGAGAGGCTGCGTGCCCGCCCCTCCTTTAGCGACTCAACCACCGCAGGGTTTTCATGAGTACTGGTGGCTGGCATTCACACGTCGTTCACTCTTAGAGGATACACTTTTTGCACTGATAAAGCATTTGGTTGTACCGTGAATGTAAAACATATGACGTGAAGGCTAAAACGCCCGAGACAGGTGAAATTCAGCCAGAATGTCTGGTGTGTGGGTTTGGAAGGACGATGCCGAGTGGCGTGATTAGTTGGCGGTGATATGCATCCGTATGACCTCGGTGGGGGGGCCACACGTTGATTTGTCGTAACAGGATCGCACGGTTACGTCCCATGTTCCTTCATGGTCGGCGCCCGCGTCCTTGCAGGATACAGTCAAGTTTTTTGCTGGGATGTACCGTACTATTTTCTTTGCCAGATTGTTCTCGTCGGCCACGGTCACCTGATACCAGGTGATTTTCGGATCGTCGGCCTTATCCCACACAATGTTGCATTGCTGTCCCACGGTCATAGGCGTCTGCTTCGACGGGGTTGCACAGCCAGCGCTCACGAGCAGCGAGACCATGAGCAGCGACCCCAAGTATTTTGCTAAGATCATGGCAGGTTTCATCGGGCGCCTTTGGACAGAGCGTTACGGGACCTGTAAAAAATCACTCTCCGGAGGATACACCGGTGAAATACTGGTTTCTAGTCTAGTCCCCCAAAGAGAGGAGTACCTTCTTACTTGTCTGTAACATGTGGTGAGTAAGCCGCTGAAAAAATCTGGCAGTGTAGGACTACCGTTGTTTGCTTAATCTGGTCTGTCTAGTGTGTCTGGTTTTGTGGTTGAACAAAATAATCAGATGAACCAAATCGACCAGACAGACCACACACGCGGCGGTTTCGGACCACAATCATCATGATTAGACGGAGGGGGAGTCTCTATGGCGATGTCTGCGGCGCTGTCGAATGATGACGTTCAGGCTGCTTGGATCAAGTTAGCCGAAGAGGTTCGTACTGGGGTTTTGCTGACGCTCAGAGAGGGGCGGCCGTTTGGGTCGCACGTGCCCTATGTCTTTGGCGAACACTGGACGCGCGCCTACATTCATGTGAGTCGCTTGGCGTTGCATACTGAACATCTGCTGCGCGACCCTCGCGTGGGACTGTTTGTCTCGGAGCCGGATCGCCAGGGGAAGAACCCGTTGTCCCTACGGCGGATGAATCTTCAGGGTGAGGCAGCGCTGCTGAATGTCGATGCACCGGACTATGTTGAAGTGAAGGCGCGGTATCTGGCTCGCTTTCCTCAATCGGCCATGATGTTTGGCTTCGCGGATTTTGCGCTCTGGGAATTGCGGCTACAGGACGCTCACCTAGTTTTGGGATTCGGGCAAGCCTACCTTGCCGAGACGAATAATCCGCTCACCTGGATACATCAAAAGCCAAGCACTAAGAGCGCGTAGCTGTATCTTGGCGAAAGAGGTAGGGATTTGTACCCAAGAGAGATGACGTTGCCTTATTGGCCGTCATCTCTCTTGGCTTCGACTCTCCCGCCCAGCTAAAAGGAACCTAACGGTCTGCTATTCCGGGTGCGAGCAGCAGATTGACTGGCAGCTTTTCCGCTAAGGTATAGGGACTTGCCTTGTTTTCCTTCACCCACCGCTTCTCAGCCACAGATTCAAAAGGCGGAGGAAGTTCCCCTTGAAGAGACCACAGATCGAATGGTGTCTCGTCAACGGAAACCTCCCAATCATACCCTCTGTCCTTTACGAAGGGAGCAATGACGTGATCAAGTGTCCTGGTCCACCATTCTCTGATGACTGGACCAGGTAACGTCCTGGCAATTTGGTCGATCTTGAAGCGGACAAATTTGTTATGCGGCTCGCCACCGACAAAGCAGGAGTCCTTGGCTACCTCCTCAAAAATGAAGACCACATAGAATTTAGGGATTGGGATGCTCGCATACACCTCCGTCACTCGCTTGGCCAGCGCCTTTTTGTCTTCAGCGGTGAACGCTCCGACTGGATGATACACTTTCCATAGTGGCATATCTCATCCCTCCTCATTGGTTGGAGATTATTGTGTGGGTGTGTCCGGAAAATGGAGATCCATGATCTTCTCGATATCCGAACATTTCACGTCGATTCCTTCGAGGCTAAGGATCCATCTGTGAGTCCTCCTATTTCTGCCAAAACACCCCGTTGTTATGTGTCATGCCGTTTGCTAGGCAAAAAACTAGATGAGTTGAACAATGTGGCCTGCACGTTCTCGACAGGCACCCAACCTCCCCGACACAGGGTTCTCCGCCTCAGCCAGACGTCACTGTGAATAGGCTCTTAGCGATGCTCAACGCGAGGGAATCTCTTCGTGCCGGGGTAATGCTTCTGCCCCCATGCGAGGATCGCCTCCAATACCGGCTCTAGCCCCTTTCCCTTCTTAGTCAGGAAGTACTCGTAGCGTGCGGGGTTTCCCTGGTAGGCCCGCCTGGTTACAAGGCCACCTTTCTCTAATCGTTTCAGTCTGTTCGCAAGGATATTCGAGGCCATGT
>DATENE010000069.1:0-2795 GCA_035275205.1 Nitrospiraceae bacterium
GGGCGGCAATGTAGCCGGGAACCTCGTGGGCAGGGAACCGTTTGCTGAGCAGAAGACCCACGGTGACGGCGGGGTTGATATGGCAGCCTGAGATATGGCCAAAAGCGTAAACTGCTGTGACCACGGCCACACCGAAGGCGAATGCAATCCCGATGACCCCGATGCCGAGTCCAGGAATACCGGCGCTCAGGAGCGCACTCCCGCAACCGGCGAACACCAACCAGAATGTGCCGAGCGCTTCTGCCGCCAGTCGTGCTCCCATCGTCTCCTCCGTATCCGTGCGAGCCTGTCGCGCACTATGCCCGGCCAGGCCAGAAAGTGCAAGCGGTCTGGGCCTGAGGGGCGACGATATTGTTCGTGGCTGTCAAGGGGGAACGGATGAGGTAGAATGCCGCCTCGAACAAAAACTCGATGGAGGCGGAGGAGGAACTGAGCATGAAGGAGTATCGTGTTACGCCCGGCTCATCACTCAAATTAGATCGGTATGACCCTGACGGCACCGGCAATTACCAGAAGACTGATAAGGGTAAAGAGAAAGTGAAATCGATCACGGCAGAATTGACAGGACAGTTGGGGAAACTCCAAGAACGGCTCTATGCCAACGGGACTCGATCGCTGCTTATCGTATTGCAGGGTATGGATACCAGTGGCAAGGATGGGACAATCAAGAGCGTCATGTCCGGCGTGAATCCGCAGGGCTGTAAAGTGGTGTCTTTCAAAGCTCCGTCATCGGAGGAACTGGGTCATGACTTCCTGTGGCGAGCGCATCAAAAGGTGCCGTCCAAGGGTCAGATTGGCATCTTCAACCGTTCACATTATGAGGATGTGCTCATCACACGCGTCCATGGATGGGTATCGGACAAGGTGGTGAAACAACGGTTCAATCAGATCAAAGAATTCGAGGAGCTGCTCTATGAGAGCGGGACGAAGATTCTCAAGTTCTTTCTGCACATTTCGAAGGATGAACAGAAAGAGCGGCTGAAGGAACGTATTCGAGATCCTGAGAAGCGCTGGAAATTCAACGAAGGGGATCTCGAAGAACGGAAATTGTGGAAGAACTACATGGATGCGTTCGAAGATATGATGGCGGCCACCAGCACCGATCATGCGCCCTGGTATATCGTGCCGTCTAATCGAAAATGGTATCGGAATCTCGTGGTGGCGGATCGTGTTGTCGATGCGTTGGAAGATATGAAACTGAAGACGCCACCCGCTCCCGCCGGGGTCAACTTCGATACCTTGAAGATTGTGTAACGAGCCGGTACCCGAGCGTTTGAGACTTTGAAGCGATGCACACCCAGCTCGGGCCGTTTCTTGACACCTCGGGCGGGGCTATATTAGCATGCGCATCCAGATCCATAGGCGCGTAGCTCAGGGGGAGAGCGCTACCTTGACACGGTAGAGGTCGACGGTTCAAGACCGTCCGCGCCTACCATTAGCTGCGGGCATCCGTCTGCCTCTTGCAGGCGGAAGGGTATTGTTGTTTCTTGTGCTTGGTCGATTGAAGGCGCGTCATGAAAGTTACGCTTAAAAATGGCAGCAGTCAGGATATTCCTGCCGGGCAAACCGTCGGGTTTGCCCTATCGGCTCTCGGTCTGACGCTTGGCCCCGACATCCTTGCGGCTAAGGTGAATGGCCAAACTGTAGACCTCTCGTGTGCTTTAACAGAAGATGCTGAAGTGACTCCACTGAGATTTGACAGCGCTGAGGGCCGTGAGGTTTACCGCCATAGCAGCACTCACATTATGGCTCAAGCCGTCAAAGAGGTCTTTCCTGCGGCGCAACTGACGATCGGTCCGGCACTCGAGGACGGGTTTTTCTACGACTTTGCCTTTGAGCGCCCATTTACGCCGGAAGATCTCGAAAAAATTGAGGCTCGAGCGAAGGATATCGTCAAGCGCGCACTTCCTGTAAAACGATCGGAATTATCGAAGCAAGATGCGGTGAAGCTTTTCCAGGAACGCGGGGAAGCCTACAAGGTTGAGTTGATTCAAGGGCTGGCCGACGGACAGACCATTTCGGTCTACAGCCAGGGTGAGTTCACCGATCTTTGCCGAGGCCCGCATCTTCCAACGACGGGTCATGTCGGCGCATTCAAGCTCCTGAACACGGCTGGAGCATATTGGCGAGGCGACGAGCGCAATCCCATGCTGCAGCGGATCTATGGGACTTCTTTCCCGACCCAGCCGGAACTCGATGCACACCTTGCGCGGTTAGAAGAGATAAAGCGAAGAGATCACCGAAAGGTCGGTAAGGAACTTGACTTGATCTCGATTCAGGATGAAATCGGTCCCGGCTTGGTGCTCTGGCATCCGAAAGGCGCGACGATCCGGTTATTGATCGAGAACTTTTGGCGCGACCAGCATATTCAAAACGGATATGAGCTGGTGTACTCCCCGCACGTTGCCCGGCTGGATCTCTGGAGAACCAGCGGCCATGTCGACTATTACCGCGATAACATGTTCGTTCCTATGAAAGTTGAAAACAGCGAGTATCAGCTCAAGCCGATGAATTGCCCGTTTCATATCATGATCTACAAGTCGCATCTGCGCAGCTATCGAGACCTCCCCATCCGTTACGGCGAACTGGGAACGGTCTACCGGTATGAACGGACAGGCGTCCTCCATGGCCTGCTGCGGGTTCGCGGGTTTACACAAGACGACGCGCACCTGTTCTGCCGGCCGGATCAGATTGAAAGCGAAGTCAGCCGGGTCTTGGACTTCACGTTCTTTATTCTCGGTACATTCGGGTTCACTGAATTTGAAGTGTACCTCTCGACTAAGCCAGAAAAGTCC
>DATENE010000070.1:0-20435 GCA_035275205.1 Nitrospiraceae bacterium
CTAACTCAGCACCAGGCGCCAAGTCGGCAGCTAACAAAAGACTGGCCCAATGCTGAGGCGGAAGGGAGGCGGAACGATCCAGCCGGGTCAGAGGGGATCAGCCCAGCGGCAAGACTCGGCTGATTTCTCGATGCAGAGGCAGTCGGCGAAGGAGGAGGTGCGGGTTCGGTCTTTTGGGCCAGCAACGGTGCTGGCTTCTCCCCTCCAATTTTTGCGAGCAGACTCTTTGCTTCGCCGGAATGGGCGTTGCCCGGATATTTTTCTGCCAGTAGTGTCAATTGTTCGCTGGCCCAATCGTCCGCACCCAGCTCGTGGTAGCTGAGCGCCAGAAAGTACAGGGCATCGGGCGCGACCGGTTTATCGGGATACAGTTTCATGATCTGCTGAAAGCGATGGGCGGCAGCGAGATATGAGCCCCGCCGATAGTAGAATTCCCCCACGAAAAGATGCGTCTGTGCCATGAGGTCGTTGCACTCTTGAATCTTCTGGAGCGCCGCGCTGTCATACCGGCTTCCTGGAAAGTCTTTCCTCAGCCGTTCAAAGGCTTCGAGGGCCTTTTGAATGGGGCTTGGATCACGCTGGATTCCCTTGGTCAGTTTCATCTGGCTTTCTCCGATGCGGAACACCGCGTAGGAGGCCAGGATATGGGTACGGTGGAGCTCGAGGAAATGGGTATACTCGACGATGGCTTCCGCATACTCTTCTTTGTCGAAATACGCCTCCCCTCGCTTCATGATGACATGAGGGTCGTAGTTCTTTTTGATCGAATCGCCCAAGAAAATTTGTTCGTCAGTACCGCTAAGGGACCTCTTCGCGGTTTCCTGTTTTTTTGGTGCGCTGGAACAGGCGGTGGTGACACAGAATGCTGTGACACAGAGGCCGAGGGCCACCGTCATTCGTAGCGTGGGAGTCGAGATAGAGAAGACGCGTACCATAACTGCCTGAAAATGTAGCAGGAGCCCTGGCTGAATGCAAGGTTCCGACGCCAATCAGTTGACCCCTGTGGAGCCGGGACCTATAATCCCGCCGATCTTGCGGCAAACCACAGAGTACCCTGACCGTATATATGATACGAACGAGAATTATCGGAACCGGCTCATACCTTCCTGAACGGGTGCTGTCGAATCGCGAGGTGGGGGCTTCGTTGGGCATCGAGCCGGCGGCCGTCTCTCGCTTGACAGGCATTCAGGAGCGGCGCCGGGCTGCTGCGTCCCAAGCGTCTTCTGATCTTGCGGCGGAAGCAACTCGATCGGCGCTTGAGGCTGCCGGACTTCCGGTTTCTGAGCTGGGGGGGATTATACTTTCGACGACCTCTCCCGATACGGTCTTCCCCTCCACCGCTTGCCATGTTCAGCGAATGCTCGGGTGTTCCACGATACCGGCCTTCGACGTGGCGGCTTCCTGTTCGGGCTTTCTCTATGGGCTCTCAATGGCCGATGCGATGATTCGAAGTGGGCAGATCCAGACCTGTCTGGTGGTGGCTGCGGAAGTGAAGTCTCGCTCGGTCGATCCCGCCGATGGCGATACGGCGCTCTTATTCGGCGATGGAGCGGGGGCGGTCGTGTTGCGGGGTGAGCCGGCGGCCGGCCAGCTGAGTCAAGGGCTCTTGGGGCTCCGTCTCCACGCGGACGGTTCCCAGCATGGCTTGATTACCATTCCCGCGGGCGGATCGCGCCGGCCGACAACTCCGGGAACGGTCGAGACGAAGAACCATATGTTGCGGATGCAGGGGGCGCCGCTTTTTCGTCTGGCAGTCAAGCGGTTGGAGCAGGTGATCCGCGAGATCGTGAAAGAGTTCGGTGTCGATATACACGATATCGCGCAGCTGGTAGTGCACCAAGCCAATGGGCGGATTCTCGACCAGCTGACGAAGCGGCTTGGGGTCTCGCCGGAACGGGTCTGTTCCGTAATCGGCCGCTACGGCAATACGTCGTCGGCGTCATTGCCGATCGCGCTCGACCACGCAGTCCGTTCGGGGGAAATTTTGCCCCACGACATCGTCTTGTTGGGAAGTTTTGGCGGTGGTGTGACCTGGGCGGCAGGGTTGGTTCGGTGGTAAGGCCGATCTCGTTCGTTTGGTTTATCTGGTTCAACCAAACACACGAGACAAACCAAATAAACTAAATAACAGTCTTCTCCTGTTGGACCGGTAGCCTGACGACGAAACGGCTGCCGGTCGGGGCGTTTGCCTCGACCCAGACCCGCCCGCCTAGACCCTCGACGATATGTCTGACAATCGCCAATCCGAGCCCGGTTCCACCCAACTCACGCGAGCGGGCCTTATCAACGCGATAGAATCGTTCGAAGACGCGGGGACGATCCATTTCAGGAATTCCCATGCCGGTATCGGTTACGCTCAGCTCGACAGCCGTGGCTATCGCCGGCTGTTCGACATCGTCCGAGACCGGATGAGCCGCCATCGTGATGGTCCCTTTCTCGGGGGTGTATTTGACGGCGTTGTCGAGCAAGTTGGACAGAACTTGCGTCAGCCGGTCTTCATCGCCAAGCACCGCAGGCAGATTGTCTTCCACAAAGGAGACGAGCCGGTGCCCCTTCTTGTCCGCTATGGGTTTGATCATGGCCAGCGTTCGTTCGATGACACTCGGGATATGCAGCGGCTCTCGCTTAAACTGAACCTGCCCGGATTCGATCTTTGACAGCTGGAGCAGGTCTTCGAGAATCAGGTTCAGCCTATCGCTTTGCTTGAGAATGATGCCGAGGAATTGCGTGCTGGTCTCAGGATCGTCCTTGGCGCCATCGAGTAAGGCTTCGATGTACCCCTTGATTGATGTGAGCGGGGTTCTCAACTCGTGGGACACATTGGCGACGAAATCTTTCCGGATAATTTCCAGGCGGCGTAATTCTGTCATGTCGTGAAAGACCAGCACGGCGGCCGCGTCGTTTTCTCGATCGGATTCAATCACCGAGGCCTCGATATGGAGACGGCGACCGCTCTGGTGCAGGAGAATTTCATCTTCTTCGTTCTTGCGTCTCGTCAGGGCCGTCGAGACCAACGTATCCAACTGCGGATGCCGGAAGACATCGGAGCAGGGGTGTCCCCGTGCTTCCATCCTTGTGACGTCGAACATCCGTTCCAGCGCGGGATTGATTTGTAACACGCGGCCTCGACGGTCTAGGACCATCACGCCTTCGACCATTGAGGTCAGCATGGCTAAGAGCTGGGATCGATCTTCGGAAAGTTCATCGATCTTGGTTCTCAGTTGGTCCGTCATCTGATTGAGCGTATCGCCCAAGAGGCCGACTTCATCCCGTGATCCGGTCCGAATACGGACCGCATGGTCACCCTTTGCCAGCTGTTGCGCCGCGATCGCAATCTCAGACAGGGGTTTCGTGATGCTGTGAGCGAGCCACACACTCAGCGCAACGGCAATCAAGAATGCAATGCCGAAGGCGAGGGCCAAGTCTCGGTGCAACTTGGCCACTTCACGATCGAATGTCGTCATCGGTAACCCCAGTCTCAAGAAGACGGCGGGCGTTGCCTGATTCGGACCGCTCAGACCGACAGCGACATACAAGGTGCGCTCACCGGTGGTGTGACTCGCGCGGAGATCTGTTCCGTGCCCGGTGGCAAGGGCTTGCTGAATTTCCGGTCGCGTTCGTTGGTTCTCAAGCGTGTCAAGAAGGTGATCCGACACGGCGCTGTCGGCCAACACCCGTCCATCCAGGGCAATGACGGTCACGCGCGCGAGCGCACGCGTGCTGAGATCTCGTAGTGCCGCCTGTAATTGAGGGGTCGAAGACAACACTCCGGATTGCGTGAGAAACGGCTGCAGCCCGTATGCGACGAGACTCGTTCGAGCCTCCAGTATCTCACCAGATTGGACGATTTCCTGTTGTTCAAGGGAGCGAATCGCCAGGGTGCGGGCGATGAGAAGCCCACAGGCGAGGACCAGCAGGGTTCCGATCGTGACCTTCCATCGGATGGAGAGGGTCATGTCGAATGATCCAACTCTTTGAGCTTGTACCCCAGGGATTTGACCGAAATAATCGCCTCGTTGAGCGAGGGGAGTTTCTGCTTGAGTCTTCGGATATGGACGTCGACCGTCCGCGTCGTTCCATAGTAATCGTATCCCCAGACGGTATTGAGGAGGATATCTCTTGTGAGGACTCTGCCGGGATTGCGCAAGAGATGTTCGAGCAGGCCGAACTCTTTCGCTGTGAGTGGGACCTCAATCTTTTTCACGGTGACTTCGTGTCGCGCGAGATCCATCACGAGATTGCCGTAGCGAAATTGAGCCGGGCTGTCGTCCGGCTTCTGTTCAAGGCGTCGAAAGAGGGCCTTGATGCGGGCCACCAGGGTCTTGGGGCTGAATGGTTTCGTGACGTAGTCGTCGGCTCCCAGTTCCAGACCGATGATGGTGTCCGACTCCTCGGCTTTGGCGGTCAACATGATGATGGGGAGCATCGCGGTTGCCGGAGCCGATCGAAGGCGTTTGCAGACCTCGAAGCCGTCGATCTCAGGCAGCATCAAGTCGAGGACGACCAAATCGGGCTTTTCCTGCTTCGCGTGCCGGAGGCCTTCCATACCAGTCTTGGCCGAGACGGTTTGAAAACCTTCTTTCTCCAAATAGAGTTTGATCAGCTGGAGAATGTCGTGCTCATCTTCAACGATGAGGATTTTTTTTCTTGTGGAGGTTGGCATAGCTGGTGGGAGCCTACGAGGGAGATGGCCTTGTGTCAAGACATGCAGGAGAGGAGAAGCCTGGGCCAATTGTGTTGACGGAGCCTGCTGCTCTGACGTAAGGTGAACGGCAGTGACCTGTGAGTCTGCGGCCAGGAATGTGGCTCTATACCGAAGAAGGGGACGGCTATGAAGATCTATCTCGCCAATCCACGAGGGTTTTGCGCCGGAGTCGACCGGGCGATCGATATCGTCGACCTTTCGTTGAAGAAGTATGGAGCGCCCATCTATGTCCGACATGAAATCGTCCATAGCCGGCATGTCGTGAACTCGCTTCGCACCAAGGGCGCCGTGTTTGTGGAGGAGCTGGGAGAAGTCCCGGAAGGTTCAGTCGTGATCTTCAGCGCCCACGGGGTCGCCAAGTCGGTATGGGACGAAGCGAATCGACGCCGGTTGCATGTGATCGATGCCACCTGTCCATTGGTCATCAAAGTGCATAACGAGGTCAACCGCGACTATACGCAGGGGTATGATCTCATTCTGATCGGCCATGCCGGTCACCCTGAAGTGATCGGGACGCTTGGACAGATTCCGGACAAGTTCCACCTGGTCTCCTCCGTCGCCGATGTCGAAAAGCTGCAAGTCGATAATGTCCACGACCTCTCCTACGTCACGCAAACGACGCTGAGCGTCGATGAGTGCCGGGATATCGTCGGCGCGCTTCACAAGCGGTTTCCGCACATCAAGGGGCCGCATCAGGAGGATATTTGTTACGCGACACAGAACCGTCAGAATGCGGTGAAGGAACTCTCTAAGCTGGTGGACGTCATTCTCGTCATCGGTTCCCCGAATAGCTCGAACTCCAACCGTCTACGTGAGCTGGGGGAACACTGTGGAATCGCGTCGTACTTGATCGATGCCGCGTCCGACATTGATCCAGTCTGGCTCACGAACGTGCAAGCCGTCGGTATCACTGCCGGTGCTTCAGCGCCCGAGGTGTTGGTTGAAGAAGTGGTGACGTATCTCAAGACGTTTGGGAACGCAGAGGTTCAAGACCTGACGGTCATCGAAGAGGACGTGGAGTTTCTTCTCCCCAAGGAATTGATCACCATTGAGTCTTCCAGCAAATCTGTCGGGGCTGAGGTGGGATAGCCGTATTTCTCGCTACTGTTCCACTCCCCAAATGTTGTAGGTCCTGTTCCTCTTGCCTACCACCGGCAGTATTTTTCTTTGATTTCCCCCCTGGGCCTGTGCTACAAAACCAGGCGTTCTCTCCACGAACCCACATATTCATGACGGTTCGTCCCGAAATGGCGGAGTGGCGCGCG
Source organism: Nitrospiraceae bacterium (assembly GCA_035275205.1). Taxonomy (GTDB): domain Bacteria; phylum Nitrospirota; class Nitrospiria; order Nitrospirales; family Nitrospiraceae; genus Palsa-1315. The sequence continues at coordinate 5,971 of DATENE010000070.1, forward strand.
ACGTGTGAACCTTGTTCCTGCATGTCGCGCTTTTCCCGCTAGTCTCGCCCGTCGCGCTGAGTCAGACATGGGCGATGGCAGCCGAGTGTTCATGAGTCGTGCAGGCAAAGTTTCCTTAAGACACGCTATTGAAGGAGTCGCCTATGTATTTGAAATCCCTTGAAATGGTGGGATTTAAGTCGTTCGCGGAAGCCCGGATGGAATTCCCAGATGGCGTCACCGCCATCGTGGGTCCAAACGGGAGTGGGAAAAGCAATGTCGTCGACGCGATTCTTTGGGTACTGGGCGAGCAGAGCACAAAGGCCCTGCGAAGCGAAAAGATGGAAGATGTGATTTTTAACGGAACCGAGATACGGAAACCTCTCGGTCTGGCCGAAGTGTCGCTCGTGATCAGCGGGCTGGATCGGATCACTGTGGATCCCCTCTCCGGTCTTTCGAGCCAATTGTCGGAATATCAAGAACTCATGATCACGCGCCGCCTGTACCGTAATGGCGAGAGCGAATACCTCATCAATAAGACGGTCTGCCGGTTGAAAGATGTCCGGAGCATTTTGCTGGATACCAGGGCCGGGACAAAAGGGCATACGGTCATTGCACAGGGACAAATCGATCAGATCCTGAACGCGTCACCGCAAGATCGGCGCGAGTTGATCGAGGAAACCGCCGGCATCGTTCGGTACAAGAAACAGAAAGCCGAAGCGCTGCGCAAGCTGGACGCGACGCAGCAAAACCTCTTGCGAGTGCGGGACATCGTTGCTGAGGTAAAGAAGCAGTTGAATTCTCTCGATCGCCAGGCGCGGCAGGCGCGGTCCTATCAGACGTTGCATCAAGAGGCCAAGTCGCTGGAGATTCAGTTACTGACCAACGAATACCGTGTCCTCCGGACCATGCTGACGGAAGTGGAGTCGGAGCTGCAGATGTTGGGGGAGCGCGAGTCCGAACAGTCCGCTGAGTTGGCGCGTTTGACGGCAGAGCTTGAGCGGATCAGGCTCGCGAATGCCATCGCGAACGAGTCGATCGGGCAGCGGCGCGAGGAATTGTCGAAGGTTGAACAGCAACAGGCGCGGGCGCTGACGGCTGCAGAAGTCGAGCGCAATCGTGGAGAACTCTATGCGCAGCAGCAGAGTCAGGGGGGGCAGGAACTCGAGCGCCTCACCCAGGAACAGCAGCAGAGCGCGGCGGAATCGGCCGCCCTCGAAGCCGCGCTGGCCGCACTTGAGCATGAATGCACAGAGCGGGAACAGGTGTTTGCGACGCTCGACCGGGAGATGGAAGAGCTGCTCCAGCAACGAACCGCGGCCTTGGCTGAAGAGGAGCGAGGGCGTCTCGACGTCCTCAACCTGGCAGTATTAGTCGCGAATACTGAGCAAACCCTCGTGCAATTGGCTGCTCGCATTCAAGAGGCGTCGGATCGTGAAGGCCGGCTGGCCCGTGAGCGGGAAGATTTTCTTCTGCAGCATGCCACGGTCACGGATAAACGCCAGGCGCTCCAACAGGCGTCCCATGACGCGGAGCGGTTGGTGGCCGATCTGCGCCGGCAGCAGCAGGGAGTCGAGGAAGCGAGCGAGCGTCTGTCGGCCGAGTTAGCCGAAGTCGACCAGTCGGTATTTCGCCAGTCGGAAGAGTTGGCCGCAGTGGACTCTCATCTCAGAGCGCTGCAAGGCGTGTTGCAAGAAGATATGGGTTATGGGCGGCGCGGTGATGAAGGGTCAACTGCGCTCAAAACGTGTACCGGGGTTCGCGATGCCGTGGCCGAATGGCTGGTCGTGCCTCCAGGATGGGACCGTGCAGTGGAAGCGGTTTTGGGTGAACGGGTCAGGGGATGGTTCGTCGACAATCCCGCCGCCGCCTGTGAGGCGATTGAGTTTCTCAAAGGGAAAGATCTCGGGCGGGGTACATTCATCCCTCAGCAACCTCGCTGGACGCTTCGGGGTACGCCGTCTCGTCCGTGGTGGCCCGCGCTGGAGGGCCAGCCCGGTGTGGTCGGACGTGCGGTTGATCTGATCCCTGTACAGGGTGAGCGAGAAGCGGCCCGCGATTATCTCTTCGACCGAATGGTGTTCGTTGAGACCCTCAGGGATGCCACGGTGTTGTGGGAACAACAGCCCTGCGCGGCTCCCGACGGACCTATCCTTGTGACGCGCGCAGGAGAAATTTTGGATGCCGCCGGGGTGATCACCGGAGGACAAACCAGCGCAACAGGAGGCTTGCTACAACGGCGTCGAGAGGTGCTTCACTTGGAAGCCCAGAGTGTCTCGCTGACGGGATGCGTCGAAGAAGGGAAGCAGCGACGGGAACGATTGCTGGCGCAGGGACAGGAGTTGCGAGAGCGGAGCCGGCTCCTCGTGGAGTCGCTCCGCGACGCTGAAATGCAGGGGCTTTCACTGCAGAAAGACGAAGCCGGACTCCAGCATGTTCTGGGAGATCTGACTCAGCGAATCGATACCTTGACGAGTGATGCGCAACGAGGCTTGGCGGAAGCGCAGCGGCTCGATCATGACACGCGTTCCGGCGAAGCGCAGCTTACACAGTGGATCGCGGAGAAGGTCGGCCAGGAAGCCGGGCTTAGCCGTGTGCGCGAACGGGTGGGGCAAATCGATCGCGACATGCAGGGGCTTCAACAGCGATTCACAGAGGCGCAATTGGTGGCACAGGAAATCCGGACCACCCGTGAGCATCGTCGTCATGACCTTCAGCGGATTGAGCAACAGCAGCGAGACGCGACCGTACGTATCGAGACGTTGATACGGCATGTCGAGGGGCTCTCGGCTTCGATCGAGCAGAGCCGAGTTGAACGTGAGAGCCAAGAAGCGCGTTGTCGAGAATTCGGTGAATCGGCAATTCAGATCAAGGATCGGCTGGTCGAACTTCAAGAGAAACAGGCGCAGGACATGGCAACGGCGCACCAGCTCGATGCCCGGCTGGAGGATGTTCGCGGCGTGGTGTCGTCTCTTCGCGAATCCCGCATGGCGGTGGAGGTCAGGAAGGCGGAAGTCCGGATGCAGTGGGGAACTGTCGAATCCACGCTTTTGGGAACGTACCAAGTCGATCCTGCGACGCTGCTCGACGCGCCGGTCGTGGAAATGACATCCGACCAGCTGTCTCTCGGGGAGCAGTCGATCCCGGCAGAGCCGCCGGCAGTCGATGAGGTGGCATTGCGGGAGCAACTTCAGAAGATTCGTGAGAAGCTCGATCGGTTGGGACCGATCAATTTGGCGGCTATTCAGGAACATCAAGAGCTGGATGAACGGTATCGATTCCTGACGACGCAGGAACAAGATCTCTCCACATCCATCGGCTCGCTCAAAGAAATCATTCAGCGCATCAACCGCACCACGAAAGACATGTTTGCCGGTACCTTTGCCGAGCTCCAACAGAAATTCAGTGAAGTGTTCGTCAAGTTCTTTCCCGGTGGCCGGGCCGAACTGCAGTTGGTCGAGGCGCAGGCGGATGAGGCGGTAGAAGGGGGTGGGCCGCAGGAGCCGGGAGTCGATATCGTGGTGCAACCACCGGGTAAACGCTTGAAGAGTATCACCATGCTCTCGGGCGGTGAGAAGACCTTGACGGCAATGGCCTTGCTCTTCGCGAGCTTCCTGATCAGGCCGACACCGTTCTGTATTCTCGACGAAATCGACGCCCCGTTGGACGAAGAGAACATCGGGCGCTTTACCGCCGTCTTGCATGACCTCTCCGAAGGCGCGCAGTTCATGGTTATCACCCATAGCAAGCAGACGATGGCCATTGCAGATTCGTTGTTCGGAGTCACGATGGAAGAGCCGGGCATCTCAAAAATCCTTTCAGTGAGACTGGGCAACTTGCAGCCGGCCTAAGCAGACAGAACTGGCTAAAACATTCGTACTTCAGAGGACTTCCATCGTTTGGTTTCTTGACGTTCGAGCAGGCTGTCTGCTATATACCCCCAAGTGGGCAGATCTATGAGCGTACCGCTCGTAGTTCGAGCTTGTTATCGGGACGAAGCGAGTGACGCGCATTGTCCCATCCACCTGTAGTGTTCTACAGACCAATACAATGAAGCTGATTCGAACGCTTCTGGATCGTCTATCCGATAGCTTCTTCGTCTCCGTGTCGGAGAAGCTGGAGTTGGCGACCGAGCCGTCCAACGTTCCTCCGCTGCGTCTGTTGTCGGACAAGTCCGTGCTGTCGTCGCCGGTCGATACCACGACACGTCGCCCCACCGGTCATTCGATCAGTCAAGTGGATGCGCTCGACGATGCGGTCCGGCGCAGTCAAGCCTGGTTGGTATCCAAGCAGCATGCATCAGAAGGGTATTGGGTTGCAGAGCTTGAAGCCGATACGACGCTGACCGCTGAATACCTGATGCTGCGTCGGTTTCTCGATCGGGTCGATCCCGAGCGAGAGCGCAAGGCGGTTCGCTACCTTCGTGCCATGCAATTGCCCGATGGCGGCTGGCCGATTTTCTACGGAGGGCCCTCGGAGATCAGCGCCTCGGTGAAGGCCTATTTTGCCTTGAAGTTGAGCGGCACTTCGGCAGACGAGACCTTCATGCTTCGGGCTCGTGACCGTATTCTGGCGATGGGCGGCGTCGTGTCCGCGAATGTCTTTACCAAGATCACGCTGGCATTGTTCGATCAATACGATTGGCAGGGCGTTCCGAGCATGCCGCCTGAGATCATGCTCCTGCCGAAGCGGTTCTATTTCAGTATCTATGCGATTTCCTATTGGTCTCGCGCCGTGTTGATCCCCTTGCTGGTCGTGTTCGCGAATCAGCCTGTCTGCCGGATCTCCAGGGAGCAGGGCATCGACGAGCTGTATGTTGCGCCTCGATCGCAGATTCATTATCGCGACGTGCCGCCCTTCAATAAAGATCAACGATGGTTTACGCCCCATAACTTCTTCGTCCAGCTGGATCGAGTACTGAAACTGTACGACCGGATGCCGTTGACCTGGTTGCGTGAAAAGTCCTTGCAAAAAGCCGCCACCTGGATGTTGGAACACATCAAAGGGAGTGGTGGGCTGGGAGCGATCTATCCGGCCATGGCGAATTCGATTGTGGCTCTTCGCTGCCTCGGGTATCAGGTCGACGACCCAGTGGTGCGGAAGGCCCTTCATGAAATCGAAGCACTGGAAGTGTACAGCACGGTGTCGATCGGCGAGCAGCGCGTCGAGACGTTGCATCTTCAGCCCTGCCATTCTCCCATCTGGGATACAGCGTTGCTTATGAACACCCTCATCGAAACCGGGATGCCTCAGGATCATCCGTCTCTTCAGAAAGCGGGCGCGTACTTGGTCTCTCGTCAAACGAAAACGGTCGGTGATTGGAAGTTCTCGTCTCCCGATGCAGAACCGGGAGGCTGGTACTTCCAGTTCGAAAACGAATTCTATCCCGATGTGGATGACTCGGCTGTGGTCTTGATGGCGCTGTCGAAAGTTCAGATGGCACCGACGATTGATTTACAAGAATCAATCCAACGGGGGATGAAGTGGGTGCTCGCCATGCAAGGGTCCGATGGCGGATGGGGCGCGTACGACAAGGACAACAATCGTATCGTGTTCAACTATATTCCATTTGCCGACCACCATGCCTTACTCGATCCGAGTACGTCCGATTTGACCGGACGCTGCCTCGAGATGCTTGCGGCGTTGGGCTACGATCAGACGCACCCCGCCGTGGCGCCGGCCCTCCGATTCCTCAAGCGAGAGCAGGAGGCCGATGGGAGTTGGTACGGCCGATGGGGCGTCAATTATATTTATGGCACCTGGTCTGTGCTGGCCGGCCTCCGCGCGATCGGAGTGGATCTCTCGGAGCCCTCTATTCTTCGTGCAGTCGCCTGGCTTGAGTCGAAGCAGAATCCCGATGGCGGGTGGGGCGAGTCGTGCCTGTCTTACGGCGACCCGGAGTGGAGCGGGAAAGGGGAGAGTACGCCTTCTCAAACGGCCTGGGCCATCATGGGACTCATGTCGGCGGGGATGACCGACGCCTTCAGCGTCGCTCGCGGCGTCCAATATCTTCTCCGCCATCAAATGAAGGATGGGTCGTGGGAAGAGGTCCGCCATACAGGCACTGGATTCCCCCGGGTATTTTATCTCCGTTACCATTGGTACTGCCAATACTTTCCGTTGTGGGCCTTGGCCATGTATCGGAATCTACGGACGCGTGGGAGGATGCGGGCCGACGAAGTGCGGCAGCAGGTACTCGCGTCCGGGTGTCATCGAGCCGATCGTTGAACAGTCCGCCGCCGACATCCGTTGGCGCAGGGCAACTCCTCTCAGGATCTTCGGTGAATCCCATCGCTATCTTTGCCGCGACTCGCTGGGAAATCCAGGCCGTTCGGCGTGGGCTCGCAACGGATCGTGTTGCGACAATCGCCGGAGTCCGCTGTCATATGGGGCAGCGAGGAGATCGCACCTATTGCCTCATCCAAACCGGCGTCGGTCCCATTGCGGCCGACACGATTGCGGGCAAGGTATTGAAGGCACAGCCTATGTCGCTCGTCATGTCCACGGGGTTTGCCTGTGCGCTTGCACCGGCTCAGGTGGGAGACCTGATCGTGGGCACATCGGTGTCTTCTGTGCATGGTGAGGGAACCTGGACGATGGGGAACGATCGTGTACTGTGCGATGGAGCTGTCCGCGCGGACCTTCTCCTTGTGGCGCAGAATGCAGGTCTGGTCGCGCGGGTTGGAACAGTCGTATCATCGGGGACTGTCGTGTGGCAGGCGGAGGAGAAGCGCCGGTTGCGGCGTTTGACCGACGCAACCGGGCTCGATATGGAAAGTGCCGCGGTGGCGGAGGTGGCACAGGAACGAGGTCTGCCGATGGCGATCGTGCGGGCAGTTTCCGATCTGGCGGATGAAGACCTTCCACTTGACTTCAATCTCTTTCTCAGGCCCACTGGCTGGGCCAAAGGTATGCAAGCGCTTATCGGCTCTCCCTCAAGCGTTGCGGGACTAAATCGGCTGCGAAAGCAGAGTCGGGTGGCAGCGGATCGGTTGACAGAATGGTTCCAGTGCTATGCAGAAACAAGCAGTGACTCTCCTCGGCCTCCCAGGTAACTGATGACGAACGTGATTGGACAGCTGGGTGCGTGGGCCGTCATGCGCATACAGGAGATGGGGCGCATGCTGCTGTTTGTGCTGTCGGCGTTTGCCTGGCTGATGCGGCCTCCGTTTCGATTCCATCAAATTATGAAACAGCTCCATTTTATCGGGTATCGATCCACGTTTGTCGTCGTGCTCACCGCGGGGTTTACAGGGATGGTGCTGGCGCTCCAAGGCTATTACAGCTTGCGGAAGTTCGGTTCCGAGGGGTTGCTGGGATCCGCGGTGGCGTTGAGCATGATTCGGGAGTTGGGGCCGGTGTTGGCTGCGTTGATGGTGACCGCGCGGGCAGGATCAGCCATGACTGCTGAGATCGGCATCATGCGGATTACGGAACAGATCGATGCGCTCGATACCATGGCGATCAATCCGCGGCAATATCTGATCGCGCCGAAATTGGTGGCCGGGATACTCGGCGTCCCGTTGCTCGTGGCCATTTTCGATGTGGTGGGGATCTATGGAGGGTCCCTCGTCGGAGTGGATTTATTGGGAGTGAGTGAAGGCGCCTATTGGAATTCGGTCGAATCGGCGGTTGAATGGAAAGACGTCTATGGCGGCATTCTCAAGTCGGTGTGCTTTGGGCTGATCGTCAGTTGGGTCTGCTGCTATAAAGGGTTCTATACGAGGCAAAGCGCCGAGGGACTTGGAAGCGCAACGACGGAGGCGGTGGTCTTGTCGTCAGTGCTCATCCTCATAGGGGATTATGTATTGACCTCGGTGCTCTTATAGAGTGCTGAGACGGGAGTGCTGAGCGATGACGGAAACTCGGTTCTCAGCACTCGGGACTAGAAGAAGATGATCAAGCTGGTCGGCGTGGAAAAGACGTTGGGTGGGCAACCGGTGCTGCAAGGCATCGATCTCTCGATTCCTGTCGGCAAACTCACGACCATTATCGGTGGCAGCGGATCGGGAAAGAGCGTCCTTCTCAAGCACATGATCGGGCTCATGCAGCCGGATCGTGGCGAGGTGTGGATCGGCGACATAGAGATCTCCCGGCTGTCGGGCACGCCCTTGAACAACGTGCGGAAACAATTCGCGATGCTGTTTCAGGGCGCTGCGTTGTTCGACTCGTTGTCGGTCTTCGAAAACGTCGCGTTCCCATTGCGGGAGAAATTGCGTATGAAGGGCCCGGAGGTGGGGCGACGGGTTGAGGAGAAGCTGGAGGAAGTCGGGTTGGCGGGGATGGGGCACAAATTTCCTGCTGAGTTGAGCGGTGGCATGCGAAAGCGTGCTGGATTGGCCCGCGCATTGGTCATGGAACCGGAGATTATTCTCTTCGATGAGCCGACAACAGGGTTGGACCCGTTGATGGCAAAATCGATTCATGATTTGATCGTCACGACGCACCGGCGGTTAGGCTTCACGGCGGTCATGGTCAGCCATGAAATTCCGGAAATATTCGGGATTTCCGATTGGGTGGCGATGCTTCGGAAGGGCAAGATTACCTTGATGGCCACAGCTGCTGAGTTCCAGCGGACCACCAATCCGGAGATTCAAGAATTCATTTCAGTCGGTGGGACGGTGGCGTTGCCTGGATCGCTTGTCGGTTAGGTGAGAGGGGAGTACCAAGGATGGAAAAAACCAAGTTGGAGCTGGTGGTCGGCGTGTTCGTGTTTATCGGCCTGGTGTGTCTCGGGTATCTGTCGATCAAGCTGGGGAAACTTGAACTGGTCGGCGGCAGTGTTTACGAAGTCGAGGCGCAGTTCAACACCGCGTCAGGGCTCAAGCCGGGCTCGACGGTCGAAATCGCCGGTGTCGAAGTCGGCAGGGTTCGAGGGATTACCCTCATTGGGGATCGCGCGAAGGTAAAACTGGCGGTCAACAACACGGTCAAGCTCTATACGGACACCATTGCATCCATCAAGACGCGGGGCATCATTGGGGAGAAATTCTTGGCCCTGTCTCCTGGAGGGGGCGGCGATTTACTGAAGCCTGGGGATACGATACGCGATACCGAATCGGGCCTCGATCTTGAAGAGTTGGTGAGTCAGTATGTTCATGGCAAAGTAAACTGATAACCCGATGACGAAGAAAACCCAGGTGTATACGGGGGGAGGACCAATGGAGATCAAGCGATCTGCCGTGCCACAAGCGTGGAACTGGAGTTGGGACAGGGTCGTGATCGGGGTGGCCTGTCTGCTGTTGTTGCTTGGCGTGGTGGCTGTCCAGCCGGCAGTGGCGGGTGGTGCGACCGAGGCCATGAAAAGTACCATTGACGAAGTGCTCGCAATCATTCGGGACAAGGAGCTCAAACAGCCGGGGAGGGCTGAAGAACGTCGGCAACGATTGGAGCAGGTCGTCGGGGATCGGTTCGACTATGAGGAAATGTCGAAGCGGTCACTCGGGGCTCCTTGGAGTACGCTGTCCGATAAAGACAAGCAAGAGTTTGTCCAATTGTTCAAAACGCTCTTGACCAATTCCTACGCCGACAAGATCGAATCCTACTCCGGAGAAGGTGTGCAGTTTATCAATGAACGGATGGAGAAGGATTATGCCGAAGTCAGGACGAAAGTGTTGACCGGCAAAGTCGAAATTCCGCTCGACTATCGCATGCTCAACAAGGGTACTGATTGGCGGGTGTATGACGTGGTGGTGGACGGTGTCAGCTTAGTCAATAATTACCGGGGTCAGTTTTCAAAAATCCTCCGTTCGTCAACCTATACCGACTTAGTGGACCAGCTTCGCAAGAAATCCGACAAGATTAAAGCCCAGTAACGCTCTCCAGGAACTTCATGACAAGCCTGCCTGGCCTCATCGCTGTTGTCCTCGTGTTCCTTGCGGCGAGTGTCATCGCAATACCGAAACATGCGGGAGCCGACGTCCAATATTTCCCGGTTCCTGCCGTGTCCACCAGCAAGAATGATGGGAACGAGGCCGGGTTGATCGTCCCAATTCTGAAGACGGACTCGGACGGAGAGCTCAAGTACCTCGTCGCTCCGATGATCGTTCAGAATTCCATCGTGGGGACGCGAGGCTCGCTCAATGTGTTTCGATATGAGCCGGGGGGCCGTGAAACTCGGTTTATCGGATCCTATACGGAGCGGATCGAGCGCAGACTGCAATTCAGTTACACCGATCCGGCCTTTAGCCATGGGCGCTACTCCTTGAGCTTTGGTGCTTCGTATTTCAAAAATGCTACCGCTCGATTTTTTGGCTTAGGGCAAGAGACGTTAGAGGCAGCGGAAACGAACTACACCGATGTTGAAACCCGGGCGAACTGGCGGTTCGGGGTTCATCTGAATGAGGTGACGCAGATTTCAGTTGGTCAACGATTTCGCCAAGTGAGTCTGCAGCCAGGCGCAACGGATCTTCCATTTACGGGCGACCAGTTTCCTACCGTTGACGGCGTTCAAGGCGATACATACATTCTCGGACACCGCGCGACGTTCTATTATGATACGCGGAATAACCTCATCTCGCCAACCGACGGAATGGCCGTGACGGCCTATGCTGAAGTGAATCAGAACATCCGCAACGGCGATCATCCCATTTATTCCCGCTATGAAATCGAGGTCAAAAAACTGTTCCCAAGTGAGTCGAAGCGCGCGATTCTTATCGTGCGGGCGAACCTTCAGGCGACAATCGGGGATCAAGTGCCCTTTTTCGAGCAAAGCTCATTGGGCGGGCAAAACAATCTGCGTGGATTCGGCGTCGATCGTTTCATCGATAAGAATCTCGTCGCACTGAGTATCGAGGAGCGCATTCATCTGATGCGCACAAAGATTGCGGGCGCCACCGCGGATTTCGAGATCGCCCCGTTCCTGGACACCGGTCAAGTGTTCAATGACTACAGGGACGTCACCTTTCGGAATTACCGCATGACCCCAGGTATCGGATTCCGTGGAATCGTTCGACCCAATGTCGTCGGACGGGTCGACTACGGTTATAGCCGGGAAGGGGGCGCGATTTTTGCGGGGCTGGACTTCCCCTATTGATGGGCAGCGCGTCAGGTTTGCGGAGCATGATTTTTTATCGAGTTGTTCTCGCCGCACTCCTCATCTCCTTTTCTGTTCAACCTGCACTGGTTCTGGCCGAGGGGTTCGGCCCGTTTCCTGTCAGAAATTTCCAGCCGATCCAGCAGCTGGTCCTGAGCATGCCGGGGGATCGGGCCGCCGTGTTGAAGAAGGGTGTATTGGATGTCCGATTGGAACTCGCGAATACCTCGAGCATTTTTAACGATACAGGCTCCCAGGCTAGTGTGACGATGAAATTTGAAACCCTTCGATCCGGTTTATTTCTCCGGTACGGGGCGACGGAGCGATGGGAGTTTGCCGTGGAAGTGCCTGTACTCTATCGCTACGGCGGATTCATGGAAGGGGCCATCGAATCGGTTGAACGGGCTACAACCGGTTTGGCCCCTGCCCGGAAAGCGCTGAGCCAATTAGGTTATGCCTTCAACATTTCACGCGGAGGAAACACGATCGCAAGTGGAGGGGAAGACGCCGTAGGATTGGGCGACAGCACGATCATGAGCAAGTACCAGTTGCTGTCAGAAACTGCGTCGATGCCGACGCTGTCGTTTCGTGCAGCGGTCAAACTTCCAACAGGAGATAAAGACCAATTCTTTGGCAGTGGCAGTCCGGATTTCGGATTCGGATTCGCCGCTGAAAAGGGATTTGGTAGTCGATGGATTGTCTATGGCAATCTCAACGCGGTGATCCCGACTGGACGCATAGCAGGGCTGTCTCTTCAGCCGACGATTTCCGGACTGCTTGCCGTGGAGTATCTATGGTCAGAGAATTTTTCCACCACGGCACACTTTGACTATTACTCGACACCGTTCCACGGTGTCGGCACACGGGCCTTGGATCAAGGCGTGACCGAAGTGGCGGTGGGGTTCAGCTACCGGCTCATGCCTCGCCTGCTGTGGCAGGTCTACGGGGTCGAAAATCTCGACTTCATTACCGGAAGCGCGGCGGACTTTACCCTTGCAACATTGCTGACCCAACGATTTGGGTCATGAAGAGGCCGGAGATTAAATGAAAGCCGGCTAACCCCTTGACATCATGGAACTCCCATGTGACACTGACCGGTGCGAGCGTCTAAACTTCCACAGGGCTTTGCCAGTACTTACCTACGCCCAGTTCATCCTCGTTGGTACAGGCGTACGGATTGACGCAAAGGAGCATGTGCTATGTCAATTTTGAAAACCATTCAAAGCCCGGCTGATCTGAAGCGGCTGTCACCGACACAGTTTCCTGCTTTGTGCCAGGAGCTGCGGGAACAGATTATCGATGTAGTGTCCAACGTCGGAGGGCACCTCGCCTCAAACCTCGGAGTGATTGAACTCACGGTGGCATTGCACTATCTGCTCAATTCTCCCAAGGATAAGATCGTATGGGACACGAGCAATCAGGCCTATGCGCATAAACTACTCACCGGACGTCGGGAACGGTTTCATACGCTTCGACAGTACGGGGGCCTGAGTGGGTTTACCAAACGTGAAGAGAGCAATCACGATACGTTCAATGCAGGCCATGCGGGAACCGGCGTATCCGCGGCTTACGGTATAGTCGAGGCGCGTGAGCAGTTGAAACAGCGACATAAGGTCGTCTGCATTGTCGGCGACGGTGCCATGACAGCCGGCATGACCCTGGAAGGCCTGCACCATGCCGGAGGGCTGGGAAAAGACTTCCTGGTCATTCTGAACGACAATCAAATGTCCATCTCCAAGAATGTGGGGGCCATTTCCTCCTATTTGAATCGGACCTTCACCGGCGAGTTTTATGGCAAGATGAGGGAGGAAACAGGACAACTGTTGAGGAAGATTCCCCATATCGGATCGGATGTACAGAAGTGGGCTCGCCGGGCTGAAGAGCTGGCCAAGGGAGCGATCCTTCCTGGGCTGCTTTTCGAAGAGCTTGGATTCACGTATACGGGGCCGATCGATGGGCATAACTTCGAGCATCTGCTGCCTACCTTGGAAAATGTGCTGAAAATGAAGGGGCCGGTGTTGCTCCATGTCATCACGAAAAAAGGGCTCGGTTATGAACCGGCAGTGAAGAATCCAGTCTGGTTCCATGCCTGCCCGGCGTTCGTTCGGGAAACCGGAGCCCCGGCGAAGAAAGCGGCACGGCCATCCTATACGCAGATCGCCATCGAATCGTTGGTGAAGCTGGCCCGAGCGGATAAGCGGATCGTCGCCATCACGGCTGCAATGTGCGAGGGGACCGGCCTCACGGCTTTTGAAAAAGAGTTTCCGGATCGGATCTATGACGTAGGGATTGCCGAGCAACATGCTGTGACATTCGCCGCAGGGCTCGCAACACAGGGACTCCGCCCGGTGGTGGCGATGTATGCGACCTTCTTACAGCGCGCGTATGACCAGGTGGTTCACGATGTCGCCACGCAAAATCTGCCGGTGACCTTTTGCATTGATCGTGGCGGGCTGGTTGCGGAAGACGGGACAACGCACCACGGCGCATTCGATTATGCGTATCTGCGCCATATGCCGAACATGGTTGTCATGGCGCCAAAGGATGAAAATGAGTTGCAGCATATGATGAAGACCTGCATCCAGTATGACGGGCCTGCCTCGGTGCGGTATCCCCGTGGGTTGAGCCTGGGCGTGACCATGGATCAGGAGCCGAATGCCTTGCCGATCGGGAAGGGTGAGTTGCTGCGCGATGGTACGGAAGTGGCGATCGTTGCCATCGGCGTGTCGGTCTCGCAGGCCGTGGCGGCGGCGAAGCGGCTTGAAGAAGAAGGTATTTCCACAGCGGTGGTGAATGCGCGTTTTGTGAAGCCGCTGGATCAGGATTTAATCGTCGAGGTGGCGAAGCGCGTTCGTTATGTCGTGACGGTTGAAGAAGGCGCCAAGATGGGCGGGTTCGGATCAGCCGTGCTCGAAGCTCTGTCCGATGGCGGCGTCACGCATGTGACGACGAAGGTCTTGGGGTTGCCGGATTGGTACATTGAGCAGGGACCGCAGGACTTCCTGCGCGAACGATACGGGTTGACAGCGGATGGTATCTATCAGAGCGTGAAGGAGCTCATCGGCAAAACACCGGCGTCCTCGCGCGAGGAATTTACTCTGGCTTCCTCGACTGATCGGTTGCCGCACGGAGATGAACAGGGGAGCTGATTAGGGACGTGAAGCGTTAGGCGTCAAGCGGGTTTAGGTCCAATGCATATCACAAGACGAAAAACTCGGCAGATTCAAGTCGGCAAGGTCAAGATCGGCGGAGATGCGCCCGTGTCTGTACAGTCGATGTGCTCGACCGACACACGAGATACGGCAGCGACGATCGAGCAAATCCACCAACTGGAGGCTGCAGGGTGCGAAGTGATCCGCGTGGCCGTGCCGGACGACGAGGCCGCGGCGGTGTTGCCTAAGATCAAAGCCGCGATGACCGTACCGTTGATCGCGGATATTCATTTCGATCA
>DATENE010000071.1:0-3907 GCA_035275205.1 Nitrospiraceae bacterium
GGCCGACCGAGATAACTTGGGCTCACGATTGACCAGAAATATATCCAGCCGTTTTGGCAGCTCGCCGGCCGTCACGACAAACTCGGTCACCATAAAGAACTCGCCTTCACTAGTCCGGACTATTCATGAATACCTGATCCAGCGCCCGATCGTCTTGCACGGCGAAGCTTTCCTCCCTCAGTCTCCTCGACGGACTGCCGGTACGCCTGCGTCGGCCACCGTGCGAGAAGCCACGGCGGGCTTCGGTCTCGAACGCCTCGCGACGGTATGCATGAATAATCCGGGCGAGCGCGTTCAGACCACGCTACTGTAGCGCGAGGTTCAATTGCAATCGAGAGGCCTGTCTGGTCACCCACGGCTTGCCGAACCGATTGCCTGCTCAGTCGACTCGAACAACGTGAACAATTCCCACGCTCTCCGCGCCAAACAGAGAAGCGAATGAGGTGAGTGGTTAGCCCAGGATGGCGTTGATGACCGCACATCTGATTCACCCTAAACGTACACCACGAACTCAGTGGTTGCGGTGGGAACGCAGCCGATAAAGAGCAAGACATACCTCTCTCGCCAATTCATCATGTCACGTGTGTGGCACACTTGGAGCAAGCGTTAGCGGGAGATAGAGAAGCCAAGCTGCGTGATACTCCTGTCAGTTGGCAATCGAACGTATGTCTTTCCTGAATGATCTGAGAGGGGATGTCAGTGGCCGGTTTTGCGGGCGCGGTCGGCGATCTTTTTTCTGAGGCGGGCTTTTTCGAGACTGATCTCAGCTTCTTTGACTTCGGACGGAAGGCCGCCGGCCTTGAGGCGTTGTTCAGCCTTCTCAACGGCGGCTTGGGCGCGGCCGATGTCGATGTCTTCAGCCTTCTCGGCGATCTCAGCCATGATCGTCACTTTGGTTGGCGTGACTTCCGCATAGCCCCAGAGGACCGCCATGTGGCTGGTGAGATCCCCGACGCGATAGCGCAGCTCACCGATGCGCAATGTAGACAGGAAATGGCAGTGTCCAGGCAACACGCCGAACTCACCTTCTGAACCTGGGGCGATGACCTCATCGACCTGCTGGCTCAAGAGCAGCTTCTCCGGCGTCACGACCTCTAACAAAAACTTTCCAGCCATGTCCCTATTTCCTTACTTTCACTCAGAAAGCGGGGGAATCGAGGTGTCCTCTACTGCGCGCGTCCAACGAAGGTCTTCTGAGACCGCGCGTTGTGCGAGCAAAGAGGACGCTCGATTCCCCCGCCTGCTTATACCTTGACTCCCATTTTTTCCGCTTTCGCAATCACTTCCTCAATCGGGCCGACCATGTAGAAGGCCTGTTCCGGGAGATGATCGTACTTGCCGTCGAGAATTTCTTTAAAACTTCGCACCGTGTCTTTGAGCTTCACATACTTGCCGGGCGAGCCGGTAAAGGCTTCGGCCACGTGGAACGGCTGGGACAAGAAGCGCTGAATCTTCCGCGCGCGGGCCACGGCCATCTTGTCGTCTTCCGACAGTTCATCCATGCCGAGAATGGCGATAATATCCTGGAGGTCTTTATATCGCTGCAAGACGGACTGGACGCCTCGTGCGACCTTATAGTGATCTTCGCCGATGACTTGCGGGTCGAGAATACGCGACGTGGAGTCGAGGGGGTCGACGGCTGGATAAATACCCAGCTCGGCCAGTTGTCGAGATAACACGGTGGTCGCGTCCAAGTGAGCGAAGGCCGTGGCTGGCGCTGGGTCGGTCAAGTCGTCAGCGGGCACGTAGACGGCTTGCACCGAGGTGATGGATCCACGCTTGGTCGAGGTAATACGTTCTTGGAGTTGCCCCATCTCGGTTGAGAGGGTGGGCTGATAGCCCACGGCGGATGGCATACGTCCGAGCAACGCGGACACTTCCGAACCGGCCTGCGTAAACCGGAAAATATTGTCCACGAAGAGCAACACGTCCTGGTTTTCTTCGTCGCGGAAGTATTCGGCGACGGCCAGGCCGGTCAACGCGACGCGCAGGCGGGCTCCAGGCGGCTCATTCATCTGACCATAGACTAGCGCGGCTTTCGACTTGGTGAAATCGCTAGGGTCGATGACCTTCGATTCTTGCATTTCGTGCCAGAGGTCGTTGCCTTCACGGGTTCGCTCGCCGACGCCGGCGAACACGGAAAATCCACCGTGGTGCAAGGCAATGTTGTTGATGAGCTCCATGATGATGACGGTCTTTCCGACTCCGGCGCCACCGAAGAGGCCGACCTTGCCGCCCTTACTGTACGGCTCGAGTAGATCGACGACCTTGATGCCGGTTTCAAGCACTTCCGTCTTGGTGTCCTGGTCTTCAAGTCGTGGCGCAGGCCTGTGAATCGGATAAGTCTTGGTGGTCTTGATCGGGCCTTTCTCGTCAACCGGTTGGCCCAGCACGTTAATCAGTCGCCCTAAGGTCTCGCGACCGACCGGTACGGAGATCGGCGCCCCGGTATCCTGCACATCCATTCCGCGAGTGAGCCCGTCGGTGGTGGACATCGCGACGCCGCGGACACGATTTTCGCCGAGATGCTGCGCGACTTCGAGGGTGATATCGACGGCTGGTGTGCCGGCGGCCTTATTCTCTTCCTGGGTCACTTTAAGCGCGTTGTAGATGTTGGGCAATTTCCCCGGGGGAAATTCTACGTCCACCACCGGTCCGATGACCTGAATCACGTTTCCTATGCTCATCTTTCACCTTCACTGAAAATGTTGAATGTTAAATGATGAATTGTGAATGGCAGACATCCAACAATAGTCCATTTCGCATTGAACATTGAAAATTCACCATTCGACATTGTTATTTGAGTGCTTCTGCTCCGCCGACGATGTCCATCAGTTCTTTGGTAATAGCAGCCTGGCGGGTTTTGTTGTAATGCAAGGTTACTTTTTTTATGAGTTGCCCTGCATTTCGCGTGGCCCCGTCCATCGCGGCCATTCTAGCGCCATGTTCCGCTGCGGCCGATTCCAGCAGCACGCGGAACGTCTGCGTCTGGAAATGTTTCGGAATGAATACCTTCAAGAGTTCGGCTTCTTCAGGCTCATAGAGGTAACTGCCGCCGGTCGTGCCTTCGGCTTGTGCCGCTCCGAACTCGGCCGTGGCGTCGACGGGGAACAACTTCTCGACGATGACACGTTGTTGAATGGCCGACTTGAACTCGTTATAGACAATGTGGAGTTCGTCAAACGACCCCTTGATGAAGGAGTCGGTCAGATCGCCGCCGATATCGATGGCATGTTCGAAGCTGAGCTTGTCGAAGATGCCGGTCCACTCTTGCCTGATCGGCCAGGGGCGACGACGAAAATAGTCGCGGCCTTTACGCCCGACGATGCTCAAACTTACTTGAAGTCCCTGGGCTTCACATTGCCGCACAAACTCCGTGCTCTTCCGTACGATATTGCCGTTGAACCCCCCGCACAGCCCGCGATCACTCGTCACGACAAGCACCTCGACCTTCTTTCCCTCGCGCTTCTGCAGCAGGGGATGCGAAGATCGATTGACCCGCCGGCTTAGGTTGCTGACCACGCCTCGCATTTTCAGGGCGTAGGGGCGCGCCGCCAGAATACGGTCCTGCGATCGTTTCAGCTTCGCTGCGGCCACCATCTTCATGGCCTTGGTAATCTTTTGCGTATTCTTAAACGCCGCGATCTTGCGACGCAGACTCTGCAAACTTGGCATCGGTAGTCTTCAGGTCAATGGTCAATCGCTACTGCTTGGCTCCGTATCCCATTTTCTGTTTAAAGGTCGCGATAATTTCTTTGAGTCTGCCGCCGACCTTGTCGTCGATCTTTCCGATGGTTGTGATTTCCTTTTTCATGTCCGCATGGTTCTGTTGCACGTAGTGCAGCAGATCCGCTTCAAACTGTTGAACTTTGTCGACTGGGACATCGTCCAGGTATCCGTTGACGCC